>NZ_JBGOGX010000041.1:0-21380 GCF_054788455.1 Pseudomonas sp. ZL2 | reverse complement strand
CTGATGTGCTGGCTGTACCGGCCTCATCGCCGGCAAGCCAGCTCCCACAGTGGATCTGTGTACGCCGGACTTGTGGGAGCTGGCCTTGCCAGCGATCGAGCGCGCAGAGGTCGCAATCCAGACGACACCTGATGTACTGGCTGTACTGGCCTCATCGCGGGTCAAGCCCGCTCCTACAAGTAGGGCCCGCCTGAGTACGGCGCAGGCTAATGCCAATAGAACATCGCCTTGGCCAGTACCACGATCACCAACATATGGCCAAGAATGCTGCAGCGAATCCAACGTGCACGCCCCTCGCTCAAGCGTCCGCGTTTGAGCCAGAACGCCAGCAACAGGTAATGCCCAATGATGCTCAGGGCCAGGACGATCTTCAGGCTCAGCAGGCTGGCAAAGCTGCTGGCCAACGGCTGGCTCAAGGCCGCGCGGTGATGCCAGGCCAGGCCAACACCGGCGCCATACAGCAGCAACACCACGCCATGCAGCACCTTGCGCGAACGCACCGACAGCGCCTGGTCGACCCCGGCCTGCGCCGCAACCGGCACTTGCCGCCGCGCCGTCTGCCAGATGACGACTTCAAAAAACAGCGTGCCGATAAAGGCAATCGCCGCCAGTAGATGAATCACCAGTAAATACGGATACCACATCCTTCGCCTCCAGGCGCTTAACCAGGGTGCCCGTCAACCCGGGCGCGCAGCAGCATCGGTGCATAGCGCCAGGCATACAAGGCAAACGCCAGTACCCAGCACATACCCGCCAGCCACAAGCCGCCCAGCGGCATCCACAGCACCAGCACCACCCGGCTGACAGCCGCCAGGTTGAGCAGAACGAACGCCAGGGTCATCCCCGTCGGCGGCAGCAACGCCCGCCCGGTATGGCCAAGGCTGACGCGGGCAATCATCGCCAGGATCAACCCGGCCATGGCGCCGATAGTCAGGCAATGCACCGCCAGGCTCGGGTTCAATGGCACACCGAAATGCCACAGGGCCATGCCCAGGCAGGCCAGGGCCAACCAAGCGTAGGCCAGGTGCAACGACCACAGCAGCGGCACTTGCCAAATCCCGCGGTCATGCCAGCGCCACAGGCGCACTACATGCCCGAGCGCCAGGGCGGCAAACAACAGGCCAATCCCGGCATTCGCCGTCAAGGCAAGCCCCACCGCATACAACACCGCCACTAGCGCCGACCCTGCCAGCAACAGCCAGTCGAGCCAGGGCCAGGGCACGACTGCCTCGGTCCGCCCCAACCCGCGCTGGGTGAAGAACGGAATCACCCGCCCGCCAATCAGGCCCATCATCGCCGCCACCAGCCAGATGCCGCCGAGCACGCCCTGGCGCTGCCAGCCATCGTGGCCTTGCACCAGGCCATACACCGCCAGGCCATCGACCACCGTCAGCAGCAGCAAGACCATCACTATCGGGTAATTGCGTTTCTGCCGCACCCGCCACAGGGTGCGGCCCATCAATACGGCGACCAGCAACGGGAAACCCAGCTCCAGCAGCGCCAGCAACGGCCAGGGCACATTCGCCAGCCACGCCACTCGCCCCGCCAGCCACAACAACGCCAGGCCCGCCAGCGGCTTGCCGCTCAGGCCCGGCTGCCCGGTCCAGGTCTGCACCGCCGTGAGCAGAAAGCCGGCAATGATCGCCAGGCCAAAACCGAACACCAGTTCATGGCGGTGCCAGGCCAGCCAGCCGCCGGCCGGCTGCCAGTTGCCCAGGGCGCCGTTCAGGGCCGCCAGCCACAGCGGTATCGCCAGCACTGCCAGCGCACAGCCCGCGAGGAACATCGGCCGGAACGCCAGGCGCAAGAGCGGCACGATGGCCAGCGCTTTACGGCGATCAAGTACTTGCATCAAGCCTCTCCTTACCTTGTTGCCGGGTGGTACTGAACCGGCGTCATCATCTGCCATCGGCAGGCTGCCGCCCTTGTCGCACGTCAAGGCGCGCGACGTGTAACGGCGTAGGCTGCCAATCGCTGTTGAATACGCTAGTGCAAGGGTTGTGCCCTGACGTGATTGCAGGCTGAAGTCGATAGAACAAGGGTAGAAATGACCCTTGAATGGTCAATTCAACCCATTTGCCCAGGGTATTTTTTACCCGCCAGCATCAGCGCGTCAGAAAACCCGGGGCTCGTCGCCTGGCCCGGCTCTTGCTCGATCAGAACCTCCTGGTCCGTGCCCCTTTCCCGCTTGAGGATGAATCGCCATGGTGCTTCACCGCGTCCACCACCAGATCCTGCGCAGCCACCACTTGTTCGAGCCGTTGAACGACGAGCAGCTCGACGAACTGATGGGCAACAGCCAGCTGCTGAGCGTCGACAAGGGCGAGCCGCTGTTCCGCCAGGGTGAGCCGGCCGAGGCGTTCTACTTCGTGATCGCCGGCGCGGTGAAAATCTACCGTCTGACCCCGGACGGCCAGGAGAAGGTCTTCGAAGTCATCGGCCCGCGGCAGACCTTTGCCGAAGCGATGATGCTGATGGACACCCCCAACTATGTGGCATCGGCCGAAGCGGTCGGGCAATCGCAATTGTATCGGCTGTCGACCAGCACCTACATGCGCCTGCTGCAGAGCAACAGCCGGCTGACCTTCGCCCTGCTCGGCAAGCTGTGCGTACGCCTGCACCAACGGGTCAATGAAATCGAAACGCTGTCGCTGAAGAATGCCACCCACCGGGTGGTGCGCTACCTGCTGACGCAACTGATGCACGCGCAGCCGGTGGAACGCCAGTTCGAACTGCCGATGGCCAAGCAGCTGATCGCCGGGCATTTGTCGATCCAGCCGGAAACCTTCTCAAGAATCATCCGCCGCCTGATCGATGAAAAGATCATCACCCAGGAGGGGCGGCGCATCGTCATTCTCGATCGGCCACGGCTGGAGCAATTCGAATGAACGCCCTGCCCGTATGCCTGTATTGCGAACACACCAACCCGGCCCGGGCCAGCACTTGCGAGCACTGCGGCATGCCGCTGCCGGCCACCGCAGCGTTGGCCGGGGCACGCCAGCAACTGCGCTTTCTGTGGTTTTGCATCGGCCTGACGCTGTTCTGCGTGGCGATGGTGTTCTGGTTACCGCGCTAAGGCTGGGTCAACTGCCGATACAGCTGCGGCAAACGCAGCGGCAGTTGCTCAGGCTGGCGAATCAGCGCGTAGCCGTTGCTGCCGAACATGTACGGCAAATAAGCACCGGCTTGGCGGTCGATGGTGATGCAAAAGGGCGTCAAGCCCATGCGCCGGGCTTCGTGCACGGCTTCGCGGGTGTCTTCAACGCCATAACGCCCTTCGTAGAGGTCCAGGTCATTGGGCTTGCCATCGGTGAGCAGCAGCAACAGCTTGCGCCGCCGTTTGCAGCCGCCGAGCAACTGGCTGGCCTGGCGAATCGCCGCGCCCATGCGGGTGTAGTAACCGGGTTTGAGGCCCTGAATCTTGCCGCGCGTGACATCGTTGTAGCGTTGCTCGAAGGCTTTCAGTTGCTGCAGGCGCACCTGTTGGCGACGCAGCGACGAGAAGCCGTACAAGGCAAAGTCATCCCCCACTGCTGACAAGGTTTCGCCGAACAGCAGCAAGCTGTCGCGGATCACTTCGATCACCCGCTGTTCATCGTTCAGGTGCGCATCGGTGGACATCGACACATCCGCCAGCAGCAGGCAGGCGAGGTCCCGGCGCGTGTGGCGCTGTTCCATGAACAAGCCGCGCTCGGCACACTGGCCATGCACGCGCTCGACATGAAAATCCAGCCAGGCCTGCAAATCCAGCTCGCTGCCCTGAGGCTGCTGGCGCAACCATTGGCGATCGGTGCGCAGTTGCTCGAACTGCCGGCGCAAGCGCCGTGCCGAGGTTTGCAGCCGTGCTGGCAGTGGCTGGGGCTCGCAGTCGCGGGGTTCAAGCAGTTGCAGGTTGACGAAGTTGGCCTGCAAGCGCCCCTGGCGATAGTCCCACTCCGGCAGCTTGATACCGTCGCCCAGGGGAATGTCGTCGACCTGGGCCGGCGGCAGGTCCAGGTGCAGTTTCAGGCCGCCGCCCTTGCGGATACGGGTGCGCGACAAGGTCAGCTGATCGAGGTCCTCGGCCACCCGGGCGGCATCCGGGTCCTGGCTGTCATCTGCCCAGCGGTCGAGGTCGACGTGTTCGGTCCAGCTGAACAGGTTCTCCAGGCGCACGATCAACAGGCCGCCCTTGGCCGGGCGCTCCTCGATGCGGGTGGCGCGCTTGCGTCCGCCCTGCTGCTCGCCGGGGGTATTGGGCAGCTCGTTTTGGGCGTCTTCAAGGTCGCCAGCCTGGGCGCTGGCAAGCTGCAGGGGTGGATACAGCCACAGCGGCAGTGGCCAGGCCGCCCGTTCGCTGCGCGGAAAATCCTCGACGCTGCCCGGCTCGCGCAGGGCCTGGCGCAAGGCGCGCTCAAGCCGCGCTTCATCGGCGCTCAGCGCGGCCGGATCCGGGCGCAGTTGCAGGTGGGCATCGACCAGCCGTTGGTAACGGCCCACCAACCCCGGAAAGCGTTGCAGCAGCTCGCGCGTCCAGCGCTGATTGTCCCGCCCCCAATGACGCATCGGCCCCGATTGCGCCGCGAGCATGGCCAGCCAGCGGTACAGCTCCTGGTTCAAGGCAGCATCCGCGAACACCGCAAGCTGCGCCGGCAAGCGCAGATTATGCCCGTCACACCAGGCCAGCGGCGCCTGCTTGCAGGTGCCAGCGATCTGCTGCAACAGGCTGCGGCGCAGCAGCAGGTCACGCTCGCTGGCCGCCTCCACCCCCATGCCGCCCGCCCCGCCCATGGCCCTGAACAACAGGGCCAGGGCCCGTTGTCGCGGCGCCAGCGCTACTTGCGCCGCGGGGAAATCGGCACTCGCCCGGCGGGTGATGAAACGATGCCAGACACTGCCAACCCACTCTTCCATTTCAACCGTGAAGGCCATGTTGCCTCCTTTGCACAAAGCAGAAAGCGGCCCGCTGGATCAGCCGGGCCGCACATGATCAAGCAACCGCCGGGGTCATGACGGCACTACCCTGGCTGGCGCGCGCAGCGCTGCACGCCCGCGCTGACGAAAGCTCAGCAGGTAGCACAACAGGCCCGCGAGAAAGCCCACGCCGCTGACCAGCCGCGCCCAGAACAGCCCGCGCAACTGATCGGTGGTGGACATGAACGGCAAGGCCGTGCCGTCTTCGGCCCAGCGCTGCAACAGCACCTGGACCACGCCGGCGGCGGTGAGCAGCAAGGTGATCATCACCATCGACAGGGTCATCAGCCAGAAGCCCCACACTTCAAGGGTCTGCGAACGCTCATCGGCGGCCTCGCCGAGCCCGCGCAGGCGCGGCATGGCGTAGCTGATCAGGGTCATGACGATCATCGCGTAGGCACCGTAGAAGGCCAGGTGGCCGTGGGCGGCGGTCAGTTGCGTGCCATGGGTGTAAAAATTGACCGGTGCCAGGGTGTGCAGGAAACCCCAGACCCCGGCACCGAAGAACGCGGTTACCGTGGTGCCTTTGGCCCACAATGTGGCGGCGCGGTTGGGGTGCTGGCGGCGGCGGTTTTTCACCATGCTGAAGGCGAACATGACCATGGCCAGGAACGGCAGCGGCTCCAGCGCCGAGAAGATCGAACCGACCCACAGCCACACCTCGGGCGCACCGATCCAGAAGAAGTGGTGGCCGGTACCGATGATGCCGGTAATCAGCGCCATGGCGATGATCACATACAGCCATTTTTCCACCACTTCGCGGTCGACCCCGGTGATCTTGATCAGCACGAAGGCCAGCATCGAGCCCATGATCAGTTCCCACACGCCCTCGACCCAAAGATGCACCACCCACCACCAGTAGAACTTGTCGCGGGCAAGGTTCCCCGGGTTGTAGAAGGAGAACAGGAAGAACACCGCCAGACCAATCAGGCCGGTCATCATCACCATGCTCACGGTGGTCTTGCGGCCCTTGAGCAGGGTCATGCCGATGTTGTAGAGAAAGCCCAGGCAGACCACGACGATGCCCAGCTTGGTGATGGTCGGCTGCTCGAGGAACTCGCGCCCCATGGTCGGCAGCAGCTCGTTGTGAGTCAGCCGCGCAAGGCCGGCATAGGGCACCAGCAGGTAGCCGAGGATAGTCAGCACCCCGGCGGCGGCGAACACCCAGAACAGCAAAATCGCCAGCTTCGGGCTGTGCAGCTCGCGGTCGGCCTCCTCCGGCACCAGGTAGTAGGCGGCGCCCATGAAGCCGAACAGCAGCCAAACGATCAGCAGGTTGGTGTGCACCATGCGCGCCACGTTGAACGGAATGGCTGGGAACAGGAAGTCCCCGATCACGTATTGCAGGCCCATGATCAAACCGAACAGCACCTGGCCGAGGAACAGGATCAGGGCGAACACGAAGTAGGGTTTGGCAACGGCCTGGGAGGCAAATTTAAGATGCGGATTGGCAACGTTCATCACTCAGCCCTCCTGGTTTGGCGGCCAGCCATTGGTATTGATGTTCGAGCTCCATTTGAGGAATTCGGCGATGTCGTCGACTTCCTGTTCGCTCAGGTTGAACTGCGGCATGGCCCGGCGGCCGGGCACGCCCAGCGGCTGCATTTTCATCCAGGCATGCATGAACGGCTTGAAGCCCTCCTCGCCGCCACGGCGCTTGAACACGTTGCCCAGCTCCGGCGCAAAGTACGCGCCCTCGCCCAACAGGGTGTGGCAGCCGACGCAGTTGTTCTGCTCCCAGACCGTCTTGCCGCGCACCACCGCGTCGGTCAATTGCGCGGCGTTGCTGCGTTCGGGAAAGGTCTGTTCGGTGTGGTAGGTCAAAGCCAGGAATATCAGGAAGAAGAACACGCTTCCCCCGAAATAGATGTTCCTGGCCATGCCCTTGGTGAAGGTCTCTGACATGGTCGCTTCCTCATTGCTTGGCCTGGCCATGATAGAAAGCGCGGGGCAAAAACCTGCTTGATGGCGATCAAGAAACGCCGATGGTTTTACTCAGGTATTAGCCGCGCAGATGCAGGCCAAGGCCCACCAGCGCCACC
Source organism: Pseudomonas sp. ZL2 (assembly GCF_054788455.1). Lineage (NCBI taxonomy): Bacteria > Pseudomonadati > Pseudomonadota > Gammaproteobacteria > Pseudomonadales > Pseudomonadaceae > Pseudomonas > Pseudomonas sp. ZL2. The sequence goes on along the minus strand of NZ_JBGOGX010000041.1, from coordinate 14,385 downwards.
AGCACCAGGGCCCAGCTCAGCAACAGCCAGCGCCAACGCTGCGGGCCGTGGCGCAGTTCCATGAAGCCGTCGGTGATCAGCCAGGCCTTGGCCGCCGCCAGTAGCAGGATGAACGTGCCCTGGCCGAGCATCACCGTGCCCAGGCTCAGGCACGCCAGGGCAAGCCAGCACAGCAAAAGAACTATCGATGTGGGCATGCGCCCTCCTCAACCCAGCAGGTAAACCAGCGGGAACAGCAGCACCCAGACCAGATCGACCATGTGCCAGTACAGCACCCCGGATTCGAAGCCGCTGCACTGGCCAGGGCCATAGCCGCGACGCCAGGCCGTCAGCGCCAGCCAGGCCAGGATCAGCATGCCGAGCAGCACATGGAGAAAATGAAAGCCCGTGAGAATCCAGTACAAGGTGAAGAAGGTGTTGCGCTCGATGCCCAGCCCAGCGCCGAGCAGGTGGCGGTATTCGCCGAGCTTGAGCCACACGTAGACGCAGGCGACCAGTAAGGCGGCGAGCAGCAACAATGCCGCCCGCCTCGGCTGCCCCTGGCGCACCTGCACCTGGGCCAGCGCCGCCAGCGCCCCGGCACTGAGCAGGCTCAGGGTCATGGCCAGGCCCGTGGAGGCGTCGAGCAAGGCGCGGCTGGCGGCAAACAGCTGCGGCTTGAGGTGATGGGTCACGGCAAAGGCCAGGATCAGGATGGCGAACACCGATAGCTCGGCGAGGATGAACAGCCACATCGCCAGGTCGCCCGGCAACTGCCGGGGCAGTTGCTCAGCCGAAGTGGACATCGACCACGTCCATCAACGCCGCCACCGTCACCGGGTCATCGCTGAGCGGCTCGGCCAGGCAAGCCAGGCAGGCCCGCCTCGGGTTCATGCCGGCGCCGATCATCCGTGCGGTGAAAATCAGCAGACGGGTCGAGGCCACCTCTTCCAGGTCATGCTGGTCCAGGCGCCGCAAGGCCTGGCCGAGCTTGACGATCTGGTTGGCCAGGGCGCCATCGACCCCGGCCTCGCGGCGCACGATGCGCGCTTCTTCGGCGGCGGGCGGATAGTCGAACCGCAGGGCCACGAAACGCTGGCGGGTGCTGGGCTTCATGCCCTTGAGCAGGTTCTGGTAACCGGGGTTATAGGACACCACCAGCATGAACGACGGCGGCGCCTGCAGCACTTCGCCGGTGCGTTCGAGAAACAGCTCGCGGCGGCCATCGGCCAGCGGGTGCAGCACCACCACGGTGTCCTGGCGTGCTTCGACCACTTCGTCGAGGTAGCAGATGCCGCCCTCGCGCACTGCCCGGGTCAATGGCCCGTCCTGCCACCAGGTGCCCTGGGCGCCGATCAGGTGGCGGCCGATCAGGTCGGCAGCGCTGAGGTCGTCGTGGCAGGCCACGGTGTGCAGGGGCAGTTTCAGGCGATGGGCCATGTGCTGGACAAAGCGGGTCTTGCCACAACCGGTGGGGCCTTTGATCAGCACCGGCATGCCGTGGCGCCAGGCCTGTTCGAACAGCGTCAGTTCGTTGCCTTGCGCTTGGTAGAAGGGTTCGCAGCGGGGTTCTGTGAGGTCCATGGCTTACCTGGATAGACAGCGGGTTCGACGACCACGCTAAGAGCCCCTGCGACAACCTGGCAAGCGCCATGGCCGGCAAACTTGATCGCCGTCAAGCGGTCCGCGGCCTGCTCCGGCATAGCCTTTCCAGGCACCAAGAACCTGCGCTCTGTCCTGGCATTCCAGCACATCGCAAAGGTCTAGCCTGAGGAGAGAAGGAATGCTGATCAGTAACCGAAAAACCTTTGCCCTGAGCCTCGCCAGCCTCTGTTCGGCGCTGGCGCTGGCGTTGCCCACCAGCGTCGGCGCCGAGCAGAAAAGCGCTGCCGCGCAACCGGCCATGGTCACCACGGCCGGCGCGCCGGACATGACCCAGGCCGATTTCGATGCCGCCAAGGAGATCTACTTCCAGCGCTGCGCCGGTTGCCACGGCGTGCTGCGCAAGGGCGCCACCGGCAAGCCGCTGACCCCGGACATCACCCAGGCCCGTGGCCAGGCCTACCTGGAAGCGCTGATCATCTACGGCTCGCCGGCCGGCATGCCGAACTGGGGCACCTCCAACGCGCTGACCAAGGCGCAGATCACCAGCATGGCCCACTTCATCCAGCACACCCCGCCCACCCCGCCGGAATGGGGCATGGCCGAAACCCGCAACACCTGGAAGCTGCTGGTCAAACCCGAAGACCGCCCCACTCACCAGTTGAACAAGCTCAACCTGCAGAACCTGTTCTCGGTGACCCTGCGCGACGACGGCAAGATCGCCCTGATCGACGGCGACAGCAAGCAGATCGTCAAGCTCATCGAGACCGGCTACGCCGTGCACATCTCGCGGATCTCGGCGTCCGGCCGCTACCTGCTGGTGATCGGCCGCGATGCGCGCATCGACATGATCGACCTGTGGCCCAAAGAGCCAACCAAGGTGGCCGAAATCAAGGTCGGCATCGAGGCGCGCTCGGTGGAGACCTCCAAGTTCAAGGGCTTTGAAGACAAGTACACCATCGCCGGCTCCTACTGGCCGCCGCAGTTCACCATCATGGACGGCGAGACCCTGGAGCCCAAGCAGATCGTCTCGACCCGCGGCATGACCGTCGACAAGCAGGAGTACCACCCCGAGCCACGGGTGGCAGCGATCATCGCCTCCCACGAATGGCCGGAGTTCATCGTCAACGTCAAGGAAACCGGCAAGGTCATGCTGGTCAACTACGAAGACATCAAGAACCTCACCATCACCAGCATCGACGCCGCGCCGTTCCTGCATGACGGTGGCTGGGACAGCAGCCATCGCTACTTCATGACCGCGGCCAACAACGCCAACAAGGTGGCGGTGATCGACTCCAAAGAGCGCCGCCTGACCGCCCTGGTCGACGTCGGCAAGACCCCGCACCCCGGCCGTGGCGCCAACTTCGTGCACCCGCAGTTCGGCCCGGTGTGGGCCACCAGCCACCTGGGCGATGCCGGCATCTCGATGATCGGCACCGACCCACTGAAGTACCCGCAGTACGCCTGGAAACAGGTCGGCTCGCTCAAGGGCCAGGGCGGCGGCTCGCTGTTCATCAAGACCCACCCCGACTCGCGCCACCTGTACGTCGACACCACCCTGAACCCGGACACCAAGCTCAGCCAGTCGGTGGCGGTGTTCGACATCGACAAGCTCGATGCCGGCTACAAGGTGCTGCCGATCGCCGAGTACTCGGGGATCAAGCAAGGCGCCCTGCGCGTGGTCCAGCCCGAGTACAACAAGGCCGGTGACGAGGTGTGGTTCTCGGTGTGGAACGGCCAGACCGAGGAGTCGGCACTGGTGGTGATCGACGACAAGACCCTGGCGCTCAAGCAGGTGATCAAGGACAAGCGGCTGATCACCCCGACCGGCAAGTTCAATGTCTACAACACCCAACACGACATTTATTGAGCTTCATCAACGCAAGGAGTCGTCATGAAAAATACCCTGCTTTCACTCTGCACCCTGGCCACTGCGTTGAGCCTGCAACCGGCCCTGGCCGATGACGCACTGGCGTTGTTCCAGAGCAAGTCCTGTGTGGCCTGCCATGCCGTCGACGCCAAGCTGGTAGGCCCGGCGCTCAAGGAAGTGGCAGCAAAGAATGCCGGCATCAGTGGCGCCGCCGAGACGCTGGCCAGCCATATCAAGAACGGTACCCAAGGCAACTGGGGGCCGATCCCGATGCCGGCCAATGCGGTCAGTGATGAAGAAGCAAAACAGTTGGCCAACTGGGTCTTGAGCCTCAAGTAACCCACCCACGGAGGGCGTCATGAATACTTACCGCTGTGTTGTGAGCCTGGCGTCCCTCCTGCTTGTTCCCCCTGCTTTCGCCGCGCCTGACGCCCAGCGCCAGGCGCAGCTCGAACACCTGCTGGCCCAGGACTGCGGCGCCTGCCATGGCCTGCACCTGACCGGCGGCCTGGGCCCGGAACTGACGCCGGCGGCCCTTGCCGGCAAACCCCGCGATGGTCTGCTCGCCACCGTGCGCCTGGGCCGCCCCGGCACCGCGATGCCCGCCTGGGAGGCGCTGCTGAGCGCCGACGACATCGGCTGGCTGGTCGATCATCTTTTGCAAGGAGCATCTGCCCCATGATCCGACACGTACTGTTACCCGCCACCTGCGCGCTGCTGTTGTCCGCCTGTACCCAGGCTCCGCTGCGCGGCACTGGCGACCTGGGCCTGGTGGTGGAACGCGCCAGCGCCAGTGTGCAGATCATCGACAGCAGCGCCGGCAAAGCCCTGGCGCGCATCGACGGGCTGGGCGATTTGTCCCATGCCTCGGCGGTGTTTTCCCGCGACCAGCGCTACGCCTATGTGTTCGGCCGTGACGGCGGCCTGACCAAGGTCGATCTGCTCCAGCAGCGCATCGACAAACGCCTGATCCAGGGCGGCAACAGCATCGGTGGTGCGATCAGCCAGGACGGCAAGCTGATCGCGGTGTCCAACTACGTGCCTGGCGGGGTCAAGGTCTTCGATGCGCACAGCCTTGAGCTGGTCGCCGACATCCCCGCCACCCTGCTCGCCGACGGCACCAAGCGCTCGCGGGTGGTCGGCCTGGTTGACGCGCCCGGCCAGCGCTTCGTGTTCAGCCTGTTCGACAGCGGCGAGATCTGGAGCGCCGACTTCAGCCACGGCAATACGCCGCAGATCACCCGGTTTACAGGTATCGGCCAGCAACCCTACGACGCGTTGATCACCGCCGATGGCCGCTATTACATGGCCGGGCTGTTCGGCGAAGACGGCATGGCCCAGCTCGACCTCTGGCACCCGGAGCATGGGGTCAAGCGCGTGCTCGGCGACTACGGTCGCGGCCAGGCCAAGTTGCCGGTGTACAAGATGCCGCACCTGGAAGGCTGGGCGGTGGCCGATAACCAGGCTTTCGTGCCGGCGGTCGGGCGCCATCAGGTACTGGTGATGGATGCGCGCACCTGGCAGCAGACCGACGCCATCGCCGTCGCCGGGCAACCGGTGTTCGTCAGCGCCCGTCCGGACGGGCGCCAGCTGTGGGTCAACTTCGCCTACCCGGACAATGACCGGGTGCAGGTCATCGATACCGAAACCCACAACGTCATTGCCGACCTCAAGCCAGGCCCCGCCGTGCTGCACATGGAGTTCACCGCCCGTGGCGACCAGTTGTGGCTGTCGGTGCGTGACGCCAACCAGGTGCAGGTCTGGGACCCGTACAGCCTCAAGCGGCTCGCCACCCTGCCGGCCACCGCCCCCAGCGGCATCTTCTTCAGCAGCCGCGCCCAGCAGATGGGGTACTGAGATGCCGCTAGACACTCTCGAACGGCGCCTCATCCAACACTACCAGCATGGCATGCCGATCTGCGCCGAACCCTACCTGGAGATGGCCCAGGCGCTCGGCTGCAGCGAGGATCAGGTCATCGCCTGCCTGCAGCGGATGGCCGGGCATGGCCGCCTGTCGCGCATCGGCCCGGTGTTCGAACACCGCCGCGCCGGCGCCAGCACCCTCGCCGCCCTGGCCGTGCCCGCCGAGCGCCTGCAACAGGTGGCCGAGCGCATCAGCCAGTACCCCGAGGTCAACCACAACTATGCCCGCGAGCACCACTACAACCTCTGGTTCGTACTGACCGGGCCCGACCGCCCGCACCTGCAGCGCATCCTCGACGAACTGCAAGCCGATACCGGCCTGACCCCGCTCGACCTGCCGATGCTCACCGCCTACCGCATCGACCTCGGCTTTGCCCTGGGAGACGCGCCATGAGCTGTATTCTCGATCCCGCGCAAAGCCTGGCCCTGCGGCGCTTGCTTGAAAGCGGCCTGCCCCTGCTTGCGCGCCCCTACCAGCACCTCGCCCGGCAGATCGGCGCCGAAGAACAGCAGGTGCTGGCACAGATCAACCAATGGCAGCAGCAAGGCCTGTTCCGCCGCCTGGGCCTGGTGCTCAACCACCGCGCCCTGGGCTTTACTGCCAACGCCATGCTGGTGCTGGACATCCCCGACGCCCTGATCGACGAAGTCGGCCAGCGCCTGGGCCGCGAGCCGCTGGTCAGCCTCTGCTACCAGCGGCCACGGTGCTTGCCGCAATGGCGCTACAACCTGTTCTGCATGGTCCATGGCCGCCAGCGCGAGCGGGTCGAGGCGCAGATCGCGGCGTTGCTCGAGCAGCACCTGCTCAGCGACCTGCCCTACCAGGTCTTGTTCAGCACCCAGGCTTTCAAACAGTGCGGTGGCCGCTTCGCCCCCGCCAGCAGCGGAGCAAGCGCCCATGGATGAACTCGACCGCCGCCTGATCAACCGCCTGCAGTTGGGCCTGCCGCTGGTGCCCCAGCCCTGGCAGGTGCTGGCCGAGGAATTGGGCAGCAGCAGCCAGCAACTGCGTGAACGCCTGCAACGCCTGCTCGACGACGGCACCCTGACCCGCTTCGGGCCAATGTTCGACATCGAACGGCTGGGCGGCGCCTTTACCCTGGCGGCGCTGACGGTGCCTGAAGCACGCTTCGAGGCCGTTGCCGCCGAGCTTGCGGCGATGCCCGAAGTCGCTCACAACTACCGCCGCGAACACCCCTTCAACATGTGGTTCGTCCTCGGCTGCGCCAGCCTCGAGCACCTGGACCAGACCCTGCAGCGCATCCAGCAGCGCACCGGCCTGACCCCGCTCAACCTGCCCAAGGAGGAGACCTACCATGTCGGTTTGTACTTCCCGGTCTGAACAGGCCCTGGCCCTGCGCCTGGTACAACTGACCCAGGCCGGCCTGCCGCTGGTGGACGATCCCTGGGGCTGGCTGGCCGGGCAGCTGCACCTGAGCGTCGAGGCAACCCTGGCCCTGCTCAAGCGCCTGCAGGCTGACGGCGCCATTCGCCGCATCGCTGCCGTGCCCAACCATTACCGCCTGGGCTATCGCTTCAACGGCATGACCGTCTGGGATGTCGACAACGCGCAGATGCCCCGCCTGGGCCGGCTTATCGGCGCCCAGCCCTTCGTCAGCCACTGCTACCGGCGCCCGCGCAACGGCAGTTGGCGCTACAACCTGTTCGCCATGGTCCATGGCCGCAGCGCCACCGAAATCGACAGCTACCGCGAACACCTGCGCTACCTGCTGGGTGATGCCTGCCGGGCCGACGACATGCTGGTCAGCAGCCGCATCCTGAAGAAAACCGGTTTACGCCTGCCCACCAGCCACTGAGCAAGGAGCGTCGCATGTTGAGAATCAGCCAGTACCTGCGCGCCCTGGCCGGCCACGGCCCTGCCCCGCGCACCAGCCCACCGGGCAGCCCGCGCCCGCCGGTGGTGATCTGGAACCTGCTCAGGCGTTGCAACCTGACCTGCAAGCACTGCTACGCCACCTCGGCCGACAGCGTGTTTCGCGACGAGCTGGATACCGAAGCGGCCCTGCAAGTGATCGATGACCTGGCCGATGCCGGGGTCAAGGTGCTGATTCTCTCCGGCGGCGAGCCGCTGCTGCGCGGCGACCTGTTCCTGCTCAGTGCCCATGCCCGCGACCAAGGCATGTTCGTCGCCCTGTCGAGCAACGGCACGCTGATCGATGAGCGCAACATCGCCCAGGTTCGCGCGGCCCGCTTCGACTACGTCGGCATCAGCATCGATGGCCTTGAGGCCACCCACGATGCCTTTCGCCAGCTCAAAGGCAGCTTCGCCAGTTCGCTGAAGGCCATGCGCCTGTGCCGCGAACAGGGCATTCGCGTCGGCATGCGCACCACCCTGACCCAGGACAACCACGCCCAGCTGCCGGCTTTACTGGCGCTGATGCGCGACTGTGACGTGGGCAAGTTCTACCTCTCGCACCTGAACTACAGCGGCCGCGGCAAGCGCAGCCGCAAGCTCGACGCGCTGCAGCAGATGAGCCGTGAGGCGATGAACCTGCTGTTTGATCAAGCCTGGGATGACATCCAGCACGGCCGCGACAGCGACTTCGTCAGCGGTAACAACGATGCCGATGCCATCCTGTTGCTGCAGTGGACTGCGCGTCATCTACCCGAGCACTACCCGCAACTGGAGCAGATGCTGCGCGCCTGGGGCGGCAATGCCTCGGGCTGCGCCATCGCCAATATCGACAACACCGGCGAAGTGCACCCCGACACCTACTGGTGGCAGCACTCGGTAGGCAACGTACGCCGCACGCCGTTCCGCACCCTGTGGCTGGAGCAGCCCGACCCTCTGCTGTTGCGCCTGCGCGAGCATCCCCGGGCCGTGACCGGGCGCTGCGCCGCCTGCCATTGGCTGAGCATCTGCAACGGCAACACCCGCACCCGCGCCTGGGCCGCCGGTGACCTCTGGGGCCAGGACCCCGGCTGCCACCTGAGCGATGAAGAAATCGGCCTGCCGCCATCGGCGCGCATTCCTTGCGTCACGCATTGACAACCTGACCGGGCAAGCCGCCGACACAGGCGGCGACCCGGCGCCCCTGATGATGGAACAAGGAACGCCCTCATGCATTGTGCCTCCGTTCTACCTGCCGCCCTGCACTCGCCCTTCAGCCCCGGCGAAGTCGCCCTGGTCGGTGCCGGGCCCGGCGATCCGCGCCTGCTCACCCTGCGCGCCTGGAGCCTGCTGATGCAGGCCGATGCCGTGGTCTATGACCGCTTGATCAGCAGTGAACTGCTGGCCCTGATCCCCCCCGCTTGCCGCCGCCATTACGTTGGCAAGATCAGCGGCTACCACAGCCTGCCCCAGGCACAGATCAACCAGTTGCTGGTCGACCTGGCGGCCCAGGGCCAGCGGGTGGTGCGGCTCAAGGGCGGCGACCCGTTCATCTTCGGCCGGGGCGCCGAAGAACTCGACTTCCTCCTGCAGCACGGCATCGATTGTCAGGTGGTACCGGGCATCACTGCCGCCGCCGGCTGCAGCGCCTATGCCGGGATCCCCCTGACCCACCGCGACCTGGTCAACTCCTGCCGTTTCATCACCGGCCACCTGCAACACGACGGCGCGCTCAACCTGCCCTGGCAGAGCCTGGCCGACAGCAGCCAGACCCTGGTGTTCTATATGGGCCTGGCCAATCTGCGGCTGATCACCGAACAGTTGATCGCTGCCGGGCTTGCCGCCGACACCCCGGCGGCCCTGATCAGCCGCGGCACTTGCGCCGACCAGCAGGTGCTGCGCGGCACCCTCGCACACTTGCCAATGCTGGCGCGGCAATGCCCCGCCGCCACGCCGACGCTGACGGTGATCGGCAAGGTGGTCGGGCTGTTCGCCGAACAGGCGCTGCGCCACCCGGCGCACTTTGCCGGTGCCGCGCTTGCCGCCGAGGTCGCACCATGAAAGCCCTGGCCCTTGTCCCGCTGTTATGGATGGCTTCGGCGCAGGGCAGCGCGGCCCTCGACCAGGCCGCCCTGGACTATCAGCAGCATTGCCAGCAGTGCCATGGCGCCAATCGTTTCGGTGCCAGCGGCCCGGCCCTGCTGCCGGAAAGCCTGAGCCGGATCAAGCCCGCCGAGATTCGCCAGGTGATCGCCTCCGGCCGCCCGGCCAGCCAGATGAGCGGCTTTACCAAAGTATTGAGCTCAGCCCGGATCGACGGCCTGGTGACCTACCTGCAACAGCCCCTGGCCACACCACCGACCTGGAGCGATGCCGAGATCCGCGCCAGCCACCAGGTGCTCAATGCCGTCGACAGTCTTCCAGGCACACCCCAGCACGCTGCCGACCCCCTGAACCTGTTCGTGGTCGTTGAAGCCGGCGATCACCACATCAATATCCTCGACGGCGACCGCTTCACCGTGCTGGCACGCTTTGCCTCGCATTTTGCCGTGCACGGCGGTCCGAAGTTCTCTCCCGATGGCCGCTTCGTCTACTTTGCCTCCCGCGACGGCTGGGTCAGCCAGTACGACTTGCACAACCTGAAACTGATCGCCGAGGTGCGCGCCGGGCTCAATACCCGCAACCTGGCGGTGAGCAAGGACGGGCGCTGGGTGCTGGTGGGCAACTACCTGCCAGGCAACCTGGTGCTGCTCGATGCCCGCGACCTGACGCCAGTGAAAACCATCGCTGCGGTTGGCCAGGACGGCACGCCGTCGCGGGTCAGCGCGGTGTACACGGCACCGCCACGGGACAGTTTCATCGTGGCGCTCAAGGACGTGAAAGAGGTCTGGGAACTGTCCAGTGCCGGCCAGCCCGACTTCGTGCCGCGAAGGATTGCGGCCGAGGATTTTCTCGACGATTTCTCCTTCTCGCCGGACTACCGGCAACTGCTGGCCACCTCCCGCAAGGCCAACGGCGGCCAGGTCATTGACCTCGACAGCGGCCAGGTGCTCAGCCGCATTGCCCTGCCCGGCATGCCGCACCTGGGCTCCGGCACCTGGTGGCGGCGCAACGGCGACTGGGTGTTCGCCACGCCGAACATCAGCCAGGGCCTGATCTCGGTGATCGACCTCAAGACCTGGCGCCTGATCAAGGAGATCCCCACCCTGGGCCCGGGCTTTTTCATGCGCAGCCACGCCGACTCGGCCTATGCCTGGACCGATGTGTTCTTCGGCCCCGACAACGACGCCATCCACCTGATCGACAAGCAGACCCTGGAAATCGCCCACACCCTGCGGCCGATGCCGGGCAAGACCGCTGCCCATGTCGAGTTCAGCCACGACGGCCGCTATTTGCTGCTGAGCATCTGGGCCAACGACGGCGCGCTGATCGTCTACGACAGCCAGACCCTCGAGGAGGTCAAGCGCATTCCCATGAACAAGCCCTCGGGCAAGTACAACGTCGGCAACAAGATCGAGTTCGCCGAGGGCACTTCGCACTAAACGGTGCGCGAAAACTGGCCTTTACGCCCACCGCCCAGGTAGGCGTCAAAGGCCATGGCGGTGTTGCGCATCATCAAGTGGCCCTGGGGCAGCAACTGCAAGGCGTGTTGATCAAGCGCCAGCAACTGGTCATCCACCTGCTCGGCCAGTTGCTCCAGGGCTTCGGCGAAGTAGTCGTTGAAGCAGATACCGTGCGCGGCCTGGAACCGGTCAAAATCGATGCGGCCATGGCACATCAGCTGGTTGATCACCTCGCGGCGCAGCAGGTCGTCGGCATTCAGGCGGTAGCCACGCTGGATCGGCAGCAGGCCCTGATCGAGCCACGCATAGTACTGGGACAGCAGCTTGACGCTCTGGCTGTAGCTGTCACCTACCTTGCCGATGGCCGACACGCCCAGGCCGATCAGGTCGCAGTCGGCATGGGTCGAGTAGCCCTGAAAGTTGCGCTGCAGGGTGCCATTGGCCCGGGCCAGGGCCAATTCGTCGTCCGGCAAGGCGAAGTGATCCATGCCGATGTACACGTAACCGGCGTCGGTCAGGCGCTGGATGGTCAGCTCCAGCAGCTCCAGCTTGCGCTCCGGCGGCGGCATGTCTTCGCGGCGGATCATCCGCTGCGCCCGCACTTGCTCGGGCAGGTGGGCATAGCTGTAGGCGGCGATGCGGTCCGGGCGCAGGGCGATGATCTTGCCCAAGGTCACGTCGAAGCTCTGCACCGTTTGCAGCGGCAGGCCGTAAATCAGATCGACGCTGACCGACTTGAAGCGCGCCTCGCGTGCTGCGGCCACCAACGCGTAGATCTGTTCTTCGCTTTGCCGGCGATTGACCGCCGCCTGCACAGCGGCGTCGAAATCCTGCACGCCGAAACTCAGGCGATTGAAGCCCAGGCCGCGCAGCATCTGGATTTGCCCGGTACTGACGGTGCGCGGATCGACCTCGATGGAAAACTCGTGATCGTCGCTGTCATCGAGGTTGAACGCCTGGTGCAGGCAGTCCATCAATTCGGCCAGTTGCGCGTTGCTCAGGTAGGTCGGCGTGCCGCCCCCCAGGTGCAGCTGGGTCAGCTTGCGACTGCGCTCGAACAGCGCGCCCTGCAGGGCAATCTCACGCTTCAGGTAGCCCAGGTACTCGGCCGCGCGATGGGTCTTGCGGGTGATGATCTTGTTGCAGGCGCAGTAATAGCAAAGGCTCTGGCAGAACGGGATATGGATATAGGCCGACAGCGGCTTGGGCCTCGGCGCCTGGTTGCTGGCCTGCACGGCCTGCAGGTAGTCATCGACGGCGAAGGCCGGGTGAAACTGCGGCGCGGTCGGGTACGAGGTATAGCGCGGCCCTGGACGGTCGTACTTTTTCACCAGGGCGCGGTTGAATTCAAAGGCTGGCATCGTGATCGACCCATTGTTGATGGAGGGAAAGCCCCGGGCTGCTCTGTTCGAACAGCTGGCAGATGGCATCCACTTCCACCCGGCCGGCGGGCAATATGCTGATGTAACGCGCTGACAACTCGACCAGCCCGGCCCGACTCATGGCCTCCAGCTGGCGCCAGGCGCTTGCAAAGTACTGGCGAAAATCCACGCCGTAACGGGCCTCGATGGCCTGGATATCCAGCTCCAGATCACAGGCCAGGCGCTCGGTTACCCGCTGGCGCAACTGGTCATCCGCCTCGCAGCGCCAGCCTCGGCAGGTGGCCAACTGGTCGTTGCCCAGCTGTTGCAGGTAGTGCGCGAGGCTCAGGGCATTCTGCGCATAGAGTTCGTCGAACTGGCTGATCGCGCCCAGGCCCAAGCCGACATGGTCGCAGTAGCCGTGCCGGGTAAAACCCTGGCAATTGCGGCGCAGGCGCCCGCGTTCCTGGGCGATGGCCAGATCGTCGTCGGCGCGCACGAACTGGCCCAGGCCGATGTGCTGGTACCCCGCCGCCGGCAGTTGCTCAAAACAGATGCGCCGCATCAGCGCCTTGTCCTGCTCGCTGCAGGGCGCTTGCCGGGCGCTGTGGGCGTAGCGCGCCGGCGCCTGGGCATAATCGAACACCTGCAGGCGGTCGGGCTCGAGCTCGATCAGGGTGGCAAGCTTGCGGGCGAAGCTGTCCGGGGTCTGCCAGGCGTGGCCATAGCCAAGGTCGACACTCACCGAGCGAAAATCGAAGGTGCGCGCAGCATCGATCAGCGAATGAATCGGCGCCGGGTTCTGGCAACGGGCTGCCGACGGCACACCACCCTGGCCGCCATCGGGCACACCGATGCTGACATGGTTGAACCCCTGGTCACGCAACAGGCCCATGGTCGCCCAGTCGGTGTGATGCAGATCGACTTCAACGCCGTAGTCACCCAATTCGTGTTGCAGAAAATTGAAGCGTTGGCGCAGTTGCCCCATCAACTGCTGCAGCACCTCGGGCCCTGGGGTAGCGCCGCTCAACTGGAACTGCTCAATGCTCTGGTCGGCTCCCAGGTGGCAGCCGACCAGCGCGATCTCCCGTTGCAGGCCGCGCAGATAGGCGTCTTGCTCCTGACTGTCGAGCCCGGCGGGCAGTTGCACGCCCAAGGACAACGGCCGGTGCTGCTGACGGCTGGCGCGCAGGGCGCGCAACACATCCAGCGAGCCGATGCCGGCATGAAACCTGCGGGTATCGGCATGCCTGCCGGGCTCTCCCGGCCACTGCCCGTGCGGGGTGATCTGCTGCCGGTGGCGATGGAGTGAGTCAAGCATGGCGGGGCTCCGAGACGGGCTACGGAGCATCAGTGTCCGCCCGGAGCGGCCCAGGGGCCTTGATTTGCATCAAGCGCGGCGCGGCTGGCTACCATGTCAGGTAGAACATGGCCTTGGCCAGCAGCAGGATCAGTAGCAGATGAACGAACACACTGTGATGAATGAACTTCACCCGGCCGCTGTTCATCTGCCCGTTGCGAAACCACAGCATGGCCACGAGAAAATGCCCCAGCACGCTGGCGGCAAGCATGATTTTCACCAGCAACAAGGTGCCGAACGACGAGCGCAGGGGCGCCTCCAGCAGCGGCACATAGCGCAGCCAGACCATCCCTACCCCGGCCCCGAACAGCACCAGCAGCACCCAGGGCATCAACTGCCGGGCGCGCTGGCCGATGGCCTGTTCCAGTAGCAGCATGAGCTTGGCCGGCAACTGCTTGCGGATGTGTTCAAGGAACAGCACCTCGAAGAACACCGTACCGATGAAGATCACCGCGGCGAACAGGTGCAGGGATAACAGCAGCGGGTAGAGCATCGGGGCCTCGGCGTGAGTCTGGCACTGGGCTCGAGACTAGCGCGGTGGCGGGGTGTGGTGGTTGACGGCAATCAACAAAGCCCGATCCCACAGTGGGTTTGTGTACGCCGGCCCTGTGGGAGCGGGCTTGCCCCGCGATCGAGCGCGCAGCGGTCGTAATCCAGGCGCCGCATGATGTGTTGGCTGGACTGGCCTCATCGCTGGCAAGCCAGCTCCCACAGGTCTTGCACTGCCCCTGGGAGCACAGCCAATCCTGTGGGAGCCGGACTTGCCGGCGATCGAGCGCGCAGCGGTCGTAATCCAGGCGCCGCATGATGTGTTGGCTGGACTGGCCTCATCGCTGGCAAGCCAGCTCCCACAGGTCTTGCACTGCCCCTGGGAG
>NZ_JBGOGX010000040.1:0-27747 GCF_054788455.1 Pseudomonas sp. ZL2 | reverse complement strand
TTGGGCGCCATAATAGCGCCCGACGAAGGTGTCCAAAATCATTAGGCCAGTTCAGGCCGGCTCCCACAGGTATTGCAACCACCCAACCTGTGGGAGCTGGCTTGCCAGCGATGGGCTGCAAAGCAGCCCTAATCAGACCGCCGCCTTCTTCTGCCGAATCGCCACCGGCCCGACAGTGTCTTCAATGGCTTTTTTCAGCTCCAGGCGCATGCCCAGCAAGAACCCCAGCTCCACCACCACAAACAACGGCCCGATGATCAACCCCATCAGATCATCGACAAACGCCGGCTTGCGCCCTTCATAGTGGTGGCCGACAAACTGGATCACCCAGCCAATCACGAACAGCGCAAGCCCGGCACTCAGCCACACCAGGGTGCTTTGCACGGCCAACGCCTGCCCGGCCCACAGGCACAAACCAAGCAATACCGCCATCAGCAGGCCCAGGCGTTGATCCAGGCGCAAGTAGAACCAGCCGGTAACCAGCGCCACCAGCAGCGCCGGCGACACCCAGACGCCGCCCACCGCAGCCCCCGGTCGTGACAACAAAACCGTCACCGCCAGCACAATCAGCGGAATACCGATAAAGTGGGTGACGATGTTGCGCGGGTCGCGGTGGTAGGCGGCGTATTGACTCAGGTGTTCGACCAGGTTTTTCATTGTTGTTCCTCCTGTAGGTGGCGTGAGCATGTCCTACAGATTTCCGCCTGTCTGTCGGCTAGCCGACAGAGCTCACCTTCGAGGCGCTATGCGCGAAACCCTGCTGCAAGGTCATTGGTTCCAGGCGTTGCCTCCCTGCTTTCAGGATAGCCTGTTGGCGCTGGCCCGGCAGCGTGAGCTGGCAGCCGGGCAATACCTGTTCCAGCGCGGTGATGCGCCGTGCGGGCTGTATGCGGTGCTAGACGGGGCGATGCGCGTGGGCGCGGTGGCTACCGATGGCAAGGAAGCGCTGTTGACCCTGATCGAAGCGCCGCACTGGTTCGGTGAGATCAGTCTGTTCGACGGCCAGCCGCGTACCCACGACGCCCAGGCTGAAGGGCCGACCCGGCTGTTATGGATACCCCAGGCGCCGCTGTTGAAGTGGCTCGAACAGCAGCCACAGCACTGGCGCGACGTGGCGTTGCTGATGAGCCATAAACTGCGCGTGGTGTTTGTTGCCCTGGAGCAGCAGAGCCTGCTGGCGGCGGCGCCGCGGGTAGCCCACAGGCTGTTGCAGATCGCCGCCGGTTATGGCGAGTTGCGGGGCAGCCGGCGCGTGCTGCAACTGTCCCAGGAGCAGTTGGCGCTGATGCTCTCGCTGTCGCGCCAGACCACCAACCAGATCCTCAAGTCGCTGCAACAGGAGGGCGCCTTGCGCCTGGGCTATGGCGAGATCGAAATCATCGACCCCGCACGCCTGCAGGCGCTGGCTAATCCGGCTGGAACGGTGACTGACTGAGGATCACCCCGGTCTCCTCGACATACTTCTGCCATTCGCCGAGCAGCGCCTCCAGTTTCGCTGGTTGTGCCGTGGCCAGGTCATTGATTTCGCCCGGGTCGCTGGCCAGGTCGTAGAGCTGCCAGGTGGCCGGGCCGACCGGGCCGGGGATGTACACGGCTTTCCAGTGGCCCTGGCGAATCGCCCTGCGGCCGAACAGCTCCCAGCCGGTGACGGTGTTTTCGTCGTGTACCTGCTCGGTCTCGCCCGACAGGAAACCCAGCCAGGACTTACCGCGCAGCGGCGCCACGTCGCGACCGCGCCAACGCTTGCCGGGGTGACGCACGCCGGCAAGATCAAGCAGGGTCGGGGTGATGTCCATCACCGTGCTGAACTGATGGCTGATCTGGCCCTGGCGCGCCAATGCCGGGTAATGCACCAGCGCCGGCACGCGAATTCCGCCTTCGCTGGTGAAGGCCTTGTACAGCCGCGACGGTGCAGTGGCCGCCTGGGCCCAATGTGGGCCGTACCAGACATAGGAGTTGGCCCGGCCGATGTTCTCCAGGCTGTTGTCGTAGTGCTGGTCGAGATAGCTGGCCAGTTGCGGGCCGAATTTGGGGAAGGCTTCGAGCAGCGCCCCTTCGGCACCGTTGTCGGACATGAACAGCACCAGGGTGTTGTCGAGCAGGCCCTGGTTGCGCAGGTAGTCCAGCACCCGGCCGATGTTCCAGTCCATGCGCTCGACCATCGCCGCGTACACCTCCATCGCCCGCGCCGAACGCTGGCGTTGCTCATCGCTGAGGCTGTGCCAGTGGTTGTCCACCGGGTGGGCCTGGGTATCGGCGGCGATCAGGCCCAACTGACGCAGTTTTTCCAGGCGCTCCTGGCGCAGCACTTCGGGGCCGGCGTCGTAGCGGCCCTGGTAGCGCGTCACCACCTCGGCAGGCGCCTGCAACGGCCAGTGCGGCGCCGAGAAGGGCAGGTAGGCGAAGAATGGCCGGCTCTGGTCGCGCTCCTTCAGGTACTGCAGCAGCTTGTCGCCGAAGGCGTCGGAGGAATAGAAATCCTTGGGCA
This sequence comes from Pseudomonas sp. ZL2, assembly GCF_054788455.1. NCBI lineage: Bacteria > Pseudomonadati > Pseudomonadota > Gammaproteobacteria > Pseudomonadales > Pseudomonadaceae > Pseudomonas > Pseudomonas sp. ZL2. The sequence continues at coordinate 25,259 of NZ_JBGOGX010000040.1, read as the reverse complement.
GTTCTTCGATAAAGGTCTGGTCTTCGATGTACAGCGCCGGCGTCGACTTGAGCAGGCCGGGGGTGTGTTCGTCATAGGTTGGCTCAAAGCCATAGTGGTTGGCAGCGCCGGGCAGCAGGGCGAAGGAGCGCTCGAAGCCGCGGGCCTGGGGCGCCAGTTCGGCGGTCAGGCCCAGGTGCCATTTGCCGCTCATCAGGGTCTGGTAACCGGCATCGCGAAGCAGCTCCGGCAGGGCCACCACGCGGTCATTGAGATAGCCTTCGTAGCCTGGCTTGCCGATCAGCTCCGGGGTCAGCGCTTCGGCCATGGTACCGATGCCGGCGATATGGTGGTCGGTGCCGGTGAGCAGCATCGAACGGGTTGGCGAGCAGGTCGGCGCGGTATGGAAATCGGTCAGGCGCAGGCCGGCAGTGGCCAGCGTGTCGAGGTTCGGCGTGGCGATTTCACCGCCGAAGGCGCCGAGGTCGGAGAAACCCAGGTCGTCGGCAACGATGACCAGAAAGTTGGGGCGTTGGCTCATGGTCGGTTCTCAGTAGGCAAGGTAGGTCAAAGGCAGGTCGCGGATCTGTTCCAGCGCCGGCGGCAGATAGCGTTCGTCGGCGGTCAGTTCGTGCAGCAGGTCTTCGCGCAGACGGTGGAAGGCGTAACTGGCGCGTTGGCGCGGGTGCGCCAGGTCGATGTCGACGATGCGCTTGATCCGCCCGGGGCGCGGCTCCAGTACCACCACGCGGTTGGCGAGAAACAGCGCTTCTTCGACATCGTGGGTCACCAGCAGGGTGGTAATGCGTGCCCGCTCGCGAATCGCCAGCAGCTCGTCCTGCATCTGCTGGCGGGTCAGCGCGTCGAGGGCGCCGAAGGGTTCATCGAGGAGCAAGATACGCGGGCTGGCCACCAGGCCACGGGCAATTGCCACACGCTGGGCCATGCCACCGGAGAGCTGGTGCGGGTAGGCCTGGCTGAAGTCCTGCAGGCCCACCAGGGCGATGTACTGGTCGATGCGCTGCTGGCGCTGCTCGCTGTTCAACGGCTCGTTGACCAGGCCCAGGGCGATGTTCTGCGCCACGCTCAACCAGGGGAACAGGCGGTGCTCCTGGAAGACGATGCCGCGTTCGCTGCCGATGCCATTGAGCGGCTGGCCGTCGATCAGGATCTGCCCCTGGTAGTCGTTGTCCAGGCCGATCAGCAGGCGCAGCAGGGTAGATTTACCGCAGCCACTGGCGCCGACGATGGCGACGAACTCACCGTCGGCGATTTGCAGGTTGAAGTCGCGGATGGCTTCCAGCTCACCGCCGGCCACGGCGAAGTGTTTGCCGACCTGATTGAAACTGACCAGGGCAGGGGCGATGGCGTTCATGCTCGTCTCCAGCGCGTGGCGCGCAATTCGAGGTGTTGTCCAAAGGCGCCGAGGAGCGCGCCAGTGAGGCCGACCAGGAGCATCCCGGCCATGATGATGTCCATGCGCAGCAACTGCTGGGCGCCGATCATCAGGCTGCCGATACCGCCGCCCGAGGGCATGAAGTATTCGGCGCCGATGGTACCCAGCCAGGCGTAGATCAGGCCGATGCGCAGGCCGGCGAAAATCCCCGGCGCAGCGCCTGGCAGCACCAGTCGGTGCAGGCGCTGGGGCAGGTTGAGGTGCAGCACGCGGGCGACTTCCTCCAGCTGTGGCGAGCGGTTGGCCACCGCCCGTTGGGTGGCGATGAACAGCGGGAAGAACGCCGCCAGGCCGACGAATACCCATTTGGCCAATTCACCGAGGCCGAACCAGGCGGTCAGCAGCGGCACCCAGGCGAAGATCGCGATCTGGCGCAAACCGGCCAGGCTTGGCCCGAGCAGCCGTTCGGCGGGCGTCGACAGCCCAAGCCACAGGCCCAGGGTGAAGCCCAGGCTGCCGCCGAGCAGCAAACCGCCCAGGGCCCGACCGACACTGATCGCCAGGGCGCCGCTGAGCGAGCCGTCGAGCAGGCCATTCCAGGTGGTCTGCAGGACTTGCAACGGGGCAACCAGAATCTGCGTGTCGACCCAGTCCAGTTGATTGGCCAGCTGCCACAGCACCAGCAGCGCGATCGGCAGCAGCAAGGCCTGCAAGCGCTGGGCGCCTTGCAAACGCGACACCCGCAGCTCGGCGCTGGGCGGATGCGGCCAATGCACCAGGTGCCGGTCGAGCCAGCCGAGGATGCGATCCATGACAAGACCCAGCAGGCCGATGACCAGGATGCAGACAAACACGATATCGAGCATGAACAGCTGCCGGGCCCAGACCATCAGGTAACCGATACCTTCACTGGAGGCCAGCAGTTCCACCGCCAGCAACGATGTCCAGCCGGTGGCCAGGGCCAGGCGCACGCCGGCGAGAAAGGCCGGCAGGGCCGCCGGAAAAATCAGTTGGCTGACCAGCAGGCGCGCCGGCAGGCGCAACACCGTGGCCGCCTCGCGCAGCCGTGGCTGGGTATCGCGCACCCCCACCAGGGTATGCAGGGTCACTGGCACGATGATCGCCTTGACCAGCACCACCAGCTTGAGCACCTCGCCGATACCGAACAGCACCATGAACAGCGGCACCCAGGCCAGGGTCGGGATCTGCGCCAGTGCATTGAAGGTTGGCAGTACCAGGCGTTCGGCGCGACGGCTGAAACCCAGCCAGGCACCGAGCAAGGCGCCGCTGGCGACGCCCACCAGCAGGCCCAGGGCCAGGCGTTGCAGGCTGATCGCCAGGTGCGTCCACAGCTCGCCCTGGGCCAGCTCCAGGCCGCTCTGCCAGACCAGGCTCGGTGCCGGCAATATCTGTTCGCTCATCCACTGGTTGCGACTAGCCAGCCACCACAGTGCTGCCAGTAACAGGGGCAGATACCAGGCTTGCAGGCGGCTCAGGTACAGGCCGTCGAACCGTCGCGTCCGGCCTGGCGGGCTGGCCAGTGGCAGGCTGGAAAGTGAAGCTCGGGCCATGGAAACCTCTGCGAGTTGAAATTTGCTTATTCTTAAATTGAATTACAGATTTGAATATCAATTCGTTTAGGTGATAAGAATCTGCATTTAAAGCTGCTGTCACAACGCGCAGCCAATGCATTCGAAGCATATTTTTCTTGTGCCTGATGCATGGCGCGCTGGAACGCCCGTAGAACGGCTTTTATGCTTACAAGTTATTAAAATGTAATTTATTAGTATTTATTTACTGGTCTGGGTTGTCGGTAGCGTGGCCGCACCATTACAAGGAGTCGCGTGCCATGAACCTGTCGATCAACCGTGTGTTCAATCTGTTTGCCGTTCCCGCCCTGGCCGCGGTGGTCGGCTGGCTGCCGCCGGCCCAGGCTGGCGAGGTCAGGGAAATCCGCATCGCCGTGCCCGACCTGAGCGCCGGCACCCAGCATTCCGGCGGCGGTGTGACCGACGTACTGCGCGACCAGCAATTGCTGGAAAAAGCCTTCGCCGCCGATGGCATCAGCATCCAGTGGAACTACTTCAAGGGCGCGGGCCCGGTGATCAACGAGGCATTCGCCAACGGCCAGGTCGACTTCGCCTACCTCGGCGACCTGGCGGCGATCATCGGCAAGGCCAATGGCCTCGACACCCGCCTGCTGGCCGCCACCGGGCGCGGCATCAAGCATTACCTCGGAGTGGCGCCGGGCAGCAACATCAAGACCTTGCAAGATCTCAAGGGCAAGCGCGTGGCGGTGTTTCGCGGCACTGCCACCCAGCTGTCGTTCGACGCCGCCCTGGCCAGCCAGGGCCTGAGCGAGAAGGACCTGAAAGTCATCAACCTGGATTTCAACGCGGCGATCGCCGCCCTGGCTGCCAGGCAGATCGACGCCACCTGGGGCTCGACCGGCATCAGCGCCCTCAAGCAACGCGGCCTGGCCGAGCTGCCGCTGAACACCCGTGACCTGGGCGGCGCCGGTAATGTTCAGGCGGTGCTGGTAGGGTCCGGGCGCTTTGTCGACGAGCACCCGGAGCTGGTGGAAAAACTGCTAGCTGCTCAGGAGAAGGCCGTGCACTGGCTGACCCAGGACGACAACAAGGAGGCTTACATTCAGTTGGTCTCGGGGCTGGCCAGCTACCCGCCGGCGATCCTGCAGCAAGACCTGCAGAACGAGCAGCTGAGCAAGATCTTCCCCTCGACCCTGGATGCCGACTTTCTGGCCAAGTTGCAGGCTTCAGTTGACCTGGCCGCCGGGCAGCGGCTGATCCGCAAACCGTTCAAGGTCGAGCAGTGGCTGGCGCCTCAGGCTATCCGGCCAGCACCTGCACCTCTGGCTGCCGATCGAGGCTGATCAGGGTTTCGATCATTGCCCGGGCGGCGGGCGAAAGGCGATAACCGCTGCGGCTGACGATGCCGCAGCGGGCATTGAGGCTGTCGAGGTTGGCCGGCAGGTTGCGCCAGTGCAGGCGTATCAGGCGGCCCTGTTCGATGTCCTCGGCAAAGGCTTCTTCGGTGCCGATACCAATGGCGTCGGTGCCCAGCACGATCTTCACCAGGGTCGGCAGGTGCTCGGTCTGCACCTGCGGGGCGAAGTCGGTCTTGCCGCTGAGGTTGGCCAGCAGCTTGCGCACCCCCGGCGGGATCAGGGTGGTGGCCAGCGGGTAGTCGAACATGTCGTTGGTCGACAGGCTGTCCTTGGCCAGCAGCGGGTGCCCCGGACGGCAGAAGAACAGGCCGCGGCGCGGGCTCAGCGGCTGGGTCTGGAAGTTCGGGTCGGCCTCGAAATGACGGATGTCGGCGACGAAGAACTCGATCTCTTCTCGACTCAGCGCACGGCTGAGTTTTTCCCAGTTATCCACGTCGAAGCAGGTGCGCACCTTGGGGTGGGCGCCGAGAAAGCGTGCCACCGCCTGCGGCACCAGGTGCACCGCAGGCGCCGGGCCGCAGCCGAAGCGCAGCTCGCCGGCATCGAGCTTGGTCATCTGCTGCACTTCGCTGTTCAGCTGCGCCGCGCCTTGCACCAGGCGCAGGGCGTGCTGCAGCACCACCTGGCCTTCGGGCGTGGGGCGCAGATCCTTGTTGCCGCGATCGATCAGCACGCAGCCGAACTCCTGTTCCAGGCCCTGGATGCTGCGGCTGAAAGCCGGCTGGGTGATGCCCATGGCATCGGCGGCGCGGACAAAACTGCGGTGTTCAGTGAGGGCGATGAAGTAACGCAGTTGGCGAAGATCCATATGCTTTCCCGGCATTCCAAAAATACGGCGAAGGTATTTGCCGCCGTGCAGGCTCAGGTTTTAAATGCAAGCTCTTATTCCGTCAATGAAGCATCTGTTTATTTGTTAGAGCTTATTTGCATATCAATAGAGCAGAGCTTTCATCGGCACTTCGCGCAACCTAGCCAGATGAGGGTCAAACCATGAGCAATGCCGCACGCGTCGTAGCACCTGTCACCCACGCGCTGGACATCCACCCGGTGGCCGGTCGCATCGGTGCCGAGATCCGCGGGGTCCAGTTGAGCGCCGACCTTGAACCTGCCGTGATCGAGGCCATCCAGGCCGCGCTGGTGCAGTACAAGGTGGTGTTCTTCCGCGCCCAGACTCATCTTGATGACCAGGGCCAGGAAGCCTTTGCCCACCTGCTCGGCGAGCCGATCGCCCACCCGACCGTGCCGGTGCGCGAAGGCACGCGTTACCTGCTTGAACTCGATGGTGGCGAAGGGCGCCGGGCCAATTCCTGGCACACCGACGTGACCTTCGTCGATGCCTACCCCAAGGCGTCGATCCTGCGCTCGGTGGTAGCGCCCGCGTCCGGCGGCGATACCGTATGGGCCAATACCGCCACGGCTTATCAGGACCTTTCTGCCGAGTTGCAGGCCCTGGCTGACCAGCTCTGGGCGGTGCACAGCAACGAGTACGACTACGCCGCAGCCAAGCCCAACGTGAGCCTCGAGCAGCTGGAAAATTACCGGAAGATCTTCACCTCGACGGTGTATGAAACCGAGCACCCGGTGGTGCGCGTGCACCCGGTCAGCGGCGAAAAGAACCTCTTGCTCGGGCACTTTGTCAAACGCATCAAGGGCTACTCGCAGAGCGACTCGGCACATCTGTTCAACCTGCTGCAAAGCCATGTCACACGGCTGGAGAACACCGTGCGCTGGCGCTGGCAGGCGGGTGACGTGGCGATCTGGGATAACCGCGCGACCCAGCATTACGCGGTGGACGATTATGGCACCCAGGGCCGCGTGGTACGCCGGGTGACCTTGCAGGGCGATGTGCCGGTGGGGGTGGCCGGGCAGCATAGCCGCACCACACGCGGGGCTTGAAGCAATCGCGGGGCAAGCCCGCTCCTACAGTCCAGGTGTTGTGCACAGCGGACATTGTGGGAGCCGGCGTTGCCGGCGATGGGCTGCGAAGCAGCCCCAAGTTCAGAGAATACTGATCGGGTAACTGATGATCAGCCGGTTCTCATCAAAGGTATTGGTGCTGTAGTCCCGGCGCATGGTCGAGTTACGCCACTTGAGCGACAGGCTCTTCAACGTCCCCGACTGGATCACATAGGCCAGCTCCGATTCCCGCGCCCATTCCTTGCCATCGGTGATGGCGCCGGTATGCACGTTGTCGCCGCTGATGTAGCGGTTCATCAGGGTCAGCCCGGGCACGCCGAGGCCGGCGAAGTTGTAGTCGTGACGCAACTGCCAGGAGCGCTCCTGGGCGTTGTCGAAGCTTGAGTTGTAGCTGTCGTTGGCCAGGGTGCCACCACTGGTGCCATTGACCCGCATCCAGGCATCGTCGCCGCTGACTTTCTGCAGGCCAACATAGAAGGTACTGGCGCCGTACTTGGCCGAGAGCATCGCCGAGGCGGTGCGGTTGTCCAGTTTGCCGGCGCGTTCGGCGCCGTCTTCCTTGCCGATGAAGTAGCCGAGGTTGGCGCCCAGGGTCCAGTCGCCCAGCGGCTGGCTGTGCACCAGGTTGAGGTACTGCTGGTTGTAGATGTCCTTGAGTTCGGCGTTCCACAAACCGATCATCGTGCGCTTGTCGTTGAAGCTGTATTCGCCACCGGCAAAGTTGAAGCGGTCGGAGGTGAAGGCCGCCCGGCCGTTCATCGACATGTCTTCCATGCTCGCGTCATTGCGCGGGCTGTTGCCGCGGAACTGCCCGGCATACAGGGTCAGGCCGGTGATTTCCTGGGAGGTGATCTGCCCGCCGCGGAAGGTTTGCGGCAGCGAGCGGCCGTCGTCCGAACGCAAAATCGGCAGCACCGGCATCCATTCACCAACCTTCAGTTCGGTGTTGGAGATCTTCGCTTTCAGTGCCACGCCGAGACGGCCGAAATCGTCGGCCGGGCGCCCGTCATCGTGCACCGGCAACAAGTGTGTGCCCGCCGTGCCCTTGCCGCCATCGAGCTTGACCGAGTACAGGCCCAATACATCGACACCGAAGCCGACCAGGCCCTGGGTAAAGCCGGAGCGGGCGTCGAGGATGAAGCTCTGGGTCCATTCCTCGGCCTTGCCTTGCGGGTTGGCCGGGTCGACGAAGTTGCGGTTGATGTAGAAATTGCGCAGGTTGAGGCTGGCCTTGGCGTCCTCGACAAAGCCGCCTTCGGCCGCGAGGGCGGGCAGGGCGCAAGTCATGGCCAACAAGCCGGGAAGCAGGTGTCGTGCGGGTGCGGGTGTGGTCATCGTCTGTTGTCTCTTGTTTTTATGTAAGCCGAAGCCATCCGCTGCGACGGTTTCAGGTCACAGGCCGGGCTACGATCTTTTGGGGGGACGCTTTGGAAAAGCTGCGAAGCGATGGTGCGGCGGCGGGCGGGGGTGAATCAATTCGTTATAGGCGGAATTGGGCGATAATCGAACGGTAACTGGTTGGTTAATTCCTCATCGCGGGGCAAGCCCGCTCCTGCAGGCGATTGCATAAAAAAGCCCACCGCAAGGGTGGGCTCTTTCACAACGCAAACACTCAGCCTTTCGGCGTCTGGGCTGCAGCCTGCTGCTGTGCCTGACCGGTCTGCTCGTACCAGCCGCCACCGAGGGCCTTGTACAGGTTGACCTCGCTGACCAGCTGCGACAGGCGATCACTGATCAATGACTGCTGGGTGTTGAACAGCTGACGCTGGGCGTCGAGGAAGGTCAGGTTGCTATCGATACCAATGCGGTAACGACGCTCGGCCAGGCGGTAGTAGTCCTGGTTGGCGGCAACCAGGTCGCGCTGGGCCTGCAACTGCTGATTGAAGGTCTGGCGCGCGGCGAGGCCATCGGAGACTTCCTGGAAGGCGGTCTGGATGGTTTTCTCGTATTTCGCGACGTTGATGTCCTTCTGGATCTTCGAGTAGTCGAGGCTGGCACGCAGGGAACCGGCGTTGAAGATCGGCAGGTTGATCTGCGGCTGGAACAGCCAGGTGCCCGAACCACCCTTGAACAGGCCACCCATGTCCGGGCTCAGGGTACCGGCGTTGGCAGTCAGGCTGATGCTCGGGAAGAACGCTGCGCGGGCGGCGCCGATGTTGGCATTGGCGGCCTTGAGCAGGTGTTCGGCTTCCTGGATGTCCGGGCGGCGTTGCAGCAGGTCGGACGGCAGGCCCGCCGGGACTTCGGCCAGCAGGTCGCTGTCGAGCTTCTGCGCCGCCGGCAGGTTGGCCGGCACGCCGGTGCCGAGCAGCACGGTCAGGCTGTTGAGGTCCTGGGCAACCTGGCGCTGGAACTGCGCCAGCTTGACCCGCGCGCCTTCAACTGAAGTACGTGCCTGGCTCAGGTCCAGGGCCGAAGCCACACCTACTTCATTACTGCGCAAGGTCAGCTGGTAGCTTTCCTCGTAGGTCTTGAGGGTGTCTTCGGTCAGCTTGAGCAGCGCCTGGTCGGCCTGCCAGGTGAAGTAGGCGTTGGCCACACTGGCCACCAGGCTGATCTGCGTCGAGCGCCGCGCTTCTTCGCTGGACAGGTAGATTTCCAGTTGCTGCTCGGTCAGGCTGCGCACCCGGCCGAACAGGTCGAGCTCGTACGCGCTGACCCCGAGGGTCGCCGAGTACTGGCTGCTGATACTGGATTCACCGGTTTGCGACATGTTCGCCGGCATCCGCTGACGGCTGCCGCTGCCATTGGCCGAGACCGCCGGGAACAGGTCGGCCCGCTGGATGCGGTACTGCGCGCGGTAGGCATCGATGTTCAGCGCCGCGACCTTGAGGTCGCGGTTGTTGACCAGCGCGCTCTGGATCAACTGCTGCAGCGCCGGGTCATGGAAGAACTGACGCCAGCCCTGTTCGGCGGCAGCCACCTCGGCCGACTCGGTCGGCGAGTAGGCAGGGCCTTGCGGCCACTGCGCGGCCACCGGCGATTCCGGGGTCTGGTAGTCAGGGATCAGCGAGCAGCCGCCAAGAATGAAAGCGGTTACTGCCAGGGACAACAGGGACTTACTCATTGCCCGGCCTCATAGCGTGGAGTTTCAGGGGTGGCGTCTTCTTCGGGCTTCTTGCTACCGAATAGCGACGACACGCTTACGAAGAACAATGGCACCCAGAAAATTGCCAGTACGGTGGCGGTCAGCATCCCGCCGATTACCCCGGTACCGATGGCGTGCTGGCTACCCGAGCCTGCGCCGCTGGAGATGGCCAACGGTACTACGCCGAGAATGAACGCCAGCGAGGTCATGATGATCGGCCGCAGACGCATCCGGCAGGCTTCGATGGCCGCATCCATCAGGCTGCGGCCCTGCTCGTGCAGTTCCTTGGCGAACTCGACGATCAGAATCGCGTTCTTCGCCGCGAGGCCGATGGTGGTCAACAGGCCCACCTGGAAGTACACGTCGTTGGACAACCCGCGCAGGCTGGTAGCCAGCAGCGCACCGATAATCCCCAGCGGTACCACGAGCATGACCGCGATCGGGATCGACCAGCTTTCATACAGCGCCGCCAGACACAGGAACACCATCAGCAGCGACAGGGCGTACAGCGCTGGCGCCTGGGAGCCGGACAGCCGCTCCTCGTACGACAGGCCCGTCCAGGAGTAACCGATACCCGCCGGCAGTTGCGCGGCCAGGCGCTCGACCTCGAGCATGGCTTCACCGGTACTGTAGCCAGGGGCTGGCGCACCGAGGATTTCCATGGCTTCTACACCGTTGTAACGCGACAGCTTCGGTGCCCCGTAGATCCACTCGCCCTTGGCGAAGGAGGAGAACGGCACCATTTCGCCGGCGGCGTTGCGCACGTACCACTTCTGCAGGTCTTCCGGGCTCATCCGTGCACCGGCTTCACCCTGGATGTAGACCTTCTTGACCCGACCGCGGTCGATGAAGTCGTTGACGTAGCTGGCACCCAGGGCAATCGACAGGGTGTTGTTGATGTCGGCAATGGTCACGCCCAGGGCACTGGCGCGCTCGTCGTCGACGGTCAGCTGGTACTGCGGTTCATCGTTCAGGCCGTTCGGGCGCACTGCCGAAAGGATCTTGCTCTGCGCGGCCATGCCGAGGAACTGGTTACGCGCTTCCATCAGCTTGTCGTGGCCGACACCGGCACGGTCTTGCAGGAACACGTCGAAACCGGTGGCGTTACCCAGCTCCAGTACCGCAGGCGGGGCAAAGGCGAACACCATCGCATCGCGGAAGCTGAAGAAGTGCTGCTGGGCACGGTTCGCCAGGTTGAACACGTTGTTCTCGGCAGAACGCTCGCCCCACGGCTTGAGCATGATGAACGCCATGCCCGAGCTCTGGCCACGACCGGCGAAGTTGAAGCCGTTGACGGTGAACACCGAGGCAACGGTATCGGCTTCCTTGTCGAGCAGGTAGCTGCGCATCTCGTCGATCACCACCTGGGTGCGCTCGGCGCTGGAACCGGCCGGGGTCTGCACCTGGGCGAAAAGAACACCCTGGTCTTCTTCAGGCAGGAACGCCGTTGGGATCCGGGTGAACAGCCAGATCATGCCGACCACGATCAGCAGGTAGGCCAGCAGGTAAGGGGCCTTGTGCCGCAACATGTTGCCGACACCGCGCTCGTAGCTGCGCACGCTGCGGTCGAAGTTGCGGTTGAACCAGCCGAAGAAGCCGCGCTTGGCAACGTGGTGCTCGCCCTTGGCAATCGGCTTGAGCATGGTTGCGCACAGCGCCGGGGTGAAGATAAGGGCAACCAGTACCGACAGGGCCATGGCCGAGACGATGGTGATCGAGAACTGTTTGTAGATCACCCCGGTGGAGCCGCCGAAGAACGCCATTGGCAGCAATACTGCCGACAGTACCAGGGCAATACCGACCAGGGCACCCTGGATCTGGCCCATGGACTTCTTGGTCGCTTCCTTGGGTGACAACCCCTCTTCGGCCATCACCCGCTCGACGTTCTCCACCACGACGATGGCGTCGTCCACCAGCAAGCCGATAGCCAGCACCATGCCGAACATGGTCAGGGTGTTGATGCTGAAGTCCGCCGCGGCAAGGATGCCGAAAGTACCCAGCAACACCACCGGTACGGTCATGGTGGTGATGATGGTGGCGCGGAAGTTCTGCAGGAACAGGTACATCACCAGGAACACCAGCACGATCGCTTCGATCAGGGTGTGGATTACCCCGCTGATCGATTCGGTCACGACCGGCGTGGTGTCATACGGGAACACCGCCTTCATGCCTTCCGGGAAGAACGGTTCCAGGTCGGTGATGGTTTGACGCAGGGCCTTGGCGGTATCCAGGGCGTTGGCGCCGGTGGCCAGTTTTACTGCCAGGCCGGAAGCCGGCTTGCCGTTGAACTGGGCGCTGATCGCGTAGTTCTCGCCACCCAGGCCGACCTTGGCGACATCGCCCAGGCGCACCTGGGAGCCATCACGGTTGACCTTGAGCAGGATCTTCTCGAACTGCTCGGCAGTCTGCAGGCGGGTCTTGCCGATGATGGTGGCGTTGAGCTGGGTGCCTGGCAGGGCAGGCAGGCCGCCGAGCTGGCCGGAGGACACCTGGACGTTCTGCGCGGCCACGGCGGTACGCACATCGACCGGGGTCAGCTGATACTTGTTCAGCTTGGCCGGGTCGAGCCAGATACGCATGGCGTACTGGGCACCGAACACCTGGAAGTCACCGACACCGGCCGTGCGCGAGATCGGGTCCTGCATGTTGGAGACGATGTAGTTGGCCAGGTCGTCCTTGGACATGCTGCCGTCTTCGGACACCAGGCCGATCACCAGCAGGAAGTTCTTCACCGCCTTGGTCACGCGGATACCCTGCTGCTGCACTTCTTGCGGCAGCAGCGGGGTGGCCAGGTTCAGCTTGTTCTGCACCTGGACCTGCGCGGTATCGGGGTTGGTACCCTGCTCGAAGGTCGCGGTAATGGTCATGCTGCCGTCGGAGTTACTTTCCGACGATACATAACGCAGGTTGTCGATACCGTTGAGCTGCTGCTCGATCACCTGGACCACGGTGTCCTGCACGGTCTGCGCCGAGGCGCCCGGGTAGGTCACGGCGATGGCGATGGCCGGCGGCGCGATGCTCGGGTACTGGTTGATTGGCAACTTGAGGATCGACAAGGCGCCGACCAGCATGATCACCAAGGCGATCACCCAGGCAAAGATCGGGCGATCGATAAAGAATCTCGACATGGTTTATTCCCCTTTGGCCCCTGCAGTCATTGCATTGGCCTGGGTTGGCTGGGCAGGCTTGACGTTGGTGGCTTCGCTGACCTTGACCTCGACGCCCGGCTTGACGAACTGCAGGCCTTCGGTGATCAGGCGGTCGCCCGGGTTCAGGCCTTCCTCGATCAGCCAGTCGCTACCCACGGTACGGCTGGCCTTGAGCTGGCGCAGTTCGACCTTGTTGTCCGGGTTGACGATCAACGCGGTCGGCTGGCCCTTGAGGTCGCGGGTCACGCCTTGCTGCGGTGCGAGGATGGCTGCGCTGTTGACCCCGGCGGCCAGGCGCGCGTGGACGAACATGCCCGGCAGCAGGTTGTGCTCAGGGTTGGGGAACACGGCACGCAGGGTGACGGAGCCGGTGGTCTGGTCAACCGAGACTTCGGAGAACTCCAGGCGACCTTCCTTGCCATAGGTGCTGCCGTCTTCCAGGGTCAGGGTGACCTTGGCGGCGTTGTCGCCGACCTTCTGCAGTTGGCCGCTTTCCAGTTCACGGCGCAGCTTGAGCAGCTCGGCCGAGGACTGGGTAACGTCGACGTAGATCGGGTCGAGCTGCTGGATCACTGCCATCGCTTCGGCCTGGCCATTGTTGACCAGCGCACCTTCGGTAACCGAAGAGCGTCCGACGCGACCGCTCAGCGGGGCCAGGACCTTGGTGTAACGCAGGTCGATCTGGGCGCTGCGCAGCGAGGCTTGAGCCTGCAAACGTTTGGCGTTGGCGTCGTCGTATTCCTGGCGGCTGACAGCCTGTTCGCTGACCAGTTGCTTGTAACGGTTGGCCAGCGAGCTGGTCGATTGCAGGTTGGCCTGGGCACTGGTCAGGGTCGCCTCGTACACCGACGGGTCGATCTGGTACAGCTGCTGGCCTTCCTTGACTTCGCTGCCTTCCTTGAACAGGCGCTTGAGAATGATGCCGTTGACCTGGGGTCGAACCTCGGCAATGCGGTACGCGGTGGTACGGCCTGGGAGATCGGACGTCAGGGTATAGGCCTGGGTTTGCAGGGTTACGACGCCGACCTGAGGAGCTTGCGCCGCAGGCGCCGCCTCTTCCTTTTTACAGCCGCTGAGCAGTGTTGCCAGGGCGACGGCGGAAACCAGAGCGGTAACAGCTGGCTTGAATTGCATGAAGATCCTCGGGTCGCAAGAGCTGAAGACGCTCAAGAATAATGGAAAGGGTGCGCTATAAAAAATGCTGTCGAGTGGATAAATAGCTTGCTAAGGAATATACTTACATTCATGGTTGTTTGTAAATACCTCGCAGGCGAAGCGTTCAGCCGATGCGAGCCCCCAAATTAATACAGCCGGTAACAGCCTGCAGAGGCTGACCCGGTCCGACTCCCAGGCACCCAGCGTGCGTGCCCGGGCCTGATGAGGTTGTACTGCCATGGTCCGTCGAACCAAAGAAGAAGCCCAGGAAACCCGCGCCCAGATTCTCGAGGCCGCGGAAAAGGCCTTCTACAAGCGCGGGGTAGCGCGTACCACCCTGGCCGATATCGCCAAAGAGGCGGGAGTGACCCGCGGCGCAATCTACTGGCACTTCAACGACAAGGCCGAACTGGTGGAGGCCATGCTCGACAGCCTGCACGAGCCGCTGGACGCCCTGGCCCGGGCCAGTGAAAGCGAGGATGAAGTCGACCCGCTCGGCTGTATGCGCAAGCTGCTGGTGCGGTTGATGCACCAGATGGTGCTTGATCCGAAAACCCGGCGAATCAATGAAATTCTGCATCACAAATGCGAGTTCACCGATGATATGTGTGAGATCCGCCAGCAACGGCAGTCCTCGACGATCGAATGTCATGCCCATATCGCGTTGTCGCTGGGCAATGCAGTCAAGCGCGGGCAACTGCCCGCCGACGTGGACCCGGAACGCGCGGCATTGGCCATCTACGCCTATATAGACGGGCTGATTCGCCGCTGGCTACTGCTGCCCGACAGCTTTGACCTGCTGAACCAGGCCGAGCAGTGGATCGATACCGGGCTGGATATGCTGCGCTTGAGCCCCGCCTTGCGCAAATGACACTTTGTGAAGCTTTGTGATCATTTGTTTCTACGCCGGTTATAAAGGTCCTACTGGCGGCCGCGCAATTGCCTGTCAGGCAAGGCCAGCGCCGCCGTCAGCCCCAGCAGCGAAACCGTAGCACTGCCGAGCAGCAGGTTGCGAAAGGTCAACAGCAACTCGGCCTGCATCGCCGCGGTCGGCTCGCCAGCCTGCAGGCTGCCAAGCAGGGCATCGCCGGCCAGGTTCAGGCCGCCCTGGGCAAGCATCGCCAGCAGCAGGGTCGACATGCAGGCCACGCCCATGGCCCCGCCCAGGGAGCGGAACAGGTTGGTGGTGCTGGTGGCCACGCCGATATCCCGGGGCTCGACCGCACTCTGGGTCGCCACCAGCGAGGTGGGGAATTGCAGGCCCGAGGCGATCCCGGTCAACAGCATGAACACCCCACTGAACCAGGCCGCCTGCGGCGGGCTGAAGGCCATGCCGACGATGGCAAACGGCATCAGCAGGGCGCCGCCGAGAATCTGCGGCTTGTAGCGCCCGGTGAAAGTGGTAAGGCGGCCGCCGCAATAGGCGCCGATCGGCAGGCCGATGGCCAGCGGCAGCAAGTGCAGGGCCGCGCTGTCGGCGCCGGCACCGGTGATGCTCTGATAGCGCAGCGGCATCAGCATGGTCAGCGAAATGGCCTGGAAGCTGGTGAAGAAGATCGTGCACCAGCACAGGGTGGCGATACGATTGGCGAACAGCTTCAACGGCAGCAGTGGTTCGGCGGCGCGTTGCTCATGAAGCACGAACAGCAGCAGCCCGATCAGTGCACAACCGAGCAGGCTGGCAACTTGCGCAGAATCCCAGGGCTGGCCCTGGCCGATCAGGGTGATGCCCAGCAGCAGGCTGCCCAGGCCGAGAATCAGCAGGGCGGCGCCGAGGTAATCGACCTGCGCTTTGTGCGTTGGTACCTGCAGGCTGCGCAGGGCACGGCGCGTCACCCACCAGGCGGTCAGGCCCAGGGGCAGGTTGAGCCAGAACACCCAGCGCCATGACAGGTACTCGGTGAGCACCCCGCCCAGCACCGGCCCGGCGACGCTGGCCAGGGCGTACATGCTGCTGAAGTAACCCTGGTAGCGACCACGTTCGCGCGGCAGCACAAAGTCGCCAATGATCGCCTGGCTGACCGAGACCATGCCGCCGGCGCCGACACCCTGCAGCACCCGCGCCAGCACCAGTTGCTCCATGTTCTGTGCCAGCGCGCAGAAAATCGAGGCCAGGGTAAAGAGCGCGGTGCCGGTAAGGATCATCCGCCGCCGGCCATACAGGTCACCGAGTTTGCCGTAGATCGGCACGGCCACGGTCATGGCCACCATGTAGCCGGAAATCACCCAGGCCAGCAGGCCGACATCGTTGAATTGCGCCGAAATCGCCGGCATCGACACGGCGACGATGGTCTGGTCCAGCGCACCAAGAAAGATCGCCAGCATCAGTGCGACGAGCACGCTGCGCAGCACCGGTTGCGGAGTGTTCAGTTGAGTCACGGGCCAGCTCTGAGGCAGGTGAAGCCCGCAGCCGGTAGCGGCGGGCGCAAGTGCTGACCAGTCTACTCGATAGCTTGCTAAGCGTCCTCCTCGATCGGCTCGTAAGGCAGGCCGACGTAGTTTTCCGCCAATACTGTACGACCGGCTTCGGAACTGACGTAGTACTCAAGCTCGGTTTGCTGGATACGCTGGCTGAAGGCATCGCTGTCAGGAAAGCGGTGCAGGATCGAAGTCATCCACCAGGAAAAGCGCTCGGCCTTCCAGATCCGCCGCAGGCAGATCTGCGAGTAGCGCTCGAGCAGGTCGGTACGCCCTTCGCCGTAGACCTTGCGCAGGATGTTGTACAAGGTGCTGACATCGCTGGCCGCCAGGTTCAGGCCCTTGGCACCGGTGGGCGGGACGATGTGCGCGGCGTCGCCGAGCAGGAACAGCTTGCCGTACTGCATGGGTTCGACCACGAAGCTGCGTAGCGGCGCGATGCTTTTTTCGATCGAAGGACCGGTCACCAGGCGTTCGGCCAGATCCGCCGGCAGGCGCGATTTGAGCTCGGCCCAGAAACGCTCATCGGACCAGTCCTCGACCTTCTCTTCAGCGCCCACCTGCACGTAGTAACGGGTGCGGGTCGGCGAGCGCAGGCTGCACAGGGCAAAGCCGCGTTCGTGGCGGGCATACACCAGCTCGTCGCTGACCGGCGGGGTGTCGGCCAGCACGCCGAGCCAACCGAAAGGGTAGACCCGTTCGAAAACCTTCAGTGCTTCGGCGGGAATCGATTGCCGGGCGATGCCGTGGTAACCGTCGCAGCCGGCTATATAGTCGCAGTCCAGGCGCTGCACTTCGCCGTCCTTTTCGAACGTCAGGTAAGGACGCTCGGACTTCAGGTCATGGGGCCGGACGTTATCGGCTTGATAGACAGTGACGGCGCCGCAGGCTTCGCGCGCGGCCATCAGATCGCGGGTAACTTCGGTCTGGCCGTAGATCATGACGCCTTTGCCGCCGGTCAGGCCCTTGAGGTCGATATGTTCGCGGCGCCCGTCGAAGGCCAGTTCAAAACCGCTGTGGGGCAGGCCCTCGGCGTCCATGCGCGCGCCGACCCCGGCTTCGCGCAGCAACTCGACCATTCCCTGTTCCAGTACCCCGGCGCGAATGCGCCCGAGTACGTAGTCGGCGCTCTGGCGCTCGACGATGACGTTGGCGATCCCGGCCTTGTGCAGCAACTGGCCGAGCAGCAGGCCGGAAGGGCCTGCACCGATAATTGCGACTTGAGTCTTCATTGTTGTTATCCCAGGCAAGCTTCAGCGCAGGGCCGAAAGCAGCTTATGATTGTTGTGCTTGCATTTTTCGCTTGGAAACCCGAGCGAAGAAGGGATAAAACAGGCGTATAGCAGTACTTTTCACCAATCAGTGCGATTATCGGGCATCGGCCCGGGAGCCAATCAACAGATGAGCAAAGCCTCGATCCCGGTGTTCAAGCTCTACGGCGAGCCGTTGCAGTGGCCTACCCCGGACCTGCTGCACTGCGAGTCGATCCCGGCGCGCAGCCGCTTGCATGACTGGGAAATCGAACCCCATCGGCATGCCGACCTGTGCCAGTTGCTGTTCCTTTATGAAGGGCAGGCCGAGATCGAGGTGGAAGGTCAGGTGCGGCGCCTGGATCAGGCGGCGATTCAGGTGGTGCCGGCGTTGTGTGTGCATGGTTTTCGCTTTTCCAGCGACGTCGATGGCTACGTGGTAACCCTGGCAGCACCCCTGGTGAGTCTGCTGCACACGCAGCTGGCAGGCGCGCCGGCGGCCCTGGCCCAGGTCGGTACTTATCTGGCGGGCGACGATCGTACTTACTTGTACAGCCTGTTCAGCGCCTTGCAGCAGGAGTACCAGCAGGGCCAGCCCGGGCGCGACTTGCAGTTGCGCTCATTGATCAACCTGCTAGTGGTGTGGATCAGCCGACAATGCTTGCAGCACCATGGCCAAGGTCTTGCGGTGGCGCGCGGGCGTGAGTATCTGGAACGCTTCAACAAGCTGGTGGAGCAGCAGTTTCGCCAGCAGCCGAGCGTCGAGGCGCTGGCCTATGAGGTGGGGATTTCGGTAGCGCACCTGAACAGCATCTGCCGTGAGCTGGCCGGGCAGTCGGCCTTGCAGATCATCCATCAACGCTTGTTGCTCGAAGCCAAGCGCGAGCTGGTCTACACCAGCCTGAGCATCAAACAACTGGCCGACAGCCTGGGCTTCGCAGATCCTGCGTATTTTTCGCGGTTCTTCCGTCGCCTGACCGGCAAGGCCCCCAGCGACTTTCGTTACCAGGCCCCGCAGTCACCTACTTGAGTGCGCTCAGCGTCGCAGTGTGCGGCACGCAATGGGCCAGGCTGCAACTGGCGGCAGAGTAGGGTTGGTTGCGGATCTGCTCGACCCGGTAAGCTGCGGCGGCATACAGCCCGACCACAGCGGCCATGGCACAGATAACGGCGAATTTTCTGGATTTGACGCCCATGATGCTGACCTCCTGCAAATCACGTACAGGTGCTATTCAAAGCATAGGTCAGCCTGGCCGGGTATGCCCGGTTTAGAGCAGGTCCTGGTCCCAGATCGGCTCGGCGGTAAAGCGCTCGGCGAGAAAGTCGAGCATGCTGCGCAGGGTGGCCGGCATGTGCTTGCGCGAGGTGTACACGGCGTTGAGGTTCAGCTCCCGCGGCTTGGCCTGGGGTAGCAGGCGAATCAGCTCGCCGCTGCGCAAGGCGCCGGCTGCCTGATAGGTCGGCAGCATCGCCACGCCGGCGCCGGCCAGTGCCGCCCGTTGCAGGGTCATGGCTTCGTTGGCGCTGATGTTGCCCTGCACCGGTACCGACACCACCTCGCCAGCCACGTCGAAATGCCAGAGGCTGCGGCCGAAGTAGGAATGGGTCAGGCAGTTGTGCTGGCTGAGCTCCTGCACGTGCTGCGGCGCCGGGTGCTGGTGCAGGTAGGCGGGGGAGGCGCAGATCACCGAACGGCACACGGTCAGGCGCCGGGCGATCAGGTTCGGGTCCAGGTCGTTACTGGTGCGGATCGCCAGGTCGATGCGTTCATCCACCAGGTTCACCGTGCGGTCGAGCATCTGCAGGTCGATTTTCACCCCGGGGTAGCGTTTGACGTAATCGGCCACGGCGTCCATCAATTGCGCCTGGCCGAACGAGGTACTGACGCTGATACGCAGTTCGCCGCGCGGGGCATCGTTCGGGGTGCTGACGGCCGCCTGCAGGTCACCGGCAAGCTCGAGCATCTGCCGGCAGCGCGGCAGGGTTTCCTGGCCGGCGGCGGTCAGGCTCAGGCGGCGCGTGGTGCGTTGCATCAGGCGCGCCCCCACCCAGTCCTCAAGTTCGGCGAGATACCGGGAAACCACCGGTCGGGAGAGTTCCAGGTGGTCGGCGGCGGCCGATTGGCTGCCCAGGTCGACCACGCTGACGAAAACCCGCATTGCTGTCAGACGATCCATGATTTGCACGCTTTCAGAAACAAACTAATCCTAAGCATCGCATTTTTTGTGACGGATCGTGCAACTAAGCTGTTGTTCATCGCCCACTTCACAGGAATCGCCTTGATGCCTCGTTCGTTTTCCCTGCGCCGTCTGTTGCTGGCTTTCGCCACCCTTGGGGTCATGGCCCAGGCTGCGGCCGCCGAGCCGCTGAACCTGGATGTCTACAACCCGGGCACCAACGCCTTGTTCCCGGTCAGCTCGGTGATCGTCAGCGGCAAGCATGACGCCATCCTGGTCGATGCCCAGTTCGGCAAGGCCCAGGCCGAGCAGGTGCTGGCCAAGCTGCAAGCGAGCGGCAAGCAACTGACCACCATCTATATCAGCCACGGTGACCCGGACTACTACTTCGGCCTGCAGACCCTGACCGATGCCTACCCCAAGGCCAAGGTCGTGGCCTCGGCGGCGACCGTCGCCCATATCAAGCAGACCATGGACGGCAAGCTGGCCTACTGGGGGCCGCAGATGGGCGCCGACAAACCGGCGAAGCTGATTGTGCCGCAGGTGTTGCAAGGCAATGAGCTGAAGCTTGAAGGCCAGCGCCTGCAAGTGGTCGGCCTCGACGGCCCGCAGCCGGACCGCAGTTTCGTGTGGATTCCGTCGATCAAGGCGGTGGTCGGTGGTGTGGTGGTCGCCGAGAACCTGCACGTGTGGATGGCCGACACGCAGTCGGCGCAATCGCACAAGGACTGGCTGTCGACCCTCAAGCGCATCGAGCAGCTCAAGCCCGACACCGTGATCCCTGGCCACTACCTGGGCCAGGGCAGCCGCTCGCTCAAGGCGGTGCAGTTCACCGCAGACTATATCCGTGCCTTCGACGAAGAAACCGCCAAGGCTGGCAACTCCGCCGAACTGATCGCGGCCATGAAAAAACGTTACCCGGACCTGGGTGAAGAGAGCTCGCTGGAGCTCAGCGCCAAGGTCGCCAAGGGCGAGATGAAGTGGTAAGCGTCGTTCAACTCTGACTGGAGATTTCCCATGAGCAAGATCGCAATCATCGGTGCTACCGGCCGTGCTGGCAGCCAGTTGCTGGAAGAGGCCCTGCGTCGGGGTCATAGCGTTACCGCCATTGCCCGTGACACTTCGAAACTGCAGGGGCGCGCCGGGATCAACGCCGTGGCGCTGGACGTCAGCGATGCCGCCGCCCTGGAACAGGCAGTGGCAGGGCACGACGTAGTGCTCAGCGCCGCGCACTTTTCCAGTATCAAACCGCAGGCCATCATCGAGCCGGTGAAGCGCGCCGGGGTCAAGCGCCTGCTGGTGGTGGGCGGGGCGGGCAGCCTGCTGCTGCCGTCGGGGCACAAGGTCATCGACAGCCCGGATTTCCCCGAGGCCTACAAGGCTGAAGCAACCGCCGGTGCTCACTACCTCGACACCCTGCGTCAGGAAAAGGACCTGGACTGGACCTTCCTGTCCCCTTCGGCCGAATTCGTCGAAGGTGCCCGCAGCGGCGCTTACAAGCTGGGCAAGGATCACCTGCTGATCGGTGACAAGGGCAAGAGCTGGATCAGCTTTGCCGACTACGCTATCGCCATGCTCGATGAAGTGGAAACGCCGGCGCACTCGCGGCAGCGCTTCACTGTCGGTTATTGAGGGGCTTGGGCCTGCTCGCACAACCAGGCGAGCAGTTCCTGCAACGCGGCTGAAGCCGACCCTTGCGGCCGCACCAGGTAATAGGCCTGGCCGGTGCTGACCTTGAGCGGGAACGGCGTTACCAGCCGCCCGCACTTGAGGTCATCGCCGATCAGCGACCAGTCGCCGATGGCCACACCGGTACCCTGGGAGGCCATCGACATGGCCATGTCCAGGGTTTCGAAATGCTGGCCCTTGCCTTGCCGGGGCAGGCTCGCCCCGGCGGCATCGAGCCAGGCATTCCAGTCGCGCTGGTCGCGGGTCGGGTGCAGGAGCATGTGCTGATCAAGGTCGGCGATCTGCTGCAAGGGCAGGGCGCCGCTCAGCAGTTGCGGCGCGCACACCGGCGTCAGTTGTTCATCGAACAGTTTCTGGGTCTGCAGGCCATGGTTGGGCCGGGCGCCATAGACCACCGCCGCATCGAACACTTCCCGACGAAAATCCACCCCGTGCTGCACCGTAGTGGTCAGCTCCACCGGCACGTCCGGGCGCAACGCTTGCCATTCCATCAGGCGCGGCAGCAGCCAGCGCATCACGCAGGTCGGGGCCTTGAGCTGCAAGGTGGTGCTGCGCGCGCCTACTTGCTGCACCCCTTCCTCGATCAGGGCGAACACCTGCTGCACCCGCGGCAGCCAGTCCTG
Organism: Pseudomonas sp. ZL2; assembly: GCF_054788455.1. Classification (NCBI taxonomy): domain Bacteria; kingdom Pseudomonadati; phylum Pseudomonadota; class Gammaproteobacteria; order Pseudomonadales; family Pseudomonadaceae; genus Pseudomonas; species Pseudomonas sp. ZL2. The sequence continues at coordinate 3,450 of NZ_JBGOGX010000040.1, read as the reverse complement.
GCCTTCGCGAGTCAGGCTCAGGCCACGGGCCTGGCGCAGGAACAGCGGATAACCCAGGTGCTCTTCAAGGCCGGCAATCTGACGGCTCACCGCGCCCTGAGTGATGTGCAGCAGTTGTGCGGCGCGGGTGAAGTTGCAGCACTGGGCAGTGACCAGAAAGGTGTGCAGGGCAGGCAGTGGAGGCAGGCGTTTCATCGGCTTGAGCCATGATCTTAGGACATGGCTAGTATGAGCTTTTTTGCATTGTGCAGGTAGCCGTCGGGCGGTCCAATACAGCCTGTTTCCCGAACAATGACAGGCAGACGATCATGGCGACTTGCGGCGAAGTACTGGTCAAACTCCTTGAAGGCTATGGCGTAGACCATGTCTTTGGAATTCCCGGCGTGCATACCGTGGAACTCTATCGCGGGCTGGCAAGCTCGCGCATCCGGCACATCACCCCGCGCCACGAGCAAGGCGCCGGCTTCATGGCTGACGGCTACGCGCGTACCCGCGGCAAGCCGGGCGTGTGCTTCATCATCACCGGCCCGGGCATGACCAATATCACCACCGCCATGGGCCAGGCCTACGCTGACTCGATTCCGATGCTGGTGATTTCCAGCGTGCAGTCGCGTGACCAGTTGGGCGGCGGGCGCGGCAAGCTGCATGAGCTGCCGGCGCAGGGCAATCTGGTGGCAGGCGTGGCGGCGTTTTCCCACACGCTGATGAGCGCCGATGACCTGCCGTCGGTACTGGCCCGCGCCTTTGCCGTGTTCGATGGCGCACGGCCGCGCCCGGTGCATATCGAGATTCCACTGGATGTGCTGGTCGAAGACGCCGATCACCTGCTGGCCTGTGCCCCGGTGCGTATCGCCCGCGCTGGCGCCGCGCCTGCGCCGGTTGCACAAATGGCCGCCATGCTCGCGGCAGCCCGGCGGCCGCTGATCCTCGCCGGCGGTGGTGCCATCGATGCCGGCGCGGCGCTGACCCGCCTGGCAGAATACCTGCAGGCGCCGGTGGCCCTGACCATCAACGCCAAGGGCGTTCTGCCGGCCAGCCACCCGCTGCAGATCGGTTCGACCCAGTCGCTGGTGGCCACCCGTGCCCTGGTCGCCGAAGCCGATGTGGTGCTGGCGATCGGTACCGAGCTTGCCGAGACCGACTACGACGTGACCTTCAAGGGTGGTTTCGAGATCCCCGGTGAGCTGCTGCGCATCGATATCGACCCCGACCAGACCGTGCGCAACTACCCGCCGAAGGTCGCCCTGGTCGCGGATTCGACCCTCGCTACCCAGGCCTTGCTGGTCGCCCTGGCCGAGCAACCGGCACCGGTGCGCGGCGCCGAGTGGGGCGCGGCCCGTGCCGCCCGCTTGCGTGCAGTGCTGGAGGCTGACCGCGACCTGCCGATGCGCAGCCAGACGCGTATGCTCAATACCATTCTCGAAACCCTGTCGGGCGCAGTGCTGGTCGGTGACTCGACCCAGCCGGTGTACACCGGCAACCTGACCCTGGACATGGACCAACCGCGGCGCTGGTTCAACGCCTCGACTGGCTACGGCACCCTGGGTTACGCGCTGCCGGCAGCCATGGGCGCCTGGCTGGGCAGCGCCGAAGCGGTGGCCGATCGCGCGCCGGTGGTGTGCCTGATCGGCGACGGCGGCTTGCAGTTCACCCTGCCGGAACTGGCCAGTGCCCGCGAGGCGCAGGTGCCGCTGATCGTGCTGCTGTGGAACAACCAGGGCTATGAAGAGATCAAGCGCTACATGGTCAACCGCGCCATCGAGCCGGTCGGCGTCGATATCTACACCCCTGATTTTATTGGCGTGGCCAAGGCCCTGGGCTGCAGCGCCGAGTCTGTGGGCGACGTCGCTCAGCTGCGCGAAGCATTGCGTCAGGCCTGCGATCGCAAAGGCCCGAGCCTGATCGAAATCGACCAGGCCACCTGGATGCAGGCGGTGCCAGCATGATCAAGCTGCCTGGTATCTATATCGCAGGCGTCTGGCAGCATGGCCCCCAGGCGCTGACGGTGATCAACCCGAGCAACGAGCAGGTACTGGCCGAAGTTGCCGGTGGCGACGCTGCGGCGGTCGAGCGGGCAACGCTGGCGGCCCGAGCGGCATTTGTCGAATGGTCTACATCCAGCGGGCCGACCCGCGCGGCCATCTTGCGGGCTATTGCCGAGGGTGTCGAGGCGCGCCGCGAGCGCTTGGTACAGCTGCAAGCCAGCAACAACGGCAAGCCGCTGGTTGAAGCCCACATCGATGTCGATGATGTCATCGCGACCTTTCGCTATTACGCGGAGTTGGCGGACAACCTCGGGCGTGACCGCTCGGTGGCCCTGCCCAGCGAAGATTTTGTCGCCCGGGTACGGCGTGAACCGTGCGGTGTGGTCGGTTTGATCGTGCCGTGGAACTTCCCCATGGTCACCACCGCCTGGAAGCTGGCGCCGGCACTGGCGGCAGGCTGCTGCGTGGTGCTCAAGCCTTCGGAAGTCACCCCGCTGGCCGAGCTGGAACTGGCGGCGATCATCGCCGAAGCGGGGCTGCCGGATGGGGTGTTCAACCTGGTCTGCGGTACCGGGCTGGCGGTGGGCGCGCCCTTGGCGGCCGATCCGCGTATTGCCAAGATTTCCTTCACCGGCAGCAATGCGGTGGGTGTGCAGGTAATGCAGCGGGCGGCGGAGACGGTCAAGGGTGTGAGCCTGGAACTGGGCGGCAAATCGCCGTTGCTGGTGCTGGAGGACGCCGACCTGGAACTTGCGGTGGAGCTGGCTTGCCTGGGTGGTTTCTTCAATGCCGGGCAGATGTGTTCGGCCACCAGTCGGGTGCTGGTGGCCGAAGCCCTGTACCCTGCGTTTATCGAGGCAGTGAAGGCCCGTGCCGAAGCGATCCGCGTGGGCGAGCCGTTCAGCGGCGAAAGCGAAATGGGGCCGTTGGTCAATCAGACCCAGTACCAGCGGGTACAGGCGCATATTGCGGCGGGTGTGCAATCCGGTGCCCGGTTGCTCTGTGGCGGTTCACGGCCGGCGCAGCTGCCTTGCGGCTACTTCGTCAGCCCCACGGTGTTCACCGATGTACCGCTGGACAGCGCCTTGTGGTGTGAGGAGATCTTCGGTCCGGTGCTGTGCGTGCGTTCGTTTGCCACTGAAGCCGAGGCGCTGGCGCTGGCCAATGACACCGAGTTCGGCCTGGTGGCCAGTGTGCTCAGCCGTGATTTGCCGGCTGCCGAGCGGGTAGCCAACGCCTTGCAGGCGGGGCTGGTGTGGATCAATGCGCCGCAGGTGATCTTTGCGCAGACGGCCTGGGGTGGGTACAAGCAGAGCAGCCTGGGTCGGGAGCTGGGGCCTTGGGGCTTGAGTGCCTTTCAGGAGATCAAGCACGTCGTCAGGGCGGTGTAAAAGCGGACCGCTGCGCGCTCCATCGCCGGCAACGCCGGCTTGTGTCTTGAGGTAGGAATAGAATCAGAAGTGAG
>NZ_JBGOGX010000039.1:0-27923 GCF_054788455.1 Pseudomonas sp. ZL2 | reverse complement strand
ATGGCGCAGCGGACGGGACTCGAACCCGCGACCCCCGGCGTGACAGGCCGGTATTCTAACCGACTGAACTACCGCTGCGCATATGGACTTGCGTCCGGTTCCTCTCTGGTAACACCTTCTTGCGAAAGTGTCGGGTCAGGAACATCTCAGGAAGTGGTGGGTGATGACGGGATCGAACCGCCGACCCTCTGCTTGTAAGGCAGATGCTCTCCCGGCTGAGCTAATCACCCGTGTGCTTCGCTGAGGTGGCGAAATTTACGCAGGTATCGAACCTAAGTCAATAGCCTGATTGAAGTTTTTTTCACTGAGGTGAAAAAAACAGCTTCAAGCTTCAAGCTGCAAGCCACAAGAAAAAGCAAAATCAAAAGCACATTGCGGACATCTTGCCGCTACCGATAGATCATCTTCTTGGTCATGCCACCGTCGACCACGAATTCCTGGCCGGTGACGAAGCCGGCATTGCGCGACAGCAACCAGGCCACCATCGCCGCCACGTCTTCCACCGTCCCTACCCTGCCCGCCGGATGCTGGGCATGGTCGGCTTCGGTCAGGGGCTCGGCACGGCGCTGGGCGGGATCACGGGCATCGATCCAGCCGGGGCTTACCGCATTGACGCGAATCTCCGGGCCCAGGCTCATGGCCAGGGCATGGGTCAGGGCCAGCAGCCCGCCCTTGCTCGCGGCATAGGCCTCGGTGTCGGGTTCCGATTGCCCGGCGCGGGTCGACGCCAGGTTGACGATCGCCCCGCAATGGGCGCGCAGGTACGGCGCACAGTGCTTGGCCAGCAGCATCGGGCCACCGAGGTTGACCGCCAGCACCCGGTTCCAGTGCGCCAGGCTCAGGCTTTCGAGGGTGGTGTTGTGCGGGTCGGCAATCGCCGCGTTGCACACCAGGGCGTCGAGCCGGCCAAACTGGCCCAGCACTTGGGCCACGCCGGTCATCACCTGGGCTTCGTCGGCGACATCCATGCCGACGAACCAGGCGTTGTCGCCAAGCACCTTGGCGACTTTCGCGCCACGGGCACGGTCGAGGTCAGTGAGCACCACCTGCCAGCCTTCACTGATCAGCCAGGCGGCAATGCCCAGGCCAATGCCCCGCGCCGCCCCGGTGACCAGGGCGACGCGGCCGTTATGGCTGCTGTCGCCCACCGACCAGTCGATCACAGCGCCGCCAGCCCGCGGGCCAGATCGGCCTTGAGGTCAGCGACGTCTTCCAGGCCCACGGCAACCCGGATCAGGCTGTCGCGAATGCCGGCAGCCTCACGCTCCTGCGGCGACAGACGGCCGTGGGAAGTGGTGCCCGGGTGGGTGATGGTGGTCTTGCTGTCACCCAGGTTGGCGGTGATCGAAATCAGCCGGGTGGCGTCGATGAAGCGCCAGGCGCCCTCTTTGCCGCCCTTGACCTCGAAGCTCACCACCGCGCCGAAGCCGCTCATCTGCTGCTTGGCCAGCTCATGCTGCGGATGGCTCTGCAGGCCCGCGTAATGGACCTTGTCGATGCCGTCCTGCTGCTCCAGCCATTCGGCCAGGGCCTGGGCGTTGGCGCAGTGGGCGCGCATGCGCAGGTTGAGGGTCTCCAGGCCCTTGAGGAAGATCCAGGCGTTGAACGGGCTCAGCGACGGCCCGGCGGTGCGCAGAAAGCCCACCACTTCCTTCATCTGCTCGCTGCGCCCGGCAACCACGCCGCCCATGCAACGACCCTGGCCGTCGATGAACTTGGTCGCCGAGTGCACGACAATGTCGGCGCCCAGCTTCAGCGGCTGCTGCAAGGCCGGGGTGCTGAAACAGTTGTCGACCACCAGTTGCGCGCCCTTGGCATGGGCGATCTCGGCCAGGGCGGCGATATCCACCAGCTCGGCCAAGGGGTTTGAGGGCGATTCGACGAACAGCAGCTTGGTGTTGGCCTTGATCGCCTGGTCCCAGGCGGCCAGATCGGTCAGCGGCACGTAGTCGACCTGCACACCGAAGCGCTTGAAGTACTTCTCGAACAGGCTGATGGTCGAACCGAAGACGCTCTGCGAGACCAGCACATGGTCACCAGCGCTGCACAGGGCCATGACGGTCGAGAGGATCGCCGACATGCCGGTGGAGGTGGCCACCGCCTGCTCGGCGCCTTCGAGGGCGGCGATGCGCTCTTCGAACGCGCGTACGGTCGGGTTGGTGTAGCGTGAATAGACGTTGCCTGGAACCTCGCCGGCGAACCGCGCGGCGGCATCGGCCGCCGTGCGGAACACGTAGCTGGAGGTGAAGAACAGCGGGTCGCTGTGCTCACCTTCCGGCGTGCGATGCTGGCCGGCGCGTACCGCCAGCGTGTCGAAAGCGACCCCTTCGAGGTCGCTGTCCAGGCGCCCGGCATCCCATTCCTGTGTCATGCCGCTGCTCCTAACTTAGTTGTTGTAGAGGTCGATGATCGCGCTGACCGCCTGGTTCTTGACCTTGGAGGCGTCGTTGCGCGCCTGCTCGATCTTGTCCAGGTAGGCTTCGTCGATGTCGCCGGTGACGTACTTGCCGTCGAACACCGCGCAATCGAAATGCTCGATCTTGATCTTGCCACCGCCGACCGCTTCGATCAGGTCCGGCAGGTCCTGGTAGACCAGCCAGTCGGCGCCGATCAGTTCGGCGACATCCTGGGTGCTGCGGTTGTGCGCGATCAGCTCGTGGGCACTCGGCATGTCGATGCCGTAGACGTTAGGGAAGCGTACCGCCGGGGCGGCGGAGCAGAAGTAGACGTTTTTCGCGCCGGCTTCGCGGGCCATCTGGATGATCTGCTTGCAGGTGGTGCCGCGCACGATCGAGTCGTCCACCAGCATCACGTTCTTGCCGCGGAACTCCAGTTCGATGGCGTTGAGCTTCTGGCGTACCGATTTCTTGCGCGCAGCCTGGCCGGGCATGATGAAGGTACGGCCGATGTAGCGGTTCTTGACGAAGCCTTCGCGGAACTTGACGCCCAGGTGGTTGGCCAGTTCCAGCGCCGCGGTGCGGCTGGTGTCGGGAATCGGGATAACCACGTCGATGTCGTGGTCCGGACGCTCGCGCAGGATCTTCTCGGCCAGCTTCTCGCCCATGCGCAGGCGCGCCTTGTACACCGAGACGCCGTCGATGATCGAGTCAGGACGGGCCAGGTAGACGTGCTCGAAGATGCACGGCGACAGCTGCGGGTTGGTCGCGCACTGACGGGTGTGCAGCTTGCCCTCTTCAGTGATGTACACCGCTTCGCCCGGCGCCAGGTCACGGATCAGGGTGAAGCCCAGCACGTCCAGCGAAACGCTTTCGGAGGCGATCATGTACTCGACGCCTTCGTCGGTGTGACGCTGGCCGAAGACGATCGGACGGATGCCGTTGGGGTCACGGAAACCAACAATGCCGTAGCCGGTGATCATCGCCACCACCGCGTAACCGCCGACGCAACGGTTGTGCACGTCGGTGACTGCGGCGAACACGTCTTCTTCGGTCGGTTGCAGCTTGCCACGCACCGCCAGCTCATGGGCGAAGACGTTGAGCAGCACTTCCGAGTCGGAGTTGGTATTGACGTGGCGCAGGTCGGACTCGTAGATCTCCTTGGCCAACTGTTCGACGTTGGTCAGGTTGCCGTTGTGCGCCAGGGTGATGCCGTAGGGCGAGTTGACGTAGAACGGCTGGGCCTCGGCCGAGGTCGAGCTGCCCGCAGTCGGGTAGCGCACGTGGCCAATACCCATGTGACCGACCAGGCGCTGCATATGCCGCTGCTGGAAGACGTCACGGACCAGGCCGTTGTCCTTGCGCAGGAATAACCGGCCATCATGGCTGGTCACAATACCGGCAGCGTCCTGGCCGCGGTGCTGGAGGACGGTTAGCGCGTCATACAGCGCCTGATTGACGTTCGACTTACCGACGATACCGACGATGCCACACATGCGACGCAACCCCTACTTAATGAAACTGGACTGAACAGCGCTCAAGGCGTTTTGGGCCCAAGCAGCTGTTCCTGGAACGGGAGATCAGCCGGTGCGCTGATTCCGCTGGCTAGCCACTGACTGGTGAACCCCAGAATGAGGTTTTTCGACCAGTCAGCCACCAATAGAAATTGTGGCAGGAGGCGAGACTCCTGCCACCACTGATCCTGTTGTACCGGCCCCAGGCTCAACAGCCCGACGGCCACTACCACCAGCAAGGCCCCGCGGGCGGCGCCAAAGGCCATGCCCAGGAAGCGATCGGTCCCGGACAGCCCGGTGACGCGAATCAGCTCGCCGATGAGAAAATTGATCATGGCCCCCACCAGCAGGGTGGCGACGAAAAGAATGGCGCATCCGCCGATGACCCGGGCCGAAGGCGTCTGGATATAAGCTTCCAGGTACTGCGACAGCGAGCCACCGAACATCCAGGCCACGGCACCGGCGATGATCCAGGTAAGCAGCGACAAGGCCTCTTTGACAAAGCCGCGCTTGAGACTGATCAGCGAAGAAATGGCGATGATCGCGAGAATCGCCCAGTCGACCCAGGTAAATGCCACAGTGTTGCCTGCAAACGGATAAGGCGGCGCATTTTACCAGAGCAACGGGCTGTCGGTAAGCAGTGATTTACCGCCCGGTGCGGGCCGGGCGGCAAGGGTTCAGCTGCGCTCGGGCTGGAAGCGCACGACAAAGCCCTTGAGCTTCTGCTGGCGGTTGATCACATCACGCAGGCGCTCGGCCTCGGCGCGCTCGATCAACGGCCCGACATACACCCGGTTCATGCCTTCAGCCGAACGGATATAGGCGTTGTAGCCCTGGCTGCGCAGGGTTTTCTGCAGGTTGTCGGCACTGGCGCGATTGGACAGGCTGGCCATCTGGATCGACCAGCTGACCGGCAGGCCGTTGGCGTCGATCTTGCCCGCCGCCGGCTTGGCCGCGGTGGCGACCGTGGCTGCCGGTTTGACTTCCACCTTGGCTGGCGCCGGCGCGGCCGGTTTTGCGGCGACGGCCGGTGCAGCCGGCGCTGGCGTCGGCGCAGGCGTGGCACTTGGCGCCGGGGTAATCGGCGTGCTCGGCGCCTGCAGCGGTGCAGTGGACTGCTCGACGATCACCGGCTCTTCAGGCAGTACCTGCGGCTCCGGGACTTGAACAGGTTCCACCTGCACTTGCGGCAGGGTTGGCGCGGCCGGTGCCTCGGGGGCTTCGACGCGCACCTGGCGCATTTCGTCTTCGCGGGAGAACAGCATCGGCAGGAAGATCACCGCCAGTGCCACCAGCACCAGCGCCCCGACCATGCGTTGCTTGACCACTTTATCCAGCAATGCCATTTGCCCCGTCCTCCGTGGCCTGCCGGTCGAGCCACTGCAAGGCTTCGCCGACACAGAAAAATGATCCGAACAGCAGGATTTCGTCATCTGCCGTTGCCTGCGCGCACTGCCCTTCCAGGGCAGCAGCGACACTGGCGTAAGACTGCACCACAGCGCCAAGGTTCGTCAGCGCCGCTTGCAGCTCGGCGACTGGCCGGCTGCGGGCGGTATCCAGCGGTGCCACGGCCCAGGCCTGAACCTGTTGCTGCAGCGGCTTGATCACACCCTCGAGGTCCTTGTCGGCGAGCAAACCGAACACCGCCAGGCGCTTGCCCTGCAGCGGCCGCGCGGCCAGGCGCTGAGCCAGGTACTCGGCAGCATGCGGGTTGTGCCCGACATCCATGAGGATAGTCAAAGGTTTGCCTTGCCAGGTGAAGGCCCGACGATCAAGGCGGCCGACCATGCGCGTGCTGCGCAGGGCCTCGGCGATTTGCCCGGCATCCCACGGCAGGTCGAGCAACAGATAGGCCTGCAGCGCAAGCGCGGCGTTTTCCATTGGCAGGTCGAGCAACGGCAAGTCCTGCAACTCGACCACCTCGCCGCGGGCATTGACCCCGCGCCATTGCCAGTACCGGTCGGTACTGGCCAGGTCGAAGTCGCGGCCGCGCAGGAACAGCGGGCCGTGCAGGGAACGGGCCTTGTCCAGCAACGGCTGTGGCGGATTGAGGTCGCCGCACAGGGCCGGCTTGCCCTCGCGGAAAATCCCGGCCTTCTCGAAAGCTACCAACTCGCGGGTATCACCCAGGTAGTCGCTATGGTCGACGCCGATGCTGGTGACCAGCGCCAGGTCGGCATCGACGATATTGACGGTATCCAGGCGTCCGCCCAGGCCGACTTCGAGCACTACGGCGTCCAGCGCCGCCTGCTTGAACAGCCAGAACGCCGCCAGGGTGCCGGCCTCGAAGTAGGTCAGGGAAATCTCGCCGCGGGCTGCCTCGACGGCAGCAAAGGCTTCGCACAGTTGCTCATCGCCAGCTTCAGCGCCGTTGATCTGCACCCGCTCGTTGTAACGCAGCAGGTGCGGCGAGCTGTAGACACCGACTTTGAGGCCCTGGGCGCGCAGCAACGCGGCCACGAAGGCACAGGTCGAACCCTTGCCATTGGTGCCGGTCACGGTGATTACCCGTGGCGCCGGCTGGCCCAGCCCGAGCCGCGCAGCGACCTGTTGCGAACGCTCCAGGCCCATGTCGATGGCCGACGGATGCAACTGCTCGAGGTAGGCGAGCCAGTCGCCAAGGGTACGTTGGGTCATACGGTGGCAGGCGCCGGCGGAACGACGATCGGCTCGCTCACCGGAGCGACGAACTTCGGCGTCGGCAGGCCCATCATCTGTGCCAGCAGGTTGCCCAGGCGCTGACGCAGATCCTGACGCGGGATGATCATGTCGATGGCGCCGTGCTCGAGGAGGAACTCGCTGCGCTGGAAGCCTTCTGGCAACTTCTCGCGTACGGTCTGCTCGATCACGCGCGGGCCGGCGAAGCCGATCAGCGCCTTGGGCTCACCGACGATCACATCGCCGAGCATCGCCAGGCTGGCGGAAACGCCGCCGTAGACCGGGTCGGTCAGTACCGAGATGAACGGGATGCCTTCCTCGCGCAGGCGCGCCAGTACCGCAGAGGTCTTGGCCATCTGCATCAGCGAGATCAGCGCTTCCTGCATGCGCGCACCACCGGAGGCCGAGAAGCAGACCATCGGGCAGCGGTTTTCCAGGGCATAGTTGGCCGCGCGGACGAAGCGCTCACCAACGATGGCGCCCATGGAACCACCCATGAAGGAGAATTCGAAGGCGCTGACCACGATCGGCATGCCCAGCAGGGTACCGCTCATGGAGATCAGCGCGTCTTTCTCGCCGGTCTGCTTCTGGGCGGCAGTCAGGCGGTCCTTGTACTTCTTGCCATCGCGGAATTTCAGGCGGTCGACCGGCTCCAGGTCGGCACCCAGCTCGGCGCGGCCTTCGGCATCGAGGAAGATGTCGATGCGTGCGCGAGCGCCAATACGCATGTGATGGTTGCACTTAGGGCAGACATCCAGGGTCTTTTCCAGCTCCGGACGATACAGCACGGCCTCGCAGGACGGGCACTTGTGCCACAGGCCTTCAGGGACCGAACTCTTCTTCACCTCGGAACGCATGATCGAAGGGATCAGTTTGTCTACTAACCAGTTGCTCATGCTTTCTTTCTCCAGTAACGGCGACCGGCAGGTTATGGCTGCCAGCTCGCGCGTATGCCCTTGAGCTCAATTCGTGTATGACGCGATGATGGTCCGGCTCCGGCACCCGCCTGCAGCGAGCCACCCCGATACCGCACCATCGTCAACCTGTAAGGGCGACGCCTGTGGCGTCACCCGGTAATTTCGACCGGCCCATGGGCGCGATCCGGCAGCACCGGGCTGCGAAAGCTATGGACGATGGCGCGCGGCCAGCCGTCACATCCGCAGCATGCCGCGATTTCACGCCTGCTTGACCGCGCGGATAAAAGCCTCGATCCGCGCCGGGTCCTTGATGCCCTTGGCCTGCTCCACTCCCCCGCTGACGTCCACCGCGTAAGGTCGCACCTGCTGGATGGCTTGCGCCACGTTATCAGGCGACAGGCCGCCGGCGAGGATGATCGGCTTGCTCAGGTGCGCAGGCACCAGCGACCAGTCGAAGGCCTCGCCGGTACCGCCTGGCACGCCTGCCACGTAGGTATCGAGAAGAATGCCGCTGGCACCGCTGTACAACTTGCAACTGGCCTCCAGGTCGTCGCCCGGGCGCACCCGCAACGCCTTGATCCATGGGCGGTTGTGACCTGCGCATTCGGCAGGGGTTTCATCGCCATGGAACTGCAGCAGGTCCAGTGGCACCGCCTCGAGGATTTCCGTCAGCTCGCAACGGCTGGCATTGACGAACAGGCCTACGGTGGTGACGAACGGCGGCAGTGCGGCGATGATCGCCCGCGCCTGCCGCACATCGACCGCCCGCGGGCTTTTGGCATAGAACACCAGGCCGATGGCATCGGCGCCCGCCTCGGCTGCAGCCAGCGCATCCTCGATGCGGGTAATGCCGCAGATTTTGCTGCGAACGGCGCTCATGACCTGTGAACCTCAGCAGAAAGCGGAAAGTCCCGGATGTTAGCAAATGGCTTGCGGGCCGTCAGCCCGTCAATGTCTCGTAGCCGGTAACGAAGTGTGGGCCAATGTAACGTTCGGGCAGTTCGAACTCGTCGTGGTACTCGACCTGCACCAGGTACAGCCCGTACGGATGCGCGGTAACCCCGCCGGCGCGCCGCTCGCGACTCTCCAGCACTTCTTTGGCCCACTCGATCGGACGATCGCCGGTGCCGATGGTCATCAGCACGCCGGCGATGTTGCGCACCATGTGGTGAAGGAAGGCGCTGGCGCGGATATCCAGGACGATCATCTTGCCGTGGCGGGTGACGCGCAGGTGATGGAGGTTCTTGATCGGCGACTTGGCCTGGCACTGACCAGCGCGGAAGGCGCTGAAGTCGTGGGTGCCGACCAGGTACTCGGCAGCCAGGGCCATGCGTTCGGCATCCAGCGGCCGGTGGTTCCAGGTCACCTCTTCGCCCAGGTGCGCCGGGCGGATCTGGTCGTTGTAGATCACGTAGCGGTAACGCCGGGCAATGGCCTTGAAGCGCGCATGGAAGTGCGCGGGCATTTCCTTGGCCCAGGACACGCTGATGTCATGCGGCAGGTTGATATTGGCGCCCATGGTCCAGCCCTTCATGCTGCGTACCGCCTGGGTGTCGAAATGCACCACCTGGCCGCAGGCATGCACGCCAGCATCGGTGCGCCCGGCACAGTGCAGGCTGACCGGCGAATCGGCCACCCGAGACAAGGCTTCCTCCAGGGTTTGCTGCACGCTCGCCACACCACTGGCCTGGCGCTGCCAGCCGCGGTAGCGCGAGCCTTTGTATTCAACGCCCAGGGCGATACGAAAGAAGCCTTCGGCCGCCATTTCAGCAGCCGCGTTATCAATGATTTCCAAGGGGATACAGCCTGTCGGTTTAGCAGATGGCGGGAATTATAACGACAACGGCAGCCACTGGGGCTGCCGTCGGCCATGCAAGAACTGAACTCAGACCAGGCGCGAGAGCAACTCGTCGGCTTCCTGGCGCTGGACATCGCTGCCGTCCTTGCGCACTTCGTCGAGGATATCGCGGGCGCCGTCATGGTCGCCCATGTCGATATAGGCCCGGGCCAGGTCGAGCTTGGTGGCCACTTCGTCGGCGCCGCCGAGGTAATCGAAGTCATCGTCCAGATCGTCGCTGACAGCGGCGTCCGCTTCGGTGAAGTGCGGCTCGATCGACGGCTGCTCAAGGCTTTGCGACAGTTTGTCGAGTTCGGCGTTGACGTCATCGAGCTCCGAGGCAAAGTGTTTGTCGGCCTCCGAGTCGTCCAGCGACAGCGACAGGTCGAAGTCTTCCGGCAGGTCCAGCTCGCTCAGCGGGTCGAACTCCGGCATGGCTTCGTCAAAGGCAGCCAGCTCGGCGGCGACGTCGACGCTTTCGCTGCTGGGCTGTGGCACAGGCTCGTCACCCGCAACGTCGAGGTCAAAATCGGCCAGGTCGTCCAGGGCCTGTTCAGGCTGTGCCAGATGCTCTTCCAGCAGGGCATCGAAGTCCGGCTGATCGGTGCCGGTTTCGCTCGCGGCTTCTGCGGCTTGCGGCTCTGCAACGGCCAGCGAAGGCTCGTCGAGCAGTGGCGGCTCGTCCAGCTCCAGGCCTTGCAGGTCATCTTCCAGGCTCAGGTCGAAGGCACTGTCCAGGTCGTCTTCAGGCAAAGCCTCAAGGTCAGCCAGCGGCTCTTCTACCACCGCTTCAGGCTCAACGACCGGCTCAGCCTCGAGCACAGGCTCGACTTCAGCGACTGGCTCGGCAGACGGCTCGTCCTGCAGCAGCTCCTGGACGTACTGGGCATCCAGCTCAGCCGCCAGCGCCGCAGCACTGACGCCTGCCGCAGCGACGGCCAGCATGGCCGGGAAGCGGTTCTTCAGGGCTTCGACGTCGGCATGGTTCTGGCCGGTGGCAATCAGCTGACGCTCGTGGCCGACAAAGGCATCACGGTCGCCCTGGCGGGCATAGACTTCCATCAGTTTCAGACGCAGGTCGCTACGCTCCGGCGCTGCGGCAACCGCAGGCTCGAGCAGCTCTGCAGCGTGATTGAGGCGGCCACGGGCAATGCTCAGCTCCGCTTCGTCGAGCACGGCGTCGCCGGTCGGTGCTGCTGGGCTAGCCGCCGGAGCGACCAGCGGCGCAGCAATCGGGCCTTGCACCGGCTCGCTTGGTGCAGGCTCCGGAGTTACCGGCGCCGGTTCTTCAGCAGGCAATGCGGCAGCTGTCGCGGCAGCGGCAGACGCGGCGACCACCGCCGGCGCCAGGGTCACGCTCGGCGGCGCCACGTCCAGGCCTTCAAAGCTGCTTGGCGGCAGGTCCAGGTCCGGAGCGCGATCACTCTCTTCGGCCAGGGCCCGGGCCATGCGCAGGTGTTTTTCCGCTTCCTGGGCGGCCTTGCGCTTGCGTGCCAGCAACAGCAGCAGAAGCAACAGCACCAACACCGCAGAGCCGGCGATCAGCGCCAGCAACAACGGGTTGCCGAGCAGATCGTCGAGCATCTTGTTCGCGTCGGTCGGCGCCTGCTCGGCGGCCGCAGGCTGCGCCGGGTCCACCGGTGCGGTATCGACCGCGGCCGGGGCTGGCGTGACCACAGGCTCGGCCGGTGCCGGGGCCGGCTGCAGTTCGGCGGAGAGGGCCGGTGGCTGGGCCGCGGGGGCTTCAGGGGCGACAGCGTCGGTGGCGCCCTGGGCTTCAAGCTTGGCCAACTGGTCGTTCTTCAGCGCGATCAGGCGCTGCAGCTTGTCCAGCTGGCTCTGCAGATCGGCCATGCGGCCTTTGAGCTCTTCGTTGTCACGACGGCTGGTGTCCAGGCTTTCCTGGGCCACGGCCAGCTTGTCGCTGAGCCCTTTGCTGCCCGCAGCGGCCTTGCTGCCGGGTGCGACCAGCTTGAGGTTGTCCTGGTTGGCGATGCGCGCCGGCGCCGCCTCGGTGCCGCTGCGTCGGGTGGCGTCGAGCTGGCGGGCACGCGGGCCCAGACGCCGGCCTTCGCGCCAGGCAGCGTACTGCTCGGCAACCTCGGTGACGGCCTGGGCCTGGGGAATACTGGCGATCTGCTGTTGATCAGGCAGACGCAGGACCTGGCCGGTTTTCAGCAGGTTGATGTTGCCGTTGATGAAGGCATCCGGGTTCAGCGCCTGGATGGCCAGCATGGTCTGCTGCACCGAGCCACCCTGACGGGCTTTCGAGGCGATTTCCCACAGGGTATCGCGACGCACGGTGGTGTAGTTGGCCGCCGTCACCGCAGGCGCAACGCCCGCCGGCGCCGGTTGCCCGGCCGGGGTGTTGAACTTGGCCGGATCGACCAGCACGCTGTAGTCGCGCAGCAGGCGCCCGCTCGGCCACATGACCTGAACCAGGAACTTGACCATCGGCGCCGGCAGCGGCTGGCTCGAAGTCACCCGCAACACGCTTTTGCCGTTGGGGTTGATCACCGTGGTGAAGGTCAGGTCATTGAGAAACGCCTGGCGCTCGACACCGGCCTTGGCGAACTCTTCGGGCGGCGCCAGGCTCGGCGCCACTTCGGCCGCCGTCAGATCGCGGACATCGAGCAGTTCGATCTCGGCATCCAGGGGCTGATTCTGCGCTGACTTCAAGGTCAGCTCGCCCAACCCGAGGGCATGCGCCATACCGGACGACAGCGCCGACGCCGCGGCTATTGCTAAGACCAGTTTGCGAATTCGAAGCATGACCTCTTCCTTTGAATGAACCTTCCCCGGCAACCGAGAGCAAGTGGGGCAAATTGTCGGCAAGTATCTTTTACACAAGGCCTTTTATCAACAATTGCGCCAGCTGTACCGCATTCAGGGCCGCGCCTTTGCGCACATTGTCGGTGGTCAGCCAGAGGTTGAGCTGCTCAGCCTCGTCGATTCCACCGCGTACCCGTCCAACATAGACCACGTCCTGACCCACTGCGTCACCCACCGGCGTCGGATAATCACCCTCCTCCACCAGTTCGATGCTGTCAGCGGCTTCCAGCGCAGCGTTGACCGCCGCCAGGTCGACCGGCGTGCGGCTTTGCACGGACACACTGTAGCTATCGCCGAAAAACACCGGGACTTGAACGCAGGTCACGGAAATCTTCAGTGAAGGCAAGCCAAGCACTTCGCGCAACTCGCTGACCAGGCGGCGCTCCAGGGTGCCATGGCCGTCGGCATCGCTGGCACCGACCTGAGCCAGCAGGTTGAAGGCCATCTGCCGGTCGAAGAAGCGCGGCTCCAGCGGGCGGGCGTTGAGCAGTTCGGCGGTCTGCCGGGCCAGCTCGTTGACCGCCTCGCGGCCCTGGGCGGAAACCGCCAGGCACGCGGTGACGTTGATGCGCTCAAGTTCCAGCAAGCCTTTGAGCGGCGCCAGGGTGACCGCCAGGGCAATCGCCGCGGCGCTCGGGCTGCTCACTTGCAGCGGCGCCTTGAGGCTGTCGAGCACTGCCGGGTTGGCTTCCGGTACCACCGCTGGCGCCTGCTCGGCCGGCAGGCCGCCGGACAGGTCGATCACCGCACAACCGACTGCCTGGGCCCGCGGCGCGAAGCTGCGGGTCACCGCCGGGCCGGCGGCAAAGAAAGCCAGCTTGACCTTGCTGAAGTCGAAGCTGTCGACTTCGCGCACGCGCAGGCTCTTGCTGCGAAACATCACGCCGCTGCCCGCCGATTCGTTGCTGGCCAGCAGGTGCAGGGTGCCGACCGGGAAATCGCATTCATCCAGAATTTGTACAAGGGTTTCACCGACAGTACCGGTGGCACCGATGACGGCGATATCAATAGGCTGGCTCATGGGAAAATCCTCTGCTGGAACGGCGGGAGCGGCACTTTACTTGGATTTCGTCTTGCAGTCTTGTGCCTGCTGCTACTGGCGCTGCTTATGCAGCCCATCGCTGGCAAGCCAGCTCCCACAAGGGTCTGTACAAACCGAACCCTGTGGGAGCTGGCTTGCCAGCGATGCTTTGAGGGCCAACAAAAAAGCCCGTGCTGTTTCCAGCACGGGCTTCAGTTCAACGCTGCCTGGCGATCAACGCTCCAGCAGGATCCGCAGCATGCGCCGCAGCGGCTCGGCCGCGCCCCACAGCAGCTGGTCACCGACGGTGAAGGCGCCCAGGTACTGGGAACCCATGTTCAGCTTGCGCAGACGACCGACCGGGATGTTCAGGGTACCGGTGACGTTGGTCGGGCTCAGCTCCTGCATGCTGATTTCACGCTGGTTCGGCACCAGTTTCACCCAAGGGTTGTGCTGGCTGATCATGCCTTCGATGTCGGCGATCGGCACGTCCTTGTTCAGCTTGATGGTCAGCGCCTGGCTGTGGCAACGCATGGCGCCGATGCGCACGCAGATGCCGTCGACCGGAATCGGGCTCTTGAAGCGGCCGAGGATCTTGTTGGTCTCGGCCTGGGCCTTCCACTCTTCACGGCTCTGGCCGTTGGGCAGTTCCTTGTCGATCCACGGGATCAGGCTGCCGGCCAGCGGCACACCGAAGTTCTCGGTCGGGTAGGCTTCGCTGCGCATGGCCTCGGCGACCTTGCGGTCGATGTCGAGGATGGCGCTGGCCGGGTTGGCCAGATCATCGGCGACGGCGGCGTGGGTGGCGCCCATCTGGCGGATCAGCTCACGCATGTTCTGCGCGCCGGCGCCGGAGGCGGCCTGGTAGGTCATGGCGCTCATCCACTCGACCAGACCGGCTTCGAACAGGCCGCCCAGGCCCATCAGCATCAGGCTGACGGTGCAGTTGCCGCCGATGTAGTTCTTGGTACCGGCGTCGAGCTGCTGGTCGATGACCTTGCGGTTGACCGGGTCGAGGACGATGACCGCGTCATCCTGCATGCGCAGGCTCGAGGCGGCGTCGATCCAGTAGCCCTGCCAGCCGGCTTCGCGCAGCTTGGGGAAGACTTCGTTGGTGTAGTCGCCGCCCTGACAGGTCAGGATCACATCGAGGGTCTTGAGCTCTTCAATGCTGTAAGCGTCCTTGAGCGGAGCAATATCCTTGCCCACTGCCGGACCCTGGCCACCGACGTTGGAGGTGGTGAAGAACACCGGCTCGATCAGATCAAAATCCTGCTCTTCCAGCATCCGCTGCATGAGCACGGAACCGACCATACCGCGCCAACCGATCAGACCTACACGTTTCATCGCAACTACACCTTTGCTAAAAAGTGGGCCGCTGCTTCACAAGGAAAAACAGCAGCGGGCCCGAGAGATTACAGATTCCGCAGCGCTGCGACTACTGCGTCGCCCATTTCCTGCGTACCTACCTTGCTGCAACCGTGCGACCAGATGTCGCCGGTGCGCAGCCCCTGATCCAACACCAGGCTGACGGCCTTTTCAATGGCTTCGGCTGCCGCCTGCTGGTTGAAGCTGTAACGCAGCATCATCGACACCGAAAGTATGGTCGCCAGCGGGTTGGCAATGCCCTGGCCGGCGATGTCCGGTGCCGAGCCGTGGCAAGGCTCGTACATGCCCTTGTTGTCGGCATCCAGCGACGCTGATGGCAGCATGCCAATGGAGCCGGTGAGCATGGAAGCTTCATCCGACAGGATGTCGCCGAACATGTTGTCGGTGACCATCACGTCGAACTGCTTGGGCGCACGCACCAGTTGCATGGCGGCGTTGTCGACGTACATGTGGCTGAGCTCGACGTCCGGGTAATCCTTGGCCACTTCCTCGACGATCTCGCGCCACAGCTGGCTGGAGGCCAGGACGTTGGCCTTGTCCACCGAGCAGAGCTTCTTGCCGCGCACGCGGGCCATGTCGAAACCGACCCGGGCGATACGGCGGATTTCGCTCTCGCTGTATGGCAAGGTGTCGTAGGCCTGACGCTCGCCGCCTGCCAGCTCACGGGTGCCGCGTGGCGCGCCGAAGTAGATGCCGCCGGTCAGTTCGCGAACGATGAGGATATCCAGGCCGGCGACAATTTCCGGTTTCAGCGACGAAGCGTCGGCCAGTTGCGGGTAGAGGATCGCCGGGCGCAGGTTGGCGAACAGGCCCAGTTGCGAACGGATCTTCAGCAGGCCGCGCTCGGGGCGAATGTCGCGCTCGATCTTGTCCCATTTCGGCCCGCCAACGGCGCCGAGCAGCACGGCGTCGGCCTTGCGTGCACGTTCCAGAGTTTCGTCGGCCAGCGGCACGCCGTGCTTGTCGATGGCGGCGCCACCGATCACATCGTGCTCCAGGCTGAAGCCGAGCTGGAACTTGTCGTTGGCCAGTTCCAGAACCTTGACCGCCTCGGCCATGATTTCCGGACCAATGCCATCACCTGGAAGAATCAGAATCTGCTTGCTCATGCTTTCCTCTATTCAATTCAAGCGGCACGCCCTGTTGGCCTGCCGGAAAAAACCTAGCGTTCGGCCCAGAGCACCACGACATCGGTGCTGAACGAGCCGTCGGCTTCAATCTGGTAATACTGCCGTACTTCTTCGCCCATCGCCTGCTGCAATTGGCGGATGGCGCCGCGCATCACTTCGGGGGTGCGCATGCGCTCGACCCAGGAGCTGTACTCCAGGCGCAGGCGCTGGCGGCTGTGGCTGCGGGTGAAGAGGCCGGCTTCGCTGACCTGCTGCAGCCATTCGCTGGCCGAATAATCGCGCACATGGCTGGTGTCGCGCAGCACCTCGACGCTCTGCAGGTAGGTGTCGAGCAACGGGCTGCCCGGCGACATCACGTCGATGAAGGCCGCCACACCACCCGGCTTGAGCACCCGCTTCACCTCCCGAAGCGCCAGGCCCAGGTCGCTCCAGTGGTGCGCCGAGTAGCGGCTGAAGACGAAATCGAACGAAGCATCGGCGAACGGCAGCCGCTCGGCGGCGCCACGCTCGGTGACAATGTTCTCGAACCCGCGCTCGGCGGCAGCCGCGGCGACCACGTCGAGCATCTGCTGCGACAGGTCGTAGGCCACCACTTCACGCACCAGCGGGGCAACGTGGAAACTCACATGGCCGGCGCCACAGCCAAGGTCCAGCAGGCGTGCGCGGCCTTGGCCGGCAAGCTCTGCCTGCAACAAGGCAAACTCACTGCCCTGGGCATGCACGGCGCTGCTCAGGTAAGCGCTGGCCTGCTCGCCGAACTGGCGCTGGACGACGTCCTTATGGGTGGTGCTGGTCATTGCGATCTCCTTGGCCTCATCGCTGGCAACGCCAGCTCCCACACAGGCTGTGGTGCTCACAGCACCTGTGGGAGCCGGTCTTGCCGGCGATGGCGTCAGCCGGTTCACCGTATTAGTCAGACGTCACGAAACAACCAAGGCTGGCTAGCCCGATGCTTGGCTTCAAACGCGGCAATCGCCTCGCCATCCTGCAAAGTCAGGCCGATGTCATCCAGGCCGTTGAGCAGGCAGTGCTTGCGAAACGCGTCGATCTCGAAGCTCAGCACCTTGCCGTCAGGACGGGTCACGGTCTGCGCCTGCAAGTCCACGTTCAACTGGTAGCCAGGCTCGGCTTCGACCTGCTTGAACAGCTCATCGACCTCTTGCTCGCTGAGGATGATCGGCAACAAGCCGTTCTTGAAGCTGTTGTTGAAGAAGATGTCGGCATAGCTCGGCGCGATGATGCTGCGAAAGCCGTATTCTTCCAGGGCCCAGGGCGCATGCTCGCGGCTCGAACCACAACCGAAGTTCTCACGGGCGAGCAATACGCTGGCACCCTGGTAACGCGCATGGTTCAAGACGAAGTCCGGGTTCTGCGGGCGCTTGCTGTTGTCCTGATACGGCTGGCCGACATCCAGGTAGCGCCACTCATCGAACAGGTTGGGGCCAAAGCCCGTGCGCTTGATCGACTTCAAAAACTGCTTGGGAATGATCTGGTCGGTGTCGACGTTGGCACGGTCCAATGGCGCGACAAGGCCGGTGTGCTGGGTAAAGGCTTTCATGCTGCGCTCCCTTGGATCAACTCGCGTACATCGACAAAACGACCAGTAACGGCAGCGGCGGCGGCCATGGCCGGGCTCACCAGGTGGGTACGGCCACCGGCGCCCTGACGCCCTTCAAAGTTGCGGTTGGAGGTGGAGGCGCAATGCTCGCCACTCTCCAGGCGGTCGGGGTTCATCGCCAGGCACATCGAGCAACCCGGTTCACGCCACTCAAAGCCCGCTTCGAGGAAAATCTTGTCCAGGCCTTCTTTTTCGGCCTGGGCTTTGACCAGACCCGAGCCCGGCACCACGATCGCCTGTTTAATGGTCGCGGCAACCTTGCGGCCCTTGGCGATTTCGGCGGCAGCGCGCAGGTCTTCGATGCGCGAGTTGGTGCAGGAGCCGATGAACACCCGGTCAAGCTGGATGTCGGTGATCGCCTGGTTGGCGCTCAAGCCCATGTACTTCAAGGCGCGTTCGATGGAACCACGCTTGACCAGGTCGGCTTCGGCTGCCGGGTCCGGGACACGCTGGTCAACCGCCAGGACCATTTCCGGCGAAGTGCCCCAGCTGACCTGCGGCTTGATCTGCGCGGCGTCCAGCTCGATCACCGTGTCGAACACCGCATCGGCATCGGACACCAGGTCTTTCCAGGTTTCGACCGCTTGTGCCCACTGCTCGCCTTTCGGCGCGTAAGGGCGGCCCTTGACGTACTCGACGGTTTTTTCATCGGTGGCCACCAGGCCAACCCGGGCACCGGCTTCGATGGACATGTTGCAGATGGTCATGCGGCCTTCGACCGACAACTCGCGAATGGCGCTGCCAGCGAATTCCATGGCATGGCCGTTGCCGCCAGCGGTGCCGATCTTGCCGATCACGGCGAGGACGATGTCCTTGGCAGTGACGCCGAACGGCAGTCTGCCTTCGACGCGCACCAGCATGTTCTTCATCTTCTTGGCCACCAGGCACTGGGTAGCGAGCACGTGCTCTACCTCGGAGGTGCCGATACCATGGGCCAGGGCGCCGAAGGCACCGTGGGTCGAGGTATGCGAGTCGCCGCAGACCACGGTCATGCCGGGCAAGGTCGCACCCTGCTCCGGGCCGATGACGTGGACGATGCCCTGACGCACGTCATTCATCTTGAATTCGACGATGCCATACTCGTCGCAGTTTTCATCGAGGGTCTGAACCTGCAAACGCGAGACCTGGTCGACAATGGCGTCGATACCGCCCTTGCGCTCCGGAGTGGTCGGCACGTTGTGATCAGGCGTGGCGATGTTGGCATCGATGCGCCAGGGTTTGCGATTGGCCAGGCGCAGGCCTTCGAAGGCTTGCGGCGACGTCACTTCGTGGATGATGTGACGGTCGATGTAGATCAGCGCCGAACCATCGTCGCGCTGCTTGACCAAATGCGAATCCCAGAGCTTGTCGTAAAGCGTTTTGCCGGCCATCAGACTGTTCCTCATCAGCGTCTTTCTATGCCAATAACCCCTTGGCTTGTACGGGCGATGCTATGCCGGTAGATTGAATAACTCAAATTCATAATTTTTATGCTTTGGATAACCAAAAGGAATTCGAGTAGTGGATCTGGCCAATCTCAATGCCTTTATTGCAATTGCCGAGACCGGCAGCTTTTCCGGGGCTGGCGAACGCCTGCACCTGACCCAACCTGCAATCAGCAAACGCATCGCCGGCCTTGAGCAGCAACTGGATGTGCGTCTGTTCGACCGCCTGGGCCGCGAGGTCAACCTGACCGAGGCCGGACGCGCCCTGCTGCCGCGTGCCTACCAGATCCTCAATGTACTGGACGACACCCGCCGGGCCCTGACCAACCTCACCGGTGAAGTCAGCGGGCGCCTGACCCTGGCCACCAGTCATCACATCGGCCTGCACCGCCTGCCGCCACTATTAAGGGCGTTTACCCGCCAGTACCCGGCCGTGGCCCTGGACATCCAGTTTCTCGATTCAGAAGTAGCCTACGAAGAAATCCTCCATGGCCGAGCGGAAATCGCCGTAATCACTCTGGCTCCGGAGCCGCATCATCTGGTGCGCGCCATACCGGTGTGGGACGACCCCCTGGATTTCGTCGCCGCCCCCGAACACCCACTGGCGCGCAAAGGCGCGGTGAGCCTGGCCGACATTGCCCACCATCCGGCGGTTTTTCCCGGCGGTAACACCTTCACACATCATATTGTTCAGCGCCTGTTCGAAGCCCAGGGCCTGACGCCGAACATCGCCATGAGCACCAACTATCTGGAAACCATCAAGATGATGGTCTCTATCGGCCTGGCATGGAGCGTGCTGCCACGTACTATGCTCGATGAGCAGGTTGCGCCCATCGCCTTGCCGGGCATACAGCTGTCGCGCCAGCTAGGCTACATTCTGCACACCGAACGAACGCTGTCGAATGCCGCCAGGGCCTTTATGGCATTGCTCGACAGCCATGCAAGCCCCTTGAACCAATGAGGTAGCACCCGGGCAAACCTGCCCGCTCAAGGACGCGTTATCTGCCAAAGGTCTGGTATCGATGCCCAAATCAGTAAACCGTTTTCCGCGCATGCCCCGAATCCATGCGGCGGACCCCCAGGAGTCGGAGCAAACCTGGGAAAACGCCCCGCAACTGCTGGCGGCGCTCAACGGTGCGCGCCTGGGCGCCTGGTTCTGGGATGTCGAGACCGGGCAGATCAGCTGGTCGCGCGGTACCCAGGCACTGTTTGGCTTTGATCCGCACCAGCCGTTGCCCAATGACCTGGACTACCTCGAACTGGTACCCATCGAAGACCGCCCCCGCGCCCTGCAAGCGTTTCACGCAGTGATAAACGGCGAGCCGGTCGAACAGGCCCTGCGCCATCGCATCCGCTGGCCCGACGGCAGCCTGCACTGGCTGGAAATCAACGGCAGCATGACCCAGGACCGCAACGGCCGGCGACAGATGGTCGGGGTGATCCGCGAGATCACCCGCCAGCGCGAACGGGAAGCGGCGCTGATCAACTCGGAAAAGCGCTTTGCCACCCTCTTCCACCTGAGCCCCAACGTCATCCTGCTGACCCGCCGCGCCGACGGCATGATCTATGAGGTCAACCAGCACTTCGAGAACATCCTTGGCTGGCCCGGCCACCAGATCATCAACAAGAGCACCCTGGAGCTGGGCCTGTGGGTCCATCCGCAGCAACGTAACCAGGTGCTGGCGGCGACCAGCGGCACCAGCGGCCCGGTGACCCTCGAAGTGCAGTTTCGCGGCAGCAGCGGCGAAATTCACGACGGCATCCTCTGTACCCAGAACATCGAACTGGAAGGCACCGCCTACCTGCTCAGCACCTTCGTCGACACCAGCGAGCGCAAACACGCCGAACAGGCGCTCAAGGACAGCCAGGAACGCCTGGACCTGGCCCTGGACTCAGCGCAGCTGGGCACCTGGGACTGGCACATCCCCAGCGGCATGCTTTACGGCTCGGCGCGTGCGGCCGAGTTGCACGGCCTTGAGCCAGCACCCTTTCACGAATCCTTCGAGGCGTTTTTCGAAGGCGTGCCGGAAATGGAACGCAGCACTATGCGCCAGGCCTATCGCAGCCTGCGCGAAGGCCCGGCCGGCAACTACCAGATCACCTACCGCATCCAGCTCGAAGACGGTACCTCGCGCTACATCGAAAGCCGCGCGCGGCTGTACCGCGACGAACAGGGCAACCCGCTGCGCATGGCCGGCACCCTGCTGGACATCACCGAACAGGTCGAGCGTGAACAACGCCTGACCAGCTCCGAAGAAAAGTTCGCCAGCCTGTTCCAGGCCAGCCCCGACCCGATCTGCGTAACCCGCCAGGACAGCGGCCAGTTCATCGAGATCAACCCGGCCTTTACCCAGGTGTTTGGCTGGAGCGCCGAGCAGGTGCTGGGCAACACCGCCGAAGAGATCGGCCTGTGGGCCGAGTCCGCCGAACGCGCCCGGCGCATTGAACGGGTGATCCGCGACCAGGCGCTGAACAACGTCGCCGTGGTGGTCAACCACAAGGACGGCCAGCCACTGACCTGCGTGATATCCAGTCGCCTGATCAAGGTCGACGACCACCCCTGCAGCGTCACCACCCTGCGCGACATCACCCAGCAGCAGCGTGCCGAAGCGGCGCTCAAGGCCAGCGAAGAGAAATTCGCCAAGGCGTTCCATTCCAGCCCTGACGCCATCACCATCACCGAGCGCGACAGCGGCCGCTACCTGGAAGTCAACGACGGCTTCTGCCGCCTGACCGGCTACAGCGCCGCCGAAGTGATCGGCCAGACCGTGCACGACATTGGCATCTGGGCCGACGACAAACAGCGCGCGGCGCTGCTCAGCGAGTTCCAGGAAAAAGGCCGCGTGCATCACCGGGAAATGCTCGGGCGCAACAAGCGTGGCGACATCCTGACCGTCGAGGTGTCGATCGAGCCGATCAACCTCAATGAAACCGAGTGCCTGCTGCTCACTGCCCGTGATGTCAGCCAGTTGAAGAACGCCCAGGCGCAGATCCGCCACCTGGCCTACCACGACCCGCTGACCAACCTGCCCAACCGCGCCCTGCTGATGGACCGCCTGAGTCAGCAGATCGCCCTGCTCAAGCGCCATAACCTGCGTGGCGCCCTGCTGTTTCTCGACCTCGATCACTTCAAGCACATCAACGATTCCCTCGGCCATCCAGTCGGGGACACGGTGCTGAAGATCATCACCGCGCGCCTGGAAGCCAGCGTACGCCTGGAAGACACCGTCGCGCGCCTGGGTGGTGACGAGTTCGTGGTGCTGCTCAGCGGCCTGGAAGGCAGCCGCGAGGAAGTCACGGAGAAAGTCCGCGAACTGGCCGATACCCTGCGCGAACTGCTGGCCGAGCCCATGTCCCTCGACGGCCAGCGCCTGCAGGTGACGCCGAGCATCGGCGTGGCGCTGATCCCCGACCACGGCTCGACCCCGGCCGACTTGCTCAAACGTGCGGATATCGCCCTGTATCGGGCCAAGGATTCCGGGCGCAACACCACGCAAATGTTCCACACCACCATGCAAAAGGCCGCCAGCGAGCGTTTGCGCATGGAAAACGACCTGCGCCTGGCCCTGGCCCGCGGCGAACTCGCCCTGCACTTCCAGCCCCAGGTCGACGCCCGCGACAACCGCATCGTCGGTGCCGAAGTGCTGTTGCGCTGGCACCACCCGCAACTGGGCCAGCAGCCGCCGGCGCAGTTCATTCAGGTGCTGGAAGAAAGCGGGCTGATACTGGAAGTTGGCAGCTGGATCCTCGACGAAGCCTGCGATGCCTGTGCCGGCATGCTGCGCGACGGCCTGATTGACCCGGACGACTTCAGCCTGTGCGTGAACATCAGCCCACGGCAGTTCCGCCAGAACGACTTCGTCGAACGGGTGATGCGCAGCCTCGACGACTTCCGCCTGCCGCACAAGATCCTCAAGCTGGAAATCACCGAAGGCATCGTCATCCAGAACCTGGAAGACACCATCAGCAAAATGCGCGAGCTCAAGGCCTATGGCGTGAGCTTTGCCATGGATGATTTTGGTACCGGTTACTCCTCGCTGACCTACCTCAAACGCCTGCCGGTGGATGCCCTGAAGATCGACCAATCATTCGTCCGCGATGCCCCGATAGACCCCAACGACGCCGAAATCGTCCGCGCCATCGTCGCCATGGCCCGCAGCCTGGACCTGACGGTGATCGCCGAAGGGGTGGAGTTGTCGGAGCAGCTGGAGTTTCTTGAGCGACTGGGGTGCTATTTGTACCAGGGGTACCTGCATAGCCGGCCGTTGCCGCTGGGGGAGTTTCGGGCAATGTTGCTTGAGGCGCCGGCGGATCATTGATCGACTGGTGCATCTAAGGGCGGGGGGGAAATGAATCCAGCAGGCTCAGCCAACTGGACGCTGCATTGGCTTCAGGCAAGTGGTGACCTGAGCAATTGGCAGTCAGCGATAATTGAACAGGCTGCCGAGGCCAAAAAGGCGATCGAGCGCCTATTGCCCGCTCCTGCTCTGGACATTCTGGTTCAATCTCTGCCGGGCCAAGTCATTCCCGAAGTCGGCCTTATGGGATATGCCTATCGCCACAACCTGTTTTCACTGACGGTGGACCCAAAGAATCCCAATTTTGCTTGCAGCCTGAACAACGGCACATTGCTGCGCCAGATCATCCACGAAACGCATCATTGCCTGCGCATGGCCGGGCCGGGATATGGGCACACCCTGGGCGAAGCGCTGGTGAGCGAGGGCCTAGCGGGGCGTTTTGTCAGCTACCTGCTTGGCAGCGAGCCAGAGCCCTGGGAGCGCGCTATTGGCTTGCCGGACCTCCTTGCAGCCCCTCCAGACAACAGCCAGCTGGCAAGGCGTGATTACGATCACGCTGCATGGTTCTTTGGCACTAACAGAGTTTTCCCGCGTTGGCTGGGGTACAGCCTTGGGTACCAACTGGCTGATCATTGGCTTACGCAGTCACCTGCCGTAAGTGGTGAAGAATGGATATCAGTTGCTGCGGATACTGTAATTGCCGCTGGCATTCGAGCAGGGTTGGTTATCAAACCGTAGGGCGCGCGGCCCAACGACTCGACTTGCCCCGCAATAGCGTCCTGCCTGCCACATCGCATCGCGGGGCAAGCCCGCTCCCACAAGGGCAACGCGAATTGTGCTCTTGATCTTGATCTGCTTGTGATCTCGATCTACCGGCCCCGTTAACCAGAAGGGCCGAGTGGAGGTGTTGCGAAGGGGCTAGTGCGCAGCACCTTCGGCGTTAGCCGAAGTTGCGAAACGTAGAGTTGCTTGCAACTCGTAGTTCGCAATGCCCCGTAGCGACACCGGAGCGAGGGAACCCGAAGCGCAGCGTAGGGCCCCTGGTGGGGCGAGAATTTTTGCTTACTTTTTTTTCGACTGAAAAAAGTAAGCCGCCGTAAGGGCGGAAAGGTGACTCAGCACCACCAAAACAACCGGATCAACTCCAAAATCTCAGAGCCAAAAAAAGGGTGCCCGAAGGCACCCTTTCCTAAACAAACAACAATCAATTCAGAGCAGGCTTGCCATCCCCATTGATCGGAATCCGCTTGGCCTTGGCCTCTTCCGGCA
Organism: Pseudomonas sp. ZL2; assembly: GCF_054788455.1. NCBI lineage: Bacteria > Pseudomonadati > Pseudomonadota > Gammaproteobacteria > Pseudomonadales > Pseudomonadaceae > Pseudomonas > Pseudomonas sp. ZL2. The sequence continues at coordinate 3,620 of NZ_JBGOGX010000039.1, read as the reverse complement.
CAATCCTCAGCAGATCGATGCTGAGCAGCCCATTAGCCAGACCAGCCGCCTTGACCTCGATATGGTCAGCCAACCGGAACGACAACTTGAACGCCCGCTGGGCAATGCCCTGATGCAGATAGGTAACGCTTTCAGCGTTGCTGTCACGCTTGCCGCCAGTCACGGTCAAGACGCCTTTTTCCACCTGCAGGTCCAGATCCTGCTCCTGGAAACCTGCCGCAGCAACGACGATTCGATAGTGGTCATCGCCATGTTTTTCAACGTTGTAGGGAGGGTAGCTGCTACCCGCCTCATTACGCGCCGCAGATTCGAACAGGTCATTGAAACGGTCGAAACCCACGGAATGACGGAACAGTGGAGCCAGAGAAAAAGCAGTAGTCATGATGCATCTCCTGAAAATCAGCGAGGTTGTGTAGTAGCGCGACCCGACTTCGGCATCGCGTACTCCCTAGATAAGGACCCTCGCCTGCTTTTCAAGCAACCCTGCGAAAATTTTTTCAGGCCGCCTCGCTGACTGGCACACCGATCAACTGCCCGACCCGATCGCAGTCGGTTTCCCGACGCAATTCGGTGAACAGCGCCACCGCCTCGGGGTAGGTGCGGGTCAGCATCGCCACCCATTGCTTCAAGCGCCCCGGCGCCTGGCGCGGGGTCATCTGCGCCCGGGCCTGGCCCCAGAAGTCCTGGATCAGCGGCAGCAGGCTCTGCCAGTCCATGGGCACGAACTCGACGCCATCGCGTTCGGCGGCAATCTGCCGGGCAAGGTCCGGGCGCGAAACCAGGCCACGCCCCAGCATGATGTCTTCGACGCCGCTGACTTCGCGGCAACGCCGCCAGTCTTCCAGGGTCCAGACCTCGCCGTTGGCATACACCGGCACCTTGACCACGTCCTGCACCCGCGCCACCCACTCCCAATGGGCGGGCGGCTTGTAGCCGTCGACCTTGGTTCGCGCGTGCACCACCAATTGCTCGGCGCCACCTTCGGCCAGGGCCAGGGCGCAGTCCAGGGCGCCGTCGGGGCTGTCGAAGCCCAGGCGCATCTTGGCCGTCACCGGGATATGCGCAGGAACTGCGCGACGCACTTCTCGCAAGATGGCGTGCAGCAACTCAGGCTCTTTGAGCAGCACCGCACCGCCACGCGACTTGTTCACGGTCTTGGCCGGGCAGCCGAAGTTGAGGTCGATCACCGGCGCGCCCAGTTCACAGGCCAGCACCGCGTTTTCGGCCAGGCACACCGGGTCGGAGCCCAGCAATTGCACACGTAATGGCACTCCGGCAGCGGTCTGGGCGCCCTGGCTCAGCTCCGGCGCGAGCTTTTCGAAGGTGGCCGCCGGCAACAAGCGGTCGCAGACCCGAATGAACTCGGTGACACACCAGTCGATGCCGCCCACCTGGGTCAGTACGTCGCGAAGAATGTCGTCGACCAGCCCCTCCATCGGGGCCAGGGCAATTTGCATGGGTTGCATCTCGGCTGGAAAAGGCCGGCAGTCTAGCAAAATCCGCGGCCTACAGCGCTCCGGCCATCAGCGCCGGCCCATAGCCGTCGATGAACTCACCCGGCATGCGCTTGGGCCGCCCTGTGGATAACTCGATGCAGACGAAGGTGGTTTGCGCACGCAGCAAGGTGGTGCCGTCGCTGGGACGAACCAGCTGGAAGCGCCGGGTCATTTTCAGCCGCTGGTCCCAGTCGACGATCCAGGTTGCCAGTTGCAACTCGTCGTCTTCGTAGGCAGCGGCCAGGTAGTCAATTTCGTGGCGGACCACGGCCATGGCCCGGTCCAGGCGCCGGTACTCGGCCAGGTCCAGGCCCAGGCGCTGGGAGTGGCGCCAGGCGCAGCGCTCCAGCCAGGTGACGTAAACCGCGTTGTTGGCGTGGCCGAGGCCGTCGATGTCGTCGGCAGCGACCCGCAGGTCGATGATGAACGGTGTTGCCAGGTCCCAACTCATGCCCGCTCCAGATCCGTGGTGAACGGGCAGAGTGTACCGGATGCTCAGGCCGATTGCCGCGCCGGTGAACTGCTGCGTTGCAGCAGTGCCAGCACCCCTTCGCGCAGTTGCGGGTCGGCCAACACCCGCAGATGGCCGCCGTCGGGCAGGCGCAGCAGGCGGCTGTCGAACCAGGCACGGTGGATAGCGTCTGATTCGTCTACCGGTACCAGTTGGTCGTCCTCGGCATGCACGATCAAGCCGGGCAGCTCCAGTTGGTAGCCGCTGACATCCAGGCGGGAAATCTGCACGCCGACATCGCGTTCAATCTGACGGATGAACGCCGCCCGCGCCCGCGCCGGCATGCCCAGGTGGCGAGCGAAACCGCGGATAACGCCAAGCAACTGCGCCGGTGCGGCGATGCTCACCGCCACTTCGGCGCGCAGGCCCCACTGCAAGGCCAGGAGCATGCTGGCGCCACCCATGGAATGGCCAACCACGGCCTTGAGCGGCGGCAGTTCGGCGGCAGCTTCCAGCAAGGCACGGGCGAACAGCACCACGTTGGCTTCGTTGCCCGGTGAGTGGCCATGGGCCGGGCCTTCCAGGGCCACGGCGGTGTAACCGGCGTCGACCAGGCTGTCGATCAGGTGGGCGAACTGGGTCGGGCGCCCTTCCCAACCGTGCATCAGCAGTACGGTCGGGCCTTGGCCCCAGCGCAGTGCCGAGAGGCCGAAACGCAAGGTGATGCGCTCGGCGCGGGCCAGCAGCGGCAGTTCCCAGTCCCGCGGCGGCCGGTTGCGCGGGGTCATGAAGGCGCGGCGCATCTTGCGCGCGACATGCTCTGGCGCCAAATGCCCGAGGGTGCCGTTAACGCTACGAATCCAGCTCAAGGTATTCATCGCTTCGCTCCGGTGGATATCGCGTGGTTCAGACAACCGCCGATTTGGCGGCGCGCAGAATGCGGTCAGACAGCTCGTCAGTGCCCAGGGCCCGGGCCAGGGCCAGGCCACCGATCATCAGGGCCATGTCGGCCAGGACCTTGTCGGCGTCTTCGGGGCTGTCGGCGAGATTGGCCATCATCAGTTCGATGTGTTCGGCCAGCACCTCACGGAAGGCCTCCGGCAGGCGCGCCAGTTCGCCCAGCGAGGTGGGCAGCGGGCAGGCGCGCTCGGTGGCGTCGCGGTGCTTGCGGGAAAGATAGAAGGCGGCAACCAGGGCACGACGCTCTTCACCCGTCATGTTCGGGTCGACTTCGGCGAGCAATGCCCGACGCTCGCCCAGCAACTGGCGAAACGCTTCGAGCATCAGCGCGTCCTTGCTGTCGAAATGGGCGTAGAAGCCACCGACGGTAAGGCCGGCCGCGCCCATCACCTGATTGACGCTAGGCTCGGCCGGACCGTGCTGAATCAGCGCACTGCAGGCCGCATCAAGAATCCGCTCGCGGGTTTTCGCCTTTTTGTCATTCATGCTTGCCTCCAAATATTATGGTTAGAATATTATTCTCATAATATTTTTGGCAAGCAGAAAATGCTGCCGCTTGTCGCGTCAGGCAAGGAAGGGATGGGAAAAGTTTTTTTCGAGACAAAAACAAAAGGCTCATTCAATAATCGAATGAGCCTTGAAATCCCACAAAGTGGGTAAAATGGCGTCCCCTAGGGGACTCGAACCCCTGTTACCGCCGTGAAAGGGCGGTG
>NZ_JBGOGX010000038.1:0-30959 GCF_054788455.1 Pseudomonas sp. ZL2 | reverse complement strand
CCGACGAAGGTGTCCAAAATCATTAGGCCAGTTCAGCTTGACCCGCGATGAGGCCAGCACAACCAGCACATCAGGCGCTGGCTGGATTACGAGCGCGATGAGCTCAATCGCTGGCAAGCCTAGCTCTCACCGATTCGGTGCATGCAGAACCATTTATCCGTTGCTGGGTTTCAGCAGTCCTGCACCTGTCATCAGCCAGGCAAAACCGACTATCGACAACCAGGACGATGTTTCTGAAGCCACAAGCAGTTAGGCGGTGCCAAGAGCATGACATTGAAGTCACGGCCACAGGTGATCTGGATACTCATCACCAAACCAATCAAGGCTAAGCTACAAAGTTGGCCTCTTCAGCACCGTAATACGGACAAAAAACGCATGCCCCGGACAGATCGCGCAGCGATTCGCCAATCCGGGCTTTTTGCAATATTCAGTTGCAGGTCAGCCCGCAATAGTAGCCAGCCCAACATGATTCCCATGAGGCTGCATCGTGTATCAACGACTGTTGTGTTCACTGTCCGTTTTGAGCCTGTCCATTGCTGCCGCCCAGGCCGCTAGCCCGTCCGCAGAAGGTTCGCTGCTGGATACGCCGCGCCTGGCGCGTATCGACAACTTTCGCGATATCGCCGGCACCACCCACGCTTATTCCACCGCCCACGACGGTACGATGCGCAGCGGCGTATTCTACCGCTCCAATGCGCTGACGCCGTCGGCCGCGGACCTGGCCACGCTCAACGGCTTGGGCATCAAGGCGATCTACGACCTGCGCACCCCGGACGAAATCGCCGCCACCCCCGACACCCTGATCGAGGGGGCGCGCTATCGCAACATCGACATCATTGGCAACAACACCTCTGGCGCCGACATCACCCGCGTCAGCTTCACCAGCGCCGCCGATGCCATTGCCATGATGCAGGAGACCAACCGTGCCTTCGTCAACGATGCCGGTATGCGAGGCCAGTTCACCACATTGTTCAACGAGCTGGCGGCAGGCGATGGCGCGGCGCTGTTCCACTGTACCGCCGGCAAGGACCGCACCGGTTGGACAGCCGCCGTATTGCTGAGTATTGCCGGGGTCGACAGCGCGACGATCATGGAAAACTACCTGGCCACCAACGATTACACCGCCGCGCGCGTGGCGGCGACCCTGGCGCATCTGCCGCCGAGCATGGCGGCGATCTATGCGCCGCTGCTGGCGGTCGATGCCAGCTACCTGCAAGCCGGCCTCGACCAGGTCACCGCGCAGTACGGCAGCATGGACAACTACCTCAAGGAGGGCCTGGGCCTGTCCCAGGAGACGATCTACGTACTGCGGGCCAAGATGGTGTCCTACAACAGCCTGCCCGGACAGCTGGGCCTGCTCGGCAACGCTGCGGCCGGCGCGCAGTTGCTGCAGCAGTTGCAGGACAGCAGCCTGTCGGGCACCTACAGCGCCTACAACTACTACCTGCAGTCGGCGATCGATGCCGGTGACCTGGCCGGCGTCGAGTCCAGGGTCGGCGGCCAGGTGCATGCCGACGCTGCCAGTTACCTGTTGCGCCAGGGCGCGCTGCTCGACCGCGCCGCAGCACCCTACAGCCGCGGCACTGAGCTTAAGGTCGGCCAGTACCGCTTGTGGAGCACAGCCCTGGCCGGCTACCTGGGCACCGATGGCTCAAGCCATGCCGCCAGCAGCAACGAACATAGCGATGGCCTGATGATCGGCCTCACCCAGCGCTTTTCCGAGCAGCTCAGCGGCTACGCCGGCTTTGGCTACAGCCGTGGCAATGTCGGCGGCGCGGGTGGTGAGGCGGACACCGACCTGACCTTCTTCAAGGCCGGTGCGCGCTACGCTCCGGCGGGGCTTGAGCGTGGCCTGTTCGTCGATGCCGGCCTCAGCGCCGGCTGGCTCGACTACGACAGCAAGCGCGAGCTTGGTGCTGGGCTGGGCACGGCCAAAGGCGACAGTCATGGCAACCTCAGCGGTGCCAGCCTGGCCCTGGGCTACCGCATGCCATCAAGCGGCATCACGCTGGAGCCAAGCCTGGGCCTGCGCATCAGTCACCTGGACCTCTCGGGCTTCAACGAAAAAGGCAGCGAACTGGCCCTCGACGTCGACGGTATACAGCAAACCCGGCGCAGCGCATTCGCCAACCTCGATGTTGCATTCAGCGCCATCGATCTGGGTGGCTGGCAACTGGTGCCGGGCGTGCAGGTGGGCTACGAGCATGTGCTGGGCGATCACCAGGTTGACAGCCAGGGTCACCTGCTGGGCCTGGACATCGAACAGCGCGCCGCCTTCGACAACCGCGACCAGTTCACTGCCGGGGTCAACCTGATGGCCAGCCTGGGGGCGCTGAGCTTCGGTGCCGAAGTCGGCGCCAGCAATGGCGGTGACAGCCACGGCGCCAGCGGCAGCCTCAAGGCCAGCTATCTGTTCTGACCGCCAGGCAAATCCGGGCCAGCCCTGCGGCGCTGGCCTGAGCCGTTGCGTACGTCGGCAGGGCTGACGCCGAAGGCACTGTGAAAGTACTGACAGAACCTGCCGACATTGCTGAAGCCAAACTCCAGCGCCACCTCGGTGACCGACGCCGCGTCGCGTTGGCGCAGAGCATGGTGAGCGTGCTCCAGACGCAGCTGGCGCTGGTAGGCGACGATCGACAAACCCATGAAACGCCGAAAACCGTCCTGCAAGGCACGCAGGCTGACGTTGCACAGCCGCGCCAGCTCAGTGCCGCTGACCTGGCTTTGCGGATGGGCCTGGATGTACTCGATGGCCAGCTTCACGTGCCGCGGCGCAATCAAAGGCGCCGGGCGCTGCAGGGCCTGGCTGAAGTTGTGCGGCCAGATCTCGAGTAGCGCATCGACGAGCATTTCCTGCAGGCGCGCCGGCATCAGCGCTCCGGCATGCAGCAGCAGGTCGAACTGGCTGCCGGTGGCCAGCTCCACCAGGGCCCTGATGCCCTGTAGGTGGGCCAGGGCCACCACCGGCTCGAAGCACAGCCTGCCAAGAATCGGTTTGCCCAGCAGCGTTGCCAGTCGCTCGGTAAACAATGCCCGGCGGATCGAGATGCCGCATTGGTCGTGGTCATCCATGAAGCGCATCGAGCGCACATCGGCCTTGTCGACCGCCAGGCCCACCTGCCTGAAGCCCGTCGCGTCGCTGCCCGGATTGAGGATCAAGGTACCGGAGGAGGGGATGACGAAGGTGATTTCATCCTGGGATTCGGGAAAGCAGAAGGTGAAGTCACCGCGGTAGTGCATGCGCCGAAAGCTCACGCCATCATGGCGGCCATAGACGCCACCGATGCTGGTGTCGCCGGGCAGCGGCGGGATATCGGCATACAGATTGCCGAACAGGCTGCTGAACAATGCGCCGAAGTCGTCGCTGTGCATGCTGTCGGAGCGCAGGATGATCTGCTTGCGGGTCATGCTTGAGTACACCTTCAGTGTCACCTTGCGTGCGGGGTGTTCCGGGGTTGGAAAGCATCAAGAGGTTAGCAGCTGGGCGTGACAAGTGCGTGACCTCAGCGGGGAGAACAGTATGGGTTATCCAGGGGGCAGGCCAACCACCCGTCGGACATCATGCACTTTTGCCACCACCCCCTGGCCGGTCCGGTTTTCCCTGCTTTACTGATCAGGGCTGCCAGGCAGGCAGCTATGCGCCCAGGGAGGGTTTCATACCCGTTGCACCTCGGCGAACCTTGCCCATTGGGCATGGCCGTGCCGGACCGCAGCGTCTTCGCCGCAGGCAATCTGCGCGTGACGCCATCACGGAGGTCGCAACGCCGTTCGCCTACATCCAACTGTGCGCCAAGGAAGTCGCCCGCCAGAAACAGCCCACGCGCTTGTTTCCACTCATTGTTTGCAATGGAGGCACCATGACTGACTCACTACAAGCACCCGTAATAGGACTCTTCCCCGTGTCCTACATCATCGGCACCGATGCACCCGGCGCCCAGCGCCTGGTGCTCGACCTGCTGGTTCATCCGTCTGACCGCACCCTGCGCGGCACCGCCCATCTCACCCAGTCCACCAACCCGCCGCTGGACCAGCACCTGGACGTGTGGGGCACCTACAGCTATCAGCTGTTCCTGCCGCCAAGCCCAAGCAATATCCTCATCACGTTGCAGGGCAACCATGGCGGCAAAACTGCCAACTCGCCGATCATCTTCAGCCTCAAACTCGCGGTGGGTTCGGACTGGCAGAAAGGCCAGGCCGGTTACCGCTACCTGAACAGCCAGGGGCAATGGATCGTGGTCGAAGCGCCAGCGCACCGGGAAGACACCCGCATCAAGGCTTTCGGTGATGTCGACATCCAGGCACTGCTACACGCCACCACCCTGGAGGCGGCCATTGCCACCGGCGATGTCGATCATCTCAAGGCCCTGGCTACCGGTGACGCAGGCGCTGCCCTGAACACCGCCATCGATTCGACCAAGAGCACTTCCGGCAAAGCCGGCAAATCCAGCCGCGCCTGAACAGACAAGGAGTCGCACCATGCCCGCAATCGGACTGTTCCACACCCGTCTCAATGTGCGTACCGGCCTGCTCGGTGCTCCCGTCCTGACCCTCGATCTGTTGGTCAATACCGTGCAGAAGAAGATCACCGGCGTAGCCAGTATCTTTGCTGCCACCTATCCACCGCTGAACTTCCATGCCGATGTCTGGGGGGACTATTCCGACCTCAAGCTCGGCCTCAAAGGTGATGGCCATATCGTGCTCAACCTGACCGGCAGCCCCAGCGGTCCGTTCAGCACCCTGGAGCAGACCTTCCATCTGCACGGGATCCTCAGCGCCAACTGGGCCAGCGGTACCGCCAGCTATCGCTACCTGCGCCTGGACGGCGGAGGGTGGCAGGTGGTGCCCCATGCCAACGTGCGCCAGGCACCGACCGAGACTCACCAGAGCCAGAAGGATGTCAGCGAACGTAGCCGCAGCCGCCTGCAGGCAGCGATTGGTCAGCTGGAAAACGCGTAGACGCGCGTGAGAAGCGGGCGGCCCGGGAGACCGGGCTGCCTTTCTCGGGCTTGCAAAGGTTGTGGGATTTAGGCTAGATCGACGTTGAATCTGTTTCGCTGCCAGGGTCGATCTATGCCGCTGAGCTTTCACAAGATGCACGCCAATGGCGATGACTTCGTTATCGTCGACGCGCGGAACGCAGCCAACCCGATCACTGGCGACATTGCCCGGCGACTGGGGGATCGCAGCCACGGTATCGGCTTCAATCAGCTCGCGGTGCTGCTCGATTGTGATGATGCCCAGGCGCGCCTGCTGTTCTGGAATGCCGATGGCTCCCCGCTGGACGTTTGCGGCAGCGCAACCCGGGGTGCTGCGGACAGGTTGATGCACGAAGCGAACACCACGTCGCTAACCTTGCGCTCCAACCGTGGGCTACTGACGTGCGAACGAACGGCATCGGGCGCCATTGCCGTCAGCATGGGCGTGCCGCTGTTCGGCTGGTCGGATGTTCCGCTGGCTGACGCAATGGATACGGCTGTATTGCCACTGGCTGGGGACCCCAGCGCCTGCAGCATGGGCAACCCGCACTGCAGCTTTTTTGTCGATGATCTGGCGGCCATTGACCTGGCGGCTATCGGCCCGGGCATCGAGACCCATCCGCTGTTCCCCAACCGGACCAATGTGCATTTCGTCCAGGTCATTGACCGAGCGCACATTCGCTTGCGCATCTGGGAGCGTTGGGGCGGCATTGCATTGGGTTCGGGGTCCTGCTCCTGTGGTGCGGTGGTCAACGGCATCCGTCGCGGCCTGCTGGACCCTTGCGTTGAGGTGGAATGCGATGGCGGGACCGTCACTGTGCAATGGGATGGCGAGGGCCCGGTCTTTCTCACCGGGCCGGTGGCCTTGAGCTATTCGGGCGTAGTTGCAGATGGCCTGTTACCGGCCGGCTTCGTCGGTAGCTGAGCCTCACACAAGCCCCTCACAGCTGGATATCTATCACAACCGGGCAATGGTCCGATATCGCCAATGCAGCGACGGGGTACTGCGGTGGCTTTGCAGGAAGGGAGCCGCCCATGTTGCCGATTGGAACCTTGTAAGTCGACTGGACACTATTGGCCAACGTCTCAGATACAAGGATGTGGTCCAGGCCAACCGGGTTTCGGCAGCCCAGCCCATCAGCAGCAGTCAGTGCCTTGCGCTGCGCCTGGGACAGTTTGGAGGTTTTTGCCGACTCGCACGCAGCCTTTACTAATGGGGCTCCAGGACACACTGCTGACAGAAGTCTGGCCTTCGACCCTGCGGGTGCTCCGTCATTGATTTCCAAAAACAGATTGCGCGTTGATACCGTGGCGGCCCGGCTCTTCGTCAAATCGGTCTCTCCGTCGCTTCGCAGTGGCTCTGCGCCTGCCAGTTTGTTGGCTTCGTGCCAAAGATTACGGTTGAAATCGCCAAGTACAACGAAGCCATCCACGTTCAACGGTAGTGTTTCGAATGCGACTTCAAGTGGGCCTACCTGTTGCTGCAAAACAGGACATGGGTCGTCGGCTCCCTTGTCGCCGTCGAGACGATCACCTTCCAGCGGTGTGACACACCCGGATTTGAGATGGACCGTCAAAAAGCGAACCCGTTTGCCGCCCAGATTCAACGTGACGGTATACCCCGGTCGTACCTGTTTGGTCGCTGGACGATCGGGCAGGGACAGCTCTACCAGGTCGGTGCATGCCTCGACGGCCTCGCCCAACGACCTTTTCCAGGCAAACGCCAGGCGTTGTATCTTGTAGGCACCCTCGAAGGAGCAGACGTTGTAGTCTGCTGCGGCGTCGCCAAGCGCTTCGCGAACACTTTGTGCTCCGGAAACTTCCTGGAAAGCAATGACGTCCGGCTTGATCTCGGCAGACATCAATCTGGCTATTTGCGCCAAGCGTTTGGCATAGGCTTCAGGCGTAACTTCCACGACCTGATGAGTTGCAGTCATGTAGACCGCGCAGGGCGGCATTCTGGCAAGGTCCACCCCTTCGAGTGAAGCACGTGACTCGCTGATGTCCCATCCACGCTTGGCCTGCGGTGTACCGACGGGTACCAGCTTCCAATCACCTTGAGCGTCTTTCGCGTAGGTTTTTGAGCACTGTGCAATCCAGGTTGGCAGCTCTTGTTCAGCGATATGCCAGCCAAGGTTCCACGTGGCAATTCGAAAGCTATCGCCTTGTGCGACAGACGAACCAAACAACATTGCGCTGAACACGACGAGCTTCCAGGCCGGGTACATTCGATGCTCCTTCTCAAAGAGATCATGTTGGGGCCATAGCTGGCAGAGAGCCATAATTCATGGGTATAGACTGCATCCAGATTCACGGCAAACACCGTTGAGCTTATTGGCCTTCCCGAGAATAGGTTTTTGCATGCTTGGCAAAGCCGATCTTGATCGCTACCAACACGGGCGCCGCCAAGGCAAAAAGCAGCGTCACGGCCATGAACGCACTGTCGAAGGCAATCACCTGGGCCTGCCCGGACAGCGCCCGCCCCAGCAAATTTGTCGCCGCCCGCGCCGCCGCCGCTGCATCCATGCCTTTATCCATCAGCAACGCCGTGCTGCTGGTCAAACGCTCCATCATCGCCGCGCTGCCGGGCGTGACACGGGTGCCGAGCACCACGGCATTGGTCGCGACGTCATGCTCGATCAGGGTCTGCAACCCGGCCACCCCCATCAGCCCGCCTAACTGCCGCCCGGCATTGAACAGGCCAATGCCGGCCGCCAGGTTGCGGCTGTTGAGGTGCGTGAAGGCAATCAGGGTGATCGACAAAAACAGAAAACCCAAGCCCAGCCCGCGCAATACAATGGCCGCCATCATGTCTGCGCTGCCGCTTTCGCTGGTCGAGCCAGACAGCATCCACATGGCGATCATGATCAGCCCGATGCCAAAGGGCACCGTGGCAAACGGCGGCACCCCACGTGCCTGCATGAGGTAGGCCGAAACCAGCAGCGCACCCACGAAAAGCGCGCCACTGGGCAACAGCAACAAACCGGCACTCGTCGGGGTAAAGCCCAGCACCGACAAGGCAAATGCCGGGATCAGGTACGCACTGCCAAACAAGGCCGCACCGGCGACAAAACTGACGATAAAGGCGAAGGCAAAATCGCTCGATTGAAACAGGCTGAAGTCGAGCAGACCTCGACCCTTGGCCAGCACTTGCCGACCGAGAAACACCAGCAGCGCCGCTGTGCCAATCACCGTCAGCCAGCGGATGCGAGGCTCCTCGAACCAGTCCCAGCGGCTGCCCTGGCTGAGCAGGTAGGTAAAGCACAACAGCGCAGTGGCGAGGAAAAACAAGCCAAGCCAGTCAAACGGCAGCTGTCGGGCTTTGGCCGGCTTCGGCACGTCGGCGAGCAGCACAAGCCCACCGGCCAGCAGCGCCAGCGGCAAGACGCTGAAGAAGATCCAGGTCCACGACTGGCTGTCCAGCAACCAGCCTTGCAGGGCCGGGGCGAGGGTAGCCGGGGCAACCACGGCGCCCATGGCGAACAGCGCTTGAATGAGCGGTTGCCAGGCGCGCGGGTAGGCCCGAAACAGGATCATCTGACCGCCGACCAGCAGCGTGCCGCCGGCAAAACCCTGCGCCACCCGCAACGCAGTCAGCAGCTGCAGTTGCGTGGTGTAAACCGCGATCGCGCAAGCCAGGCCCATGGCCAGGGTCGCACCGATGACCACCTGCCGGGGATCGAAGCGCCTGAGCAGCCAGGCGGCGCTCATGAAACCGATCAGTTTGAACCCGGTGTAGCCGATATCCAGCCAGGCGAACTCATCGGGCGTGGCATAGGTGTCGCCGATGATGTCGCCGCGGCCCAGCGCCAGTACGGTACTGGCGATGGCCTCGGTCAGGGTGGCAAGCAGTATGCCGACCACCAGCAGCCTAGCGCCGCCGCGCTTCACGAGCCACCGCCATGGGCCACCTCGACCCGCGCCGACAGGCCCGGCACGATACGCCCGGGCAGGGGGTTATGGGCCAGGCGGATCTTCACCGGCACACGCTGCACGACCCGGACGAAATTGCCGGTGGCGTTGTCGGCCGGCAGCAGGCTGAACGCCGAACCGCTGCCGGGGGCAAAGCTGTCGACCACGCCTTCCAGCACGTCGTCGGGGTAGCCGTCGACGGTGATACGCACGCGCTGGCCAGGGTGGATCGGCTCAAGCTGGGTTTCCTTGAAATTGGCCACCACCCACACATCGTTGACCGGCACGATATCGAGCAAGGCCACGCCGGTGGTCACAAAGCGCCCGACCCGCACCTGGCGGTTGCCGACCACGCCATCCACCGGGGCACGCACCACCGTGCTGTCCAGGTCGATCCGCGCCAGGTCCCGCGCGGCCTGGGCCTGGGCCACGGCAGCAACGGCGGCTTGACGCTGGGCGAGCAGCACGGCGATGTGCTGCTGTTGCGCGTCCACCGAGGCCGAGGCGGCAGACACCGTCGCCGCGGCCTTTGATTGCGCCGCGCCGGTTTCATCGACCAGGGCCTGGCTGACGGCGTTGCTGACGATCAGCTTGCGGCTGCGGTCGTGGGTTTTGCTCGCCAGGTTCATTTCGGCGGCGGCCGAGCGCCGCTGGGCCTCGGCCTGGCGAATCAGTGCGCGTTGCAGCTGGGTCTGCGCATCGACATGGCTCAGGCGTGCCTGGGCCGCGTTGTAGTTGGCCTCGGCCTGGTCGAGGTGAGCGCGATAGTCCTGGTCGTCGATGCGAAACAGCACGTCACCGGCGCGCACGCTCTGGTTGTCCCGGACCTGGACCGCGGTTACGTAGCCGGCCACCTTGGCCGCTAGCGAGGTGACGTCGCCGCGCACATAGGCGTTGTCGGTGGAGGTGCTGGCGCCGCTGAACCCTGCAGCCCAGCCAGCCAGCAACACCGCCAGGGCACTGGCGCAAAGCAGCAGGCCGACGACCTTGCGCTTGCCGCGCCGTGGCGCTGCCGGTGCTGCCTCGACGTCGGGGGAGGGCATGAGCACGTTCATGATGGGTGTCCTGTTCAATGCCGGCGCCTGCGGCAGCCGAAGCTGCCGAGGGTCGCCTGGCGTGGTCACTTGTTAACGGGCTTGACCAGCTCCTGCTCGCTGCTGTCGAGCACGAACACCGCCAGCAAACGGGCCGGCTCGGTGCTGCTGGCATTAGCGCTGACTGCATGAAAGGCGCCGGGCTCCTCGACGAAATGCTCCCCGGCCTTGTAGACCTTCTCCGGGCCGTCGCCGACCTTGCTGCGCACCGCGCCTTCGAGCACCGTGGCGTAGATGAACGCCGACTTCGGATGCAGGTGCGCCGGTGATGCGCCGCCTGGCGCGTATTCCACCAGCACGCCCTTCATGCTCTTGCCCGGCACATTGGGCAGGGCGCGGTCGAACACCACACTGACCTTGCCCGGTTGCGGTTCGCCAGCCCAGGCGCTGGTGATTGAAAAGCTGGCAAAGGCGGCGGCGAGAACCAATCGGCTAAACATGGCAATGCTCCTTCAATGAGTGGGTAAGCGTGTCTCAACGCGGGGCCTGGGGGGTGGATTGCGCCAGCCAGTCCTCGAAGCGGATCGCACCCAGGCGCGGGTTGCTGCCGGGGGTCAGCGACTGGTCGTCGAGCACATCGCCGAAGTAGCGCGCGTGTACATCCGGCACCACCTTGCGGGTGTCGTCGGTGGCGCGGAACAAACGCCGCACCAGCTCATCCAGCGGCAGGGCTTCGGGGCCGGCGACTTCCACGGTGGCGTTGAGCGGCGCCGCCAGGGCCACATCGGTGAGCGCCGCAGCGACGTCATCGGAAGCCATGGGCTGGATCAGCGCCGGTGACAGGCGCACTTCGTCGCCAACCATGGCCGCCTGGGCAATGCCGCCGACAAACTCGAAGAACTGCGTGGCGCGCAGCAGGGTGAAGGGCTGGCCGGACGCCTTGATCAGGTTCTCCTGGGCGACCTTGGCACGAAAGTAGCCGTTGGCCGGCAGCCGCTCGCTACCGACGATCGACAGCGCCACATGATGACCGACGCCGGCAGCGGCTTCGGCGGCCAGCAGGTTACGGGTGGAGGTTTCAAAGAACTCCAGCACCGCCTGGTCTTCCCACGATGGCGCGTTGGCCACATCGACCACCACCTGGGCGCCATCCATCGCCTCGGCCAGGCCTTCGCGGGTAATGCTGTTGACCCCGGTGTTGGGCGAGGCGGCGACGGCGTCATGGCCGCGCTCGCGCAGGTTTTTCACCAGTTTCGATCCGATGAGGCCGGTGCCTCCGATGACGACGATTTTCATGGGGACTCTCCGCTTGCCGACGGCAACCATTGCTGTCGATGGGCTCAAGCGTGCCAGCGGCGCCGGGGCAAGTCCTTGCAGCAGGCGTGGATTTGCCTTGGCATTGGCGTGGATTTATGTCCAAAGCCTCCAACCTGCGCCGACCCGCCCGCTGGACGGTGCAGCCGGCCACGGCCTGCCGTATGATCGAAACCACGACCAATCGCCAGCTCGGACACGGAGTCGGGGGCGCTCGACCCAGAGGATAGCCACCGTGCAATTCGTGTTTGAAGACTACGTGCTCGACCAGCAGCGCCGGGAGCTGACCCAGCGCGGCCAGGTCGTGGCCATCGGCCCGCAGGTGTTCGACCTGTTGCTGCTGCTGGTCAGCAACCACGAACGGGTGGTCAGCAAGGACGACCTGCTGCAGGCGGTATGGAGCGGGCGCATCGTCTCCGAATCGACCATCACCAGCCACATCAACGCCGTGCGCAAGGCCATCGGCGACACCGGCGAGCAGCAGCGCCTGGTGCGCACCGTGCCGCGCAAGGGCTACCGCTTCACAGGCGTGATCAGCCGTTGCGAGGGCCTGGCCGACGAGCCTGCACTGTCAGCCGAACCACTGCCGGCGCCAGCCGCCATACTGAACCTGCCAGACAAACCGTCGATCACCGTGCTGCCGTTCCACAACCTCAGCGGCGACCCCGAGCAGGACTACTTCGCCGACGGCATGGTCGAAGACATCATCGCTGCCTTGTCGCGACTGCGCTGGCTGTTCGTCATCGCCCGCAACACCAGTTTTACCTACAAGGGCAGGGCGGTGGACGTGCAGGGTATCGGCCAGGAGCTGGGTGTGCGCTACGTGCTTGAAGGCAGCGTGCGCAAGGCCGGCAACAAGGTGCGTATCACCGGCCAGTTGATTGATGCCAGCAGCGGCACGCATCTGTGGGCCGAGCGCTTCGAAGGCCTGCTCGACGACATTTTCGACCTGCAGGACCGCATTGCCGAAAGCGTGGTCGGCGCCATTGCCCCACAGCTGGAACGGGCCGAAATCGAGCGGGCCAAGCGCAAACCCACCGACAGTCTCGATGCCTACGACTACTACCTGCGTGGTACGGCCAAGCTGCATAACGGCACCCGCGAAGCCATCGAACAGGCCCTGGCGCTGTTCTACCGGGCTATCGAACTGGACCCGGAATTCGCCTCGGCCTACGGCATGGCCGCCTGGTGCCACTTCTGGCGCAAGATCAATGGCTGGATGAGCGATCGCCCGCGGGAGATCGCCGAAGGCACGCGGCTGGCGCGCCTGGCCGTGGTGCTTGGCCGCGACGACGCCGTGGCCCTGACCCGTGGTGGCCATGCCCTGGCGCACCTGGCGGGCGATGTCGACAGCGGCATCGCCTTGCTCGACCGCGCCCGGCTGCTCAACCCCAACCTGGCGCCGGCCTGGTACCTGGGCGGTATTTTGCGTGCCCTGCGCGGCGAAACCGAGGCGGCCATCGACAACCTCAACCATGCCGTGCGCCTGAGCCCGCTGGACCCGGAGATGTTTCGCATGCAGGTGGGCATGGCCCTGGCGCACTTTTTTGCCGGGCGCTTCGACATCGCCGCCAGTTGGGCCGAAAAGGCCCTGGGTAACCTGCCCAGCCTGCTGCCGGCTGCGGCCCTGCTGGCGGCCAGCTATGCCCACGCCGGCCGGCAGGACAAAGTCGAGCAGGCGCTGCAGCGCCTGCGGGCGATGGACCCGACCTTGCGGGTGTCGCGGCTCAAGGAATGGCTGCCGATCCAGCAGGGCGAGGATTTCGAGCGGTTTGCCCAGGGGCTGCGCCTGGCGGGTTTGCCCGAGTAATTGCGCCCGGCACAAGACTTCCCGGCGAAAACCCGGATAATGGCGGCCAAATCGTTTTGCTCGTATGGTATTCCCGCATGGAAATCAAGGTTAACTTTCTCGACAACCTTCGACTTGAAGCCAAGTTCGATGACTTCACGGTGGTGGCCGATCAACCGATCCGCTACAAGGGCGATGGCTCGGCACCGGGGCCGTTCGATTACTTTCTGGCTTCGTCGGCCCTGTGCGCGGCGTACTTTGTAAAGCTGTACTGCCAGACCCGGGGTATCCCCACCGATAACATCCGCCTGTCGCAAAACAACATTGTCGACCCGGAAGACCGTTACAAGCAGATCTTCAAGATCCAGGTCGAGTTGCCGGCCGATATCTCCGAGAAGGACCGCCAGGGCATCCTGCGCTCCATCGACCGCTGCACGGTGAAAAAGGTGGTGCAGACCGGCCCTGATTTTGTCATCGAAGAAGTGGAAAACCTCGATGCCAACGCCCAGGCCTTGCTTATGCTCGACCCGGCGTCGGACACCAGTACCTTTATCGCCGGCAAGGACCTGCCGCTGGAACAGACCATTGCCAACATGTCGGGGATTCTCGCCGGCCTTGGGATGAAGATCGAGATCGCCTCGTGGCGCAATATCGTGCCCAATGTCTGGTCGCTGCACATTCGCGATGCGCAGTCGCCGATGTGCTTTACCAATGGCAAGGGCGCGACCAAGGAAGGCGCGCTGGCCTCGGCGCTGGGCGAATTCATCGAGCGGCTCAACTGCAACTTCTTCTACAACGACCAGTTCTGGGGCGAAGACATCGCCAACGCAGAATTCGTCCATTACCCGGACGAGCGCTGGTTCAAGCCAGGCCGTAAAGATGCGCTGCCGGCGGAAATCCTCGACGAATACTGCCGCGAGATTTACAACCCCGATGGCGAACTGTGCGGCTCGCACCTGTACGACACCAGCTCCGGCAATGTCGAACGCGGTATCTGCTCGCTGCCGTTCGTGCGCCAGTCCGATGGTGAGGTGGTGTACTTCCCCTCCAACCTGATCGAGAACCTGTACCTGAGCAACGGCATGAGCGCCGGTAACACCCTGGCCGAAGCCCAGGTGCAATGCCTGTCGGAAATCTTCGAGCGCGCGGTCAAGCGTGAAATCCTTGAAGGCGAGCTGGCATTGCCGGATGTGCCACAGGAAGTACTGGCCAAGTACCCCGGCATTCTCGCCGGCATCCAGGGCCTGGAAGAGCAGGGCTTCCCGGTGCTGGTCAAGGATGCGTCGCTCGGCGGCGCCTTCCCGGTGATGTGCGTGACCTTGATGAACCCGCGCACCGGCGGCGTGTTTGCCTCGTTCGGCGCGCACCCAAGCTTTGAAGTGGCGTTGGAGCGCAGCCTCACCGAACTGCTCCAGGGCCGCAGTTTCGAAGGCCTGAACGACCTGCCGCAGCCGACCTTCGAAAGCCACGCGGTGACCGAGCCGAACAACTTTGTCGAGCACTTCATCGACTCCAGCGGTGTGGTGTCGTGGCGCTTCTTCAGTGCCAAGGCAGACTTCGAATTCGTCGAGTGGGACTTCTGTGCCGAGGGTGAAAACGCCAACGCCGAAGAAGCCGCAGCGCTGTTCGGTATTCTCGAAGACATGGGCAAAGAAGTGTACATGGCGGTGTACGAGCACCTGGGCGCCACGGCTTGCCGCATCCTGGTACCGGATTATTCGGAAATCTATCCGGTGGACGACCTGATCTGGGACAACACCAACAAGGCGCTGTTCTTCCGTGAAGACATCCTCAACCTGCACCGCCTGGATGATGAGCAGCTGCACGCTCTGGTCGAGCGCCTGGAAGAAAGCGAGCTGGATGATTACACCGACATCACCACCCTGATCGGCATCGAGTTCGACGACAACACCGCCTGGGGCCAGCTGACCATCCTGGAGTTGAAGCTGCTGATCCACCTTGCCCTGCAGCAATTTGAACCGGCCAAAGAGCTGGTCGAGACCTTCCTGCAGTTCAACGACAACACCGTCGAGCGCGGCTTGTTCTATCAGGCGGTGAATGTGGTGCTGGAAGTGGCGCTGGACGATGAGCTGGAACTGGCCGACTACGAGGTCAATTTCCGCCGCATGTTCGGCAACCCGCGCATGGACGCGGTGCTCGGCTCGGTGGACGGCAGCGTGCGCTTCTACGGCCTGACGCCGACCAGCATGAAACTCGAAGGCCTCGACCGTCACCAGCGCCTGATCGACAGCTACAAAAAACTGCATGCGGCACGGGCCAAGGTGGCCAACCTGTCGCGCTAACACGCGCTGACAACAAAAGCACCTTCGGGTGCTTTTGTTGTTTATGCGCTGGGGTTATAGCCCTGTAGCCAACGGGTCTTGCCGCTGAAACGGCGGCCCTTGCCGGATGATCGGGTTGGGGTTTAGCTGATTGTTCGTGTGAACAACCTCATCAGGTGCAGACCATGAGCACACCCCTGGATTTGAATGCTTTGAAAGCGCGCCAGCAGGCGACGTGGGCCAGTGGCGACTACGCGGTGATCGGTACCACCTTGCAGCTGGTCGGTGAACACCTGGCCGAAGCCTGCGACTTGCGCTGGGACGAAAAGGTCCTGGATGTCGCGGCCGGCAACGGCAATGTCACCCTGGCCGCCGCACGCCGCGGCTGCCAGGTCACCTCCACCGATTATGTGCCCGAACTGCTCAAGCGCGGCGAAGAGCGCGCCCGCGCCGAACGTCTGAATGTCGTGTTTCAGGTCGCCGATGTTGAGGCCTTGCCGTTTCAGGACGGCGCCTTCGATGTGGTGTTATCGACCTTCGGCGTGATGTTCGCCCCCGACCAGGCGCAAGCGGCGAAGGAACTGGGCCGCGTGTGCCGCTCGGGCGGCCGTATCGGCCTGGCCAACTGGACCCCGCAAGGGTTTATCGGCCAGATGTTCAAGACCCTCGGCCGCCATGTGCCGCCACCTGCCGGTGCGCAACCGCCCTCACGCTGGGGGGATGAAGAACAGTTGCATAGCCTGTTCGGCGACGACATCGGTTCGATCAAGGTCAGCCGCGAGCACTTCAATTTTCGCTATCGTTCGGCGGCGCATTTCATCGAAGTGTTCAGGACCTGGTACGGGCCGGTACACAAGGCGTTTGCATCGTTGGAAAGCGACAAGGCCAGCGCGCTGGAACGCGATCTGACCCAGCTGTTGAACGACAACAACGTGGCGGGAGGTGCGTCGCTGGTGGTGCCGAGCGAGTACCTGGAGGTGGTCATCAGCCGCCGCTGAAATCATCGCGGGTCAAGCCCGCTCCTACAGGCCTTGCGCCGAACCTGTGGGAGCGGGCCTTGCCCCGCGAAACGGTCGGCAAAGCAAAACCTGTAGTAGTCAATGAATGAGAAGTATTACCATGCACGGATTTCCTTAGCTGCCAGGAGATCCCGTCCATGTCCCCATCCAGCCCCCACGATGTCGGCGCGCTGTATCTCCAGCATCACAGCTGGGTAGTGGCCATGCTCCGGCGCAAACTGGGCAATCGCGAACAAGCGCTGGACCTCGCACAGGACACCTTCGTAAAACTCCTTCGCAGCGAGATGCCGCCGTTGCTGCGCGAACCCCGGGCCTACCTGGGCACCATCGCCAGCCGCCTGTGCCTGCAGCATTTTCGCCGCCAGGCCCTGGAGCGCGCTTATCTGCAAAGCCTGGCTCAGCTTGAGCCGCAGCATCAGCCTTCGGAAGAAACCCGGGTGCTGGTGCTCGAGGCGCTGGACGCGGTGGGCCAGGTGCTCGATGGCCTGGCCAACCGGGTGCGTGAAGTGTTTTTGCTGTCCCAGCTCGACGGCCTGACCTACCCGCAGATCGCCGAGCGCCTGGGCCTGACCGTCAATGTCGTGCAGAAGGCCATGCTCAAGGCCTATCGGCATTGCTATGCCGCAGTGCATGGCGAATGAAGCCGTTGACCGCACACGAGCCGTGTCTCGATCCGCAAATCCTCGAACAGGCCATGTTGTGGATGGTGCGCCTGCAATCGGGTGTGAGCAGCGACGCCGAGCAGCTCGCCTGCCAGCGCTGGCGCCAGGAAAGCGCGGCCCATGAACTGGCCTGGCAGCGGCTCACGGGCATCAGCCAGGGCCTTCGTGAAGGCACCCGCGGCCTGTCGGCGGCTGGTGCGCGTAGCCTGCTTGAGGCACGTTCGCTGCCCTCGCGAAGGGCAGTGCTCAAGAGCCTGGCTGCCGGTGGCGTGCTGATAGCCACTGGTTACGGGGTACAGCAACGCACAGTGCTGCCGACCCTGTTCAGCGACTACGGGACCGCCACCGGCGAGCGCCGACACTGGAGCCTCGCCTCGGGGCTGGCGTTGCAACTGGATACCCGCAGCGCCCTGGACAGTGACGTGGTGGACGGCGACCGGGTGCTGACCCTCAACCGTGGACGAGTGCTGCTGGAGGTGGAGCAGGGTGCCAGTGTCAGCCTGCGCACCGCTGATGCCCGGGTTCGGCCGGCGACGCTGTCGCGCCTGCTGGTCAGCCAACAATCCACTGGCACCCTGGTGCAGGTGCTCAAGGGGGCGGCGCAGGTCGAGCACGGGCAAGGCGCGCGCGTCGCCCTGGAGGCCAGCTGGCAACAGCTGTACAGCAGCTCCCGGGCCGGCCCGTTGGTGCCGCTGGCTGTGGGCGCGGAGGCCTGGACCCAGGGGCTGCTGGTTGCGCAACGCATGCCGCTCGGCGAGCTGCTGGCCGAGCTCGACCGCTATCGCCCCGGCGTGCTGCGTTGCGATCCGCGAATTACCGGGCTGCAGGTCAGCGGCTCGTTCTCCATCGATCAACCCGACGCCAGTCTTGAGCTGATCACCCAGGTCTTGCCTGTTCGCGTCCAGCGCGTGCTGGGCTATTGGGCCAGTGTCGTGCCCGCCTGAAATAATTTTCATTGGCGTTGGCAGGTTTTGTCGCTTCGCGCATCAAGACAAGGGAAAGCGCTGCACTGCCAGCGCCATGCCCACCCCTGCTTTCCAAGGATTGCCTCGATGCGTTGTCGCCTTACCCCCCTTGCCACTGCTGTACGCACCCTGATGCTTGGTTTTACCCTGGTGTCCTTCAACCAAACCGCAATTGCTGCCCAGGTGATCGCGGAGCAGGCCGGTGTGCGCAGTTATGACATCGCCCCGGGGAGCCTCGACCGCGTACTTGGGCAATTTGGCCAGCAAGCCGGGGTGATGGTTGCCGTCGACTCGCAGTTGTCCAATGGCCTGCAGAGCCCCGGGCTGCGCGGCCAGTTCGGCGTCGACCAGGCGCTGGCGCAGCTGATTGCCGGCACCGGCCTGCAGCCGCTGGTAATGGGGCAGGGGCGCTATCGCCTGATCCCCCGGGCCAGCGAGGCCGGCGCCCTTGAACTGGGTGCGACCAGTGTCAGCGCAGCAGGCCTGGGTGCCACCACCGAAGGTACCGGCTCCTACACCAGCGGCTCGACCAGCACTGCCACCAAGATGAACCTGTCAATCCGCGAAACGCCGCAGTCGATCAGCGTCGTCACCCGCCAGCGCATGGATGACCAACAGCTGCGCAACATGTCCGATGTGCTCAACCAGACCCCCGGCGTGACCATGTCCCAGGATGGCGGCGAGCGCTTCAACATCTATTCGCGCGGCAGCGCCATCAACACCTACCAGTTCGACGGCGTCACCACTTACCAGGAAAACCAGACCCGCACCATGCCCAGCACCTTGCTCGACATGGCCATCTACGACCGGGTGGAAGTGGTGCGCGGCGCCACCGGGCTGATGACCGGCGCGGGCGACCCCAGCGGCGTGGTCAACGTGATCCGCAAGCGCCCGACCCGCGAGTTCCAGGCCTATGTGCAGGGCGGTATCGGCTCCTGGGATTTCAAGCGCCTGGAAGCGGACGTCTCCGGGCCGCTGACGCCGACCGGCAACCTGCGCGGGCGCATGGTCGCGGCCAAGCAGCTCAACGATACCTTCATGGACTGGTACCAGCAGGACCGCGACATCCTTTACGGAGCGCTCGAAGTCGACCTCAGCGACAGCACCCTGGTGCGCCTGAGCATCGATCACCAGCGCTACCGGCCAACGGGCGGCCAGGGTGTGCCGATCATGTTCACCAACGGCCAGGCGACGGACTTCTCCCGCGATACCAGTTCCGGCGCACGCTGGGCCTCGGACCGTTTCGACACCAACAACTACAGCCTGGCGCTCGAACAGCAATTGGCCAACGACTGGCAGCTGAAAGTCGCGGGCACCTTCATGGATGTCGATCGCGATACCCGCAGCGGCTCCTACCAGAGTTCGACCGGCATGTCGTACATCACCCCCGAAGGTAATGCCACCATCAGCCAGGGCTGGTCCGAAGCCACCCAGCATCAGAAGGCCATCGATGCCACCCTGCAGGGCCCGTTCGAACTGTTCGGCAACAGCCATGAGCTTATCGTCGGGGCCAACTACCTCGACTACGTCAACCACCACTACGCGACCACCGGGCGCTCGGCCATCGTCGACTTCAACCACTGGAACAACGAACTGCCCAAGCCCGACAAGGACGGCTTCACCCCGGCGCTGGACTACGACGTCGACACGCGCCAGAGCGGCTACTTCGTCGCCGGGCGCTTCAACCTCAGTGACAGCCTGCACCTGATCCTCGGTGCCCGCGCCAGCAATTACCGCTATCACTACTATTCCAAGAGCCTGGCTTCCGGCTACGTCCTGGACTACAGCATGACCGAACGCGGCGAAGTCACGCCCTACGCTGGCGTGGTCTATGACCTGACGCCCGAGCAGTCGATCTACGTCAGCTACACCGACATCTTCAAGCCGCAGTCGAGCCAGGACCGCAGCGGCAAGGTGCTTGAGCCGGTGGTGGGTAAAAACTATGAGTTGGGTTGGAAGGGCGAGTTCTACGACGGCCGGCTCAACGCCAACATCGCCGGTTACATGATCAAGCGCGACAACGTCGCCGAACTGGATGCCGGCTACACCGTGCCGGGCACCGATCAGGACGCCTACCGCGCGGTGAGCGGCGCCAAGACCAAGGGCATTGACCTGGAACTGGCTGGCGAACTCGCCCCGGGTTGGGAGCTGCAGGCTGGCTTCAGCCACTCGCGCACCGAAGACGCCGAAGGCCAGCGCCTGACCGCCCAGCTGCCGCTGGACACCTTCCGGCTGTGGACCACCTACCAGCTACCCGGTCAATGGCAGCGCCTGACCCTCGGCGGCGGTGCCAGCTGGAACTCCAGCAACTCGCTGTACTTCAGCCGCTACAACAGCCGCGTCGGCCAGGATGATTACGCCGTGCTCAACCTGATGGCGCGCTACCGGCTTAGCGATCATCTTTCCACCACGCTGAACCTCAACAACCTGCTCGACGAGAAGTACTACGCCGGGTTTTCCGGGAGCTACGGGCACTACGGGCCGCCGCGCAATGTGATGATGAATGTGCGTTACGACTTCTGAGGTTTGTAGTCGCAATGGATCTGCATGCTCTCTGTTTCGTTTCGATGGATGTCAAAGCCGCATTGTTTTAATGCGTCTTTGACCCTATCGATAACCACCAGGTAGTGCGCTGCGCGTGCGCGCTGGCGAGTCAGCGAGGTAAAGACGCCAAAGGGCAGGAAGCGCAGCCTTTTTCCCTTTAACACAATGGAGACATCGACATGTGAGCCATCCACGTCATGTCCATTGGAGCCAAATATCTCGCCGACTTCATCCTTGCGACCGGGGTAGCAGGCGCAGAACACCTTGATGCCCAGCCAGCGTGAGAGCGTTCTGAACGAACCCAGATGGCTGTTTTTGTTTTCATACCCGCGCACCAGCAACAGCTCAATGTCGGGTGGCAGCGTTGATTGGGCCTCAATCAACTTATGGAAAGTTTCTTCATCGATGGCTACTTCAGAGGACGGCCAGCGCGGGGATACTCGTACCCCGTGGCGCTCTCCCTTTGGCAGTACAAGCATGTTGGGCATTCTCAAATGGGGCTATCCGAGGGGAGGGGGCTGGTCAGATCAAGCACATCGACGACCGCACCGCTGAAAAAGTCCACGACCTCCAGACGGTGGGTCAGCAACTGATCGCCGAACCAGTCAGCGGCGAGCCGGCCGGGTGGGCCTTTGTGGCGTACAACCGTGGTCTCGATCTGGCCGCTGTCAGCCGCAAGGATGATGTCTTCACCCCAGTTCGAACGCTGCGTCGCCGAGATCGGCAGGCACAGGTGAGTAGCGGATTCATTGAACAGGATTGTCCCGGCGCCTACCTGACCATATTCGCCGATGTCCCTGGACCACAATGTCGCGCCGTTGCGATCGCAGCACAGCAGGCGGTTGTTTTCACCGGTGACAAACAGGTATTGACCATCACGGGAAAAGCGCAGGCTTCTGACCTTGGCGTCCAGCGCCAGGGTGATCTTGTTGATCTCGCCACTGGCGCAATCAACCGTCAGCACACTGTTGCTGGCCCGCTCATCGGGTGCCCAGAGTTTGCCTTGCACGGGGTCGATGCAACCAAACCGGGCATCGACATTACGGGCGATCGGTTCGCTGCATTCGCCGCTGTCCAGGTCGATGACCACCGGGCGCTTTTTATCGTTGCCGACCCCGACCAGCGCGTACCGGCCGTTGGGGTCCAGGTGCGACCAGTACGCCAGGAACCTGTCGGTTTCATGCAGCGCCGTGCGATCTTCAAGAAAGCTCAGGCGCGAGCGACTGGCGCCGCGCACCACCCGCCAATCGGTGCCTTGCAGGGCCATGCGCCGGCCATCGTGAGAGATGTCGCAAACCCTGTCGTCGGCCTGGGTACCGACGGGGTGGGTCAATGCACCGGTGTCCGGATCGTACTGGGTCAGGCAGGCGGGGCGAATGCTGTCGCTTTTATCGAAGAACACCAGGCGGCGGGGTACATCAATGTACATTGCAACTCCCGAAAGTCAGCGAGCAAAGTGCGCAAGGATAAGGCTGCGGCGGCTACCTGAAAAGCAGGTGCGAGCTGTGGGAGATTCTATGGTTCACAGGAAGGCCTCAAATCGGCTTCAACGACTCGAACTGATTGGCCAGCCACCCATGCAGCCGTGACACCGCAGGCGAGACCTGTTTGCGGTGCGGGCAGACCAGACTCAACGGCAAGGCCTCGCCAGGATGGTCCTGCAACAGCACCAGCAGACGCCCGGCCAGCACATCGGCACTGACATCCAGCCAGGACTTGAAGGCAATCCCTTCACCCTCAACCGCCCAGCGCCGGGCGACATCGGCGTCGTCACTGAACAGCGGCCCGGACACCTGGACCGTCTGCGCGCCTACCCGCCACTTGTCAAACACGCGGCCGTTCTGCAGGTAAAGCAAACACGCATGACTGAGCAAATCTGCCGGTACCCGTGGGCTGCCATTGCGTCTGAGGTAATCCGGCGAGGCTACCAGCACCCGCCGATTCCACGGCGCCAGCGGTAGCGCAACGTAGTTGGCGTCACCATTGAGCCCATAGCGAATGGCGACATCCACCGGGTCGCGAAACAGGTCGGCAATCTGGTCAGAGAGAAAAAAGCGCAGGTTCAGCTGCGGGTGCTCGCGTCGAAACGCCGAAAGCCAGGGCAGCAGAATATTGCGCCCCAGGTCCGACGGCGCTGCAATCTGCAGCACCCCGCGCAGCGGCGCATTATCACCGCGCAGGCTCTCGCGCCCTTGCTTGAGGGTCTCCAGCACCGACACCGCGGTGGGCAGGTACTGCTCGCCTTCGGCCGTCAGGCGCAGGCTGCGGGTGGTGCGGGCAAACAGGCGCACATCAAGTTCGCGCTCAAGGCGCTTGATCGCCGCCGCCACCTGGCCTGGCAGTAAATCTGCCTCGAGCGCGGCGGCGGTAAAGCTGCCAAGGGCAGCGCTGCGGACAAACATGCCCAGATCATCGATACGGATCATTTTCACTCCTGCAGTGAAAGTGTTGGCGCATTCTGCCGGTTTTTCTTTGCCCCAGGGAAGGCGCACCCTTCGTTCCTGCTTTTTCAACCAGGAGTAACCCATGGATCTCGTCAGCTTGGCTCAACGCCGCTACACCACCAAGGCCTTCGATGCCGCCCGCAAAATACCTGCCGCCACCGTGCAAGCCTTGCTTGAACAACTGCGCAACAGCCCTTCTTCGGTGAACTCCCAGCCCTGGCATTTCGTCATCGCCCAGACGCAGCCGCAGCGCGCCCGGGTGGCCAAAAGCACTGACGGCGGGTTTGCCTACAACCAGGCAAAAATCCTCAATGCTTCCCACGTCATTGTCTTCTGCACGCGGACCCACATGCCCGACGACCACCTGCAGGCGGTACTGGCCCAGGAAGCTGCGGATGGACGTTTTCACAATGCCGAGGCGAGGGCAGGGCAGGACCGCAGCCGACGTGGCTACGTCGACCTGCATCGCTTTGACCAGAAAGACTTGCAGCACTGGATGGAAAAGCAAACGTACCTGGCACTGGGCACGCTGTTGCTGGGCGCGGCCGCCCTGGGCGTTGACGCCACGCCCATGGAGGGCTTCGACAGCAAGATGCTGGACGCAGAGCTGGGGCTGCGTGACCAGGGCTTTACCAGCCTGGTGCTGGTCAGCCTTGGCTACCACAGCAGCGATGACTTCAACGCCGGCCTGCCCAAGTCAAGGTTGCCGGCCGAGTCGCTGTTTACCTTTCTGTAACGACCGGATTGCCTTTGGCCTGACCTGAACAGTGGAGCATTGATGATGACTGAACATGAGAAACACCTGGTATCGATCGCGGTACTCAAGGCTGCAACCGGTAAACAGCAAGTGTTGAAAGAGGCGCTGGTGGCGCTGATCGAACCTACCCGGGCGGAGCCGGGCAACCTTGACTATGTACTGTTCGAACGCCGGGACGAACCGGGCACGTTCTATATGCGCGAAGCCTTCAAGGATCAAGCGGCGCTCGATGCACACTTCGCTATGCCGTACTTCCAGAACTTTGCGGCTGCCAGCGCAGCGCTGCTCGCAGCACCCCTGGAACTGATCTTCCTCGAGCAGGTTTCGACTTAGCGCATTGCGTTTCGGCGCGGGCCCGGCATGACCGCCGGGCCGGGTAGCTGCCGATCGCTTGAAATGCACCGCAATGCCCGCCAGAATCGCCCCCGATCCGGCCAGCAGCGCCGGACGTTGCAGGTGAAAAGGGGCTGCAGTTGAACGAACAGACATTGTCCATGCGCCTGGAGCGCGTGGCGGCGCATGTGCCAGACGGTGCGCGCCTGGCCGATATCGGCTCGGATCACGCCTACCTGCCGGTGGCCTTGATGCGTCGGGGCGTCATCGCAACTGCCGTGGCTGGCGAGGTGGCGATGACCCCGTTCAACGCAGCCCAACGCACCGTGCGCGACAACGACCTGGAGCAGCAGGTCAGCGTGCGCCTGGCCAATGGCCTGGCGGCGATCGAGCCGGCAGACGGCATCACCGCGATCAGCATCTGCGGCATGGGCGGGGAGACCATCCGTGACATTCTCGAGGCTGGCAAGGCACGCCTGAGCGGCCAGGAGCGGCTGATCCTGCAACCCAACGGCGGCGAGCAGCCGCTGCGCCAATGGTTGATGGACAACGGTTACCGTATCGTCGGCGAGGAACTGCTGCGGGAAAACCGCTTCGACTACGAAATCATCGTCGCCGAGCGGGACGGCCCGGTGACCTACAGCGCCGAACAGCTGTACTTCGGCCCGCTGCAGATGCAGGCCCGCAACCCGGCGTTCCTGGCCAAGTGGCAGAGCATCCTGCAGCGCAAGCAGCAGACCCTGGCGAGCTTCGCCCGGGCGCGGCACAGCGTGCCCGAGGACAAGGTTCAGCAAGTCGCCCGGCAAGCCCGGTGGATCACCGAGCTGCTGGCGTAAGCGGGTTTACTGCTGGGCATCCCGAGGGCGGATCAGCGCCGGATCGGACTGCAACTGCCACTGGCTGCGTTGCGATTGCAACTGTGCTTCCAGGATCGATACGCCGCGGTCACGCTGGGAGATGCGCTCGCGTTCGAACAGGTCAGTGAGCAGGCCAAGCAGGTTGCGCGATTCGGAGACCGACGCCGGTGTGCTCACGTCGCTTTCCAGCACGCCCTCGGCGTACGAGCGCACACGTTCATTGCGACTGGCCTGTTGGCTGACGCTGGCTTCCACCAGGCTATTTTTGTCGTAGCGCAAACGCGTGCTGGAGCTCGATTGGTCGCTGATCTCGTGGTAACGGTAGTTCTGCGTCGCCATGGCCTCGAGCATCGACATCTGCGGGTTGAGGCTGGTGTGGTAGGCGGCCGTGAGGCTCGCCTGCTGATCCTGTTGCACCGAGCGGTTCGCCGGCGACGCACCACTGATCGTGGTTGACTGGGACACTTTGTAGTCGAAGCGATCCAGCTCGGTCGGGCGCAGCGAGTTGGGCTGCTGGCTTGTCTGGCTGATCGAGGCGCTGAAGTCGGCCAGGCCGCTGAGCAGGGCTGTGTCTTTGGCTGCCAGCAGCGGGATGCGGCCGGTCGCTGGCCTGGCGATGTCGTCGGCGCTGTTGAGCTGAACGAAAGCGTCCTTGAGCAGGCTCACCAGGTTCTCGTCGCCTTTGCCGCGGCCCTGCGCCGCATCGAACTGGCTCAGGTAATTGCTGATCGCCGCCTGGCGCTGGGCGCTTTTACCCAGCAGCGAGGTGTCGCGGGTGTCGAGGTTCAACTGCACGTTGCCGGCGGGGCCCTGCAGGCTGAGTTTGCGTGCGCTGTCGTCCAGGGCCAGGTCGAAGGACAGCTGTTCGCCATTTACCGTGTCCAGCTTGGCATTCATTTGCAGCGCGCTGAACAGGGCCGGGTCGAGCGTGGCCAGCTTGCCCAGCTGCAGGCGAGGAGGCTGCTCGCTCAGGCCGTTGATGGTCCCCTGGAAACTGTCGGCCAGTGACGCCAGGCCCTTGAGCTCATCGCTGGTGAGCTGGCCGCCCTGCACCTCGGCGCTGACTGCCAGGCCTTGCTCGCCGCTGGCCAGGGACAGCGTGACGGTCGCTCCGGAGGCGGTGGTCAGGCTCAGGTTCACGGCATTGGCCGGGTGTTGGCGCAGGTTATTGCCCTGGATTCTCAGTGTTTCGGCGCTTGGCTGCGCGCCGTCGGCGAAGGCAAACACCGATTGTGTGAACGACTGGCCGCCGTTGCCTACCAATTGATTCACCAACGCTGCGCCGAGCCCGTTGAAGCGCGAACCGATAGCGCTGGACTGAACACCGATCATCATGTTCATGCTCAGCTTGTTCAGGCTGTCGTTTTCCAGCACGTAGCGCAACGGCACCGTGAGGGTTCCGCGGGACGAATAGGTCGCGGTATCGTCGCTACGAGGGCTTTGGCCCAGGCTGACGGTGGTGCTCGGCGTTGCCGCAGCTTGCTCGGCGCGGCTGCTGCCAGCACTTGCCGGGGCCGGCTGGGGGGCCGTGTAGGCGGGGGCGATGCGCACTCCTGCATTGATTGGGGTCATGCTCTGTACCCGTAGTGTCCATACTTGTTCAAGGGGTATCGGCTGCGGATTGCAGAGCTTGAGTGTCGGTACCGCGATTCTGGCCCCTGTGGGAGCTACGCTGAGCTTCGTATGGGGTTGGTTGTCGGGGGACGGGGAGTCGAGCTACGTCGAGATTGCTGCGCAGCGATGACGCGGACCATCGGCTGGATCAAATACACCCCGGGCACGTCCTAGCGACGATAGTAGCGGCGATCGTCCTCGTAACGGTAACGCATGGCCCGATCATGGTGGCGTTCCCAATAACGATGGCGCTCGGCTTCGCGGCGGGCTTGTTCTCGGCGCCATTGTTCCCTGCGCCAGTTTTCGCGGCGCCAGTCGTCCCTGCGATCATGCCAACGGTGGTCATGCCGGTAGCGGTCATCATGGGCCAGCAACGGCCCTGGTTGCTTGTCGGTCATGCTGGCCAGGCTCGGCCAGGGGGTTTCGGCAGTCCGGGTGGCCGGAACTTCAGGAGCCAGAACCGGGGTTGAGGTCTTCATCTGCGTTGCCGATGCCGAGCCCACTGCCGCGAATGCGAACAGGGCAACGAGCAGCATCCGTGGGGCATGGAATTTCATGAGCGAAGACAACCTCTGAATGACGATTGAACGTATCCAAATAGACCGATAAACAGAGAAAAGTTCTACGGCGCCGCTGTTAAAAAAATGCGCCTGAGCGGCGTACCCCGAGCAACTGTGGGAGCGGGCTTGACCCGCGATGAGGCCGGTACAGTCCGCTCATCAGGCAGTGTCTGGATTGCGGCCGCTGCGCGCTCGATCGCTGGCAAGCCAGCACCCACATGGTGCTCCTGGCGTATGATGCCCAGCCGTTTTTGCCGACAAGGAAATCGCCATGCTCCCCGACAAGGCCTGCGCAGTAGTGCTTTCATCCACGCTGCGCCCGAGGATCCTCTTGTTTCGTCATCCGCTGGCGGGTGTGCAACTGGTAAAGGGCAGCATTGAAAAAGATGAAACAGTGGGTCAGGCAGCGCTGCGGGAATTGGCGGAAGAGTCTGGTATCAATTGCGCCACCATCGCGGACGACCTGGGGTGTTGGGATGCCGGGCATCTTGGTCAGGTGTGGTCGTTTCAACTGTGCGAGGCGAGCGGACCGTTGCCTGAGCAGTGGACTCATCAGACGCTCGATGACCATGGCCACGCTTTCGCGTTCTTCTGGGCATCGCTCGAGCATCTGCCCCTTGCCGAGTGCCACCCGGTCTTTCAACGCGCGCTGCTGTTTTTGTCCGCGACCCTGAAAGCGCGTGGCCATTGGGCAGGCAAACAGCGCTAAATAATCCACCTCGGGGCGATATACTCCGCACCATTGGTCAATGCTCGAGAGAAGTGTATGCGGCAGGTTTTGCTAATCGTTGATGTGCAGTCCACATTCAGTCCACCCGAGTGGCTGGTCGATGGTGTGCGGGCGTTGTCAGAGCGGATTCTGACGGTTGCCTCGGTCGAGTTGCATGATGAGCAGGTGACGCCGTTTGAAAAGCAACTCGGCTGGCATCCTGCGGCCGAAGACGAAAGCCTGGTCGAGGCCGACAAAGTATTTGTAAAGCACGGCTACGGACAGACCGCTGAAACCATCGAGTACATCAGGCAGCTCGGCGCCGAGCGCGTGCTGGTTTGTGGCCTGCAGACCGAAACCTGCGTGCTCGCCGCCGGGTTTGCCCTGTTCGATGCAGGGCTCACGCCCACGCTGGTTACCGACCTGACCGTCGGCTCATCCCTGGACCGGTCAGGTCGGTTGGGCATCGATCTGTGGAAGCATCATTTCCGTCAGGTCACGACCAGAGCAGAAGTGTTTGCCGAACTTGATGCATGAGTTCGTGGAGGCGTGAGGGCAGGGGGTAAGATCGACTGACAATCGGCGATTCGGGTGCGATCAGCGCACACGCTTACTGACGATCTCGTCGGTAGCTGCATCCTCCATCCATACCTCCAGGCGATTGAGACCAACGTACTGCGTGCGGGCGATTATCTTTTGGCCCGGCTTACCTTCAAACTCCAGATCCGCAAACATGAAGTGCTGAGGCAGTCGGTACTCCAGCTGAACGGTGTAGGTGCCCGGCTTGAGGATCGCGCGCTGGGGCGAGTCATTCTTGTAGTAATAGGTAGAGAACGGGATGTTTCCGACCTTTTTGTCGTTGATCTTTATGATGTTCAAGTCAGGCTGGAGGTCGGCGTAATGGCGCTGGGCTCTGCCTGCGTAAGTGTCGGTTTCGATGATGGTGTAACGAGCGTCATCACCGGGTACGAGGGGATCAACGTTCGAGTAATCGGGCATCTCCGCGCAGCCGTGCAGGCCCAGAAGTGCGATAAAGACAGGGGTGAAGATTTTTCTCATTTTCTATCCAGCTTGATGGGGCTCGGGCAAAAGCTCTTGATCTGTTTCGGCCGCTAATTTTAGACGGTCGGCTTTGCTGATGTATTTAGGCTTGCTTTTAGGCGCTAATTTGGCACTGGCCTTTTTGGCGTGAGCCTTTAACAGCTGCTTTATTTTCTTTTGACGATTCACGTTGTTACTCGGCTTGTAAATGCTTGAACACTATCCGCTGTGCGGAGCGTTGTTTTTTGATCCGGTACATATCGCCATCCGCATGGCTGAGCAGCGTATCGGCATTCTCTGCGTCCTTGGGGTAAAAGGCCACGCCCACGCTGCAGGACGGCATTGTGAACCCGCCAAATTCTGCGCCCAGGGGCTCGGTCATGGCCGCGAGAATCTGCTCCACCTTGGCGTAAACGTCGTCCTGCGACTGGATATCCGGCAACAGCACAGTGAATTCATCACCCCCCATCCGGGCCACTGTGTCGGTCTCGCGCACGCAGCCTTCCAACCGCCGTGCAATCATGCAGAGGATCCGGTCACCCATGGCATGCCCATGGACATCATTAATGCCCTTGAAGTCATTGATGTCCAGAAACAGCAACGCCAGTGTGCTCTGGTGGCGGTGTGCCGCGCGAACGGCCGACTCCAGCCGATCATTGAAAAGCGCGCGGTTGGTCAGTGCCGTCAGTGGATCATGATGGGCCAGGAAGCGTAATTCATCCTCGGCTTGCCTGAGGGCTGTCACGTCCCGCGCAACGCCGATTCGCGCACCCACTTCCTCGGACCAGAAGGCCGCCCACAGGATATGTACGACACCGCCATCCTTGCGGATGTAACGGTTGCGGAAATCGACGTGGGATTGACCATTCATGACCCGGACAATGGAGGCCCGTGTCACCGCCAGGTCGTCAGGATGGATGTAGTCGGTGATCGGCGTACCGGTCAGCTCGCCGGCAGAGTAACCGAGCAGCGCCTCGCAGGCATCGCTGACAAATACAATCTGGTTATCCCTGTCGACCACGAAGACCGTGTCCAGCATCAGATGGATCAGTTTGGGATAGAGCGCTTGGAGGTCAACGGGCATAGGCAGGCACGTCCGGTTCAGATCGGCTGATCATAACGCGATTGCGTTTGGCCAATACAGTGCAAGCCTAATGCCGATGCGACGCCCGACGAGACTCTGGAGCAAGCCGGGCTGATGGGGCTGACGCAGATTAAAGTGATTGGCCGCACCAACTGACGCGAGGAACGGTTGCTGGCGTTTACGCACCCATCCTAGATAGCAAGACAGGACGCGACCGTCTCCTCAAGGATGGCGACCAACTCCGGGTCCATGTAGCGAAAATCATCTGGAATATCCAGCGTGTAAACCCGCTTATGCTCCAGCAGCCGCGCGTATTGTGCCTGCAGGCGATTCTGGTGTTTGCGTTCCATGACAAAAATCACATCGGCCCAGCGAATATCCGCTGGGCCGATGGGTTTGCGCGCATTCGGGCTGGTGCCCGCCGACCGGGCATCGAAGCCGGGGCGGCGGCGCCAGAGCGCTTCTGCAGTAGGGCTGCGCCATTGGTTGCGGCTGCAGACGAACAGGAGGTTAGTCACTCTTGATCCAACAGTTGGCGGGTGGAGCGGATGGGGTAGCTCATGCCGAGTTGGCGTGCCCGTATCAACTTGTCGGCGCGGGTGTACAGCAGCTTCCAGTTCTTTTCGGGCTTGAATTCCAGCGGATACACCGCTTTGCTTCTGCCACTTTTACGGGCCTGTGAGCGTCTCCAGGCGCGGGTTCTTTCCATGATCTTGTCCTCGTGAGTACCGGGTTCAGCAGCCGCGGTAATACGAGTTGGGCTTATAGTAAGCGCGAATCAGGATTGTGGCTAGAGGCCGGTCCAGCCAGCACATCAGGTGTTGCCTGGATTACGACCGCTTTGCGCTCGATCGCTGGCAAGGCCAGCTCCCACAGGTCCGGTGTACACAGATCCACTGTGGGAGCGGGCTCGACCCGCGATGAGGGCGGTACAGCCAGCACATCAGTGTTGCCTGAATTGCGACCGCTGCGCGCTCGATCGCTGGCAAGGCCAGCTCCCACAAGTCTGGCGTACACAGATCCACTGTGGGAGCTGGCTTGCCAGCGATGAGGCCGGTACAGC
>NZ_JBGOGX010000037.1:0-35874 GCF_054788455.1 Pseudomonas sp. ZL2 | reverse complement strand
CTCAAGGTTGCGGCATGAACCTAAACCGGTGTCCAAAATCTGTTGACCAGTTCAGTCTTGCCCGCGATCGAGCGTGCAGCGCTCGCAATCCCGGTGAATTTACGCCAGCCTGGCTATCATCTGTGCTCTTTCAGGAAGGAACCGCCCCTCATGTCCCTCGTCACCACGTACCTCACCGGCCTGCGTCAGGCGCTGCCAAGCGAGTCGCTTGAGCAGTTGAACCTCACCCACGGCGCCTCGGCCGAAGCCTTGCAGAAGCTCAGTAACCATTACCCGCTGTGTCCCGCAAGCCTGCTGGAACTGCTCGGCCATATCGACGGTACCCATTTCCGAGACTACCCAGGCGGCACAGTCATCGTCCTGATCCTCGGTTCGGACGTGTTCGAGTACCCCTACTACCTCAGCGCCGCCGAGCAGGTCCTCGAAGACGCCAGAGGTTATACCGACAGCATTCGCGGCATCTACGGCGACTTCCTGGACGAATACCCGGAAACCGTCGGCCCAGGCATCGACATCGACCTGGGCATGAACCAGCGCCTGTGCTTCTCCCACTGCATGAACAACGGCGGCACCTCGAAGCTGTACATCGACTTCAACCCCGCCGCCGGCGGCACCGTCGGCCAGGTGCTGCGCTACCTGCACGACCCGGACAGCTATGAAGTGATTGCCGAGAGCTTCGATGAGTACCTGCAGCAGTTGATCGACGACGACTTCGCCTTTGTTGAACGGGAGATCTGAGCGCCATTACCCATTCAGGGTTACTCCATCAACGTGATTACCGCCCACGCCGTCGCGCCGCATACTCGGTTCCAGCCCCACGCAAGGAACCCCGATGAAGATCGAACTGATACAACTCGCCGGCCGCGACGGCGATACCACCTACAACCTGCAACGCACCCTGGAAGCCATTGCCGGTTGTGCAGCCGACACCGACCTGCTGGTGTTCCCGGAAACCCAGTTGATGGGTTTTGCCAGCGCCGCGCAGTTGCCCAAGGTTGCCGAAAGCGTGGACGGCCCCAGCGTCCAGGCCGTGCTGCAAGCGGTACGCGAACGCGGGGTCGCGGTGGTGATCGGCCTGGCCGAAAAAGCCGACGACCGCTTCTACAACACCTCGCTGCTGCTCACCCCCGAAGGCATCGCCCTGCGCTACCGCAAGACCCACCTCTGGCCCTCGGAACGCGGCCTGTTCGAGCCTGGCGATCGCTACACCACGGTGAGCTGGAAAGGCCTGCGCATCGGCCTGCTGATCTGCTACGACATCGAGCTGCCAGAAAGCAGCCGCGCCCTGGCGCAACTGGGCGTCGACCTGATCGTGGTAACCAACGGCAACATGGACCCCTACGGCCCGGTGCATCGCACCGCGATCATGGCCCGCGCCCAGGAAAACCAGGCCTTCGCGCTGATGGTCAACCGCGTCGGCCCAGGCGATGACGGCCTGGTATTCGCCGGCGGCAGCGCGGTGGTCGACCCGCACGGGCGTCTGCTGTTCGAAGCCGGTCGTGAAGCCTGCCGGCAGGTGGTCGAACTGGACCTGCAGCAACTAGAGCACGCCCGCCGCGACTACGACTACCTCGCCGACCGGCGCTTGCAACTGCCCGGCCAGCGCGTGGACCACGCCGATGGCCGCCGCGAACTGCTGATCCCCTGAGCGCTACCCCTTACAATAACAAGATCCCGGAGTGCCCCCATGAAGTCGATCCGTCGCCTGCCCCTGGCCCTGGCCGC
Source organism: Pseudomonas sp. ZL2 (assembly GCF_054788455.1). Classification (NCBI taxonomy): domain Bacteria; kingdom Pseudomonadati; phylum Pseudomonadota; class Gammaproteobacteria; order Pseudomonadales; family Pseudomonadaceae; genus Pseudomonas; species Pseudomonas sp. ZL2. The sequence continues at coordinate 34,149 of NZ_JBGOGX010000037.1, read as the reverse complement.
GCTGCTGAACCTCGCTGCAGCCCAGGCCGCCACGCCCAGCGTGCACATCTACAACTGGTACGACTACATAGCCCCCAACACCACCAAGGAATTTCAGCAGGCCTCGGGTATCGCCCCGGTGTATGACGTGTTCGACAACAGCGATGTGATGCAGAGCAAATTGATGGCCGGGCGCAGCGGCTATGACGTGGCGTTCGCCAGCGCCGACCTGTTGCCGAACCTGATCAAGGCCGGGGTGCTGGCCGAGCTCGACCGCAGCCAGTTGCCCAACCTGGCGCACCTGGACCCGCAGATCCTCGCCAAACTGCAGGGCAACGATCCTGGCAACCGCTTCGCCGCGCCCTACTTGTGGGGCACCACAGGCCTGGGTTACGACGTCGACAAGATCAAGGCCCGCCTGGGCGCCGATGCGCCGCTCAACTCCTGGGACCTGATCTTCAAGGAAGAAAACATCGCCAAGCTGGCCGACTGTGGCGTGGCGATGCTCGATTCACCCAGCGAGATCATCCCCATCGCCCTGCACTACCTGGGCCTGCCCTACAACAGCAAGAACCCCGAGGACTACCGCAAGGCCGAAGCGCTGCTGCTCAAGGTGCGCCCGCATATCGCCTACTTCGACTCCTCGCGCTTTATCTCGGACCTGGCCAACGGCAATGTCTGCGTGGTGCTGGGCTGGTCCGGCGGGGTGTTTGACGCAAGACTTGCCGCCGACAACGCCAGGAATGGCCGCGACATCCGCTACAGCATTCCCCGCGAAGGCGCGCCGTTCTGGCTCGAAAGCATGGTGCTGCTCAAGGACGCGCCCAACCCGCAGCAAGGCCTGGCCTTTATCAACTACATGTTGCGCCCCGAGGTGATCGCTGCCTCGACCAACTACCTTGGCTACCCCAACGCCAACAAGGACGCCGTACCGCTGGTGGAAGCGAAGATCCGCGACAACCCGTCGGTGTACCCGCCCCAGGCGGTGCTCGATACCCTGTTCGCCCTGGAGCCGCTGCCACTCAAATACGAGCGCATCCGCACCCGGGTGTGGAGCAAGGTCAAGACCGGGAGTTAGTGTTAGCGTAGTGAACCGCACGCTCGCCCAAGGACTCGCTGCATGATCCGCCTGGCCTCCACTGAAGACCTGCCCGCCATCGATGCCCTGATCGAGGCGGCCTACAGCCCCTACATCGTCCGCATCAAGGCCAAGCCCGGCCCGATGCAGGAAGACTACGCGCAGTTGGTCACCCGCCGGCAGGTTCAGGTGCTGGAAGACCGGGGACAGGTAGTGGACATCGGTGGGGTGGATGCCAACGGCGCTATCCTCACGCTTGCGCCGATAGCGCTACAACCCGCCTACCGGCCTGTGCTCGACGATCTCTGCCGCACCCTCGAAAACCGATGCCATACGCTGCTCGGTGGCATTTACCTCTACGGCAGCGTTGCCCGTGGCGATGCCCGCGAAGGTGAATCGGACCTGGACGTGACCCTGATACTCAACCATTGCCCCAACGCCAATGACTTGCAGCAGCTTGAACGGGTCAGAGGTGAGCTGCAGGACCGGCACCCACTGGTGAGCAAGATCGATTTCGACATCGGCACCCGTGACCAGGTGCTGGCCGAGGAACACCGCAACAGTTGGGGTTACTGGCTAAAGCATCACTGCCGCTGTATCTGGGGCGAAGACCTCGCCCAGTGCTTGGCGCCATTCAAGCCTTCACCAGCCATCGCGCGGGCAGTCAATGCCGACCTGCAGGCTGCATTTGAGCGATATGCCGAGGGCATCGCCGATGCGGGCGACGCAGACACGCTGCGCCGGCTGCAACGGGCAGCCTCACGCAAGGCATTGCGGGCCGGCAACATGCTGCGAAGTGACAAGGACCCTTCGTGGCCGCTGACCCTGGAGGATCATGCTGACCAGTTACGTATTGCTTGTCCGCAACTGGCCGCTGAGGCCGAATTCTTTTTGCGTCACGCCTATCAACCCGAAGCCAGCGCCGAACAGTTCCTCGAACAGCTCGGCGCATTCAACACAGCATTCTTTGTACGTCTGAACGCTTCTGGTTGAACCTCAATCCTCCAGCGGCTTCGGCGGTTTGGGTGGTGGTGCCGGCTTGGCCGGCTTGGCGGGTTTACCGTCCTTGCCGGGCTTGGCCTCTTTGCCCTTGGTAGCGTCCTCCTTCAAATCGGCAACGGTCGGCGGCACGATGGCTTTTTCCGCTGCCGGCAACTGGTCGACTGCATCGTAAATCGCCTTGGGCTCGAGGATGCCGGTGTGTTCGATCCGGTGCAGCTCGCCGTCCTTGCCCACCAGTACTACCTGGGTGACCATCGTATCCCGGGCGCTGAACTTGAACTTGCGGATCAGGGCCATGGTCGCCTGTTGATCCAGAAACTTGTCATCACGCTTGCCGATCATGCCGGCGACGCTGTACAGCACCAGCTTGCGCTCCTCGAAGGCAGCCTTGGTGGCCGGGTCTTCAAGGGCCTTGTTCAACGCGCGAAGGGTCGGGTCGGCGGTGCTGGGGGCAAGGACAACCAAGGCGCGGGTCTTGTACAGCTCCTGGCCCAAGGGGTCATCGCTATCGGCAGCGAGGGCGGGACCGGCGACAATGGCCAGCAAGGCGGCGAGGGTCAGTGACCGAACAAGCATGCGCATCTCCTTTCTATTTCCATGCAACAAAGACTACAAATCGCGACGAAAGATCCGGGTTGCGAGCCTAAACTACAGGGCCAGATGAGTGGGCAAGGCAAAGGTAACTTACGATTACCAAGTGCGACCTTGGATACACACCGGAAGGTCTGTCATCCGATTCTGAGGATAGCTGAAGGCCGTCTGCCATGCCCGTCGACCACCCTGGAAAAAGGCCTGAACCATGAGCATTGCCGACACCCTGCTATTGCTGCTGATCCTTGTTACCGCCCTGGGTTGCGGGTTGATGGGCGGGTTGTTCTTCGCCTTCTCCAACTTCGTCATGCAGGCCCTGGAGCGCATTCCGGCACAGAGTGCGGTGACGGCCATGCAATCGATCAACCAGGTGGTGCTCAACCGCCTGTTCCTCTCGCTGTTTCTCGGCACCGCCGTGACCTGCGCGATCCTGCTGACCTGGGCCTGGTTGCGCTGGCCATTGCCGGGCAGCCTGTGCATCGGCATTGGCAGCGGCCTGTATCTGCTCGGTAACGTGCTGGTGACCATGCTCTTCAACGTGCCGCGAAACCAGAGCCTGGCGCGCCTGGAGCCGGCCAGTAGCGAGGCGGCCAGTGCCTGGCCGACCTATGCGCGGGTGTGGAACCGCTGGAACCATGTGCGCACCATTACCGCCCTGGCGGCCACGGCCTGGTTGATGGTGGCGTTGCTGCGGGTGGTGTGGACTCAATAGCGGCTGCTCAGCTCCCACAGTAGATCTGTGCACGCCGGACCTGGACTTGCTGCCTGCACCGGCCTCATCGCCGGCAAGGCCGGCTCCCACAGTAGATCTGTGTACGCCGGACCTGTGGGAGCTGGCCTTGCCAGCGATCGAGCGCGCAGCGGTCGCAATCCAGTCAACCCCTGATGTGCTGCCTGCACCGGCCTCATCGCCGGCAAGCCAGCTCCCACAGTAGATCTGTGCACGCCGGACCTGTGGGAGCTGGCCTTGCCTGCGATCGAGCGCGCAGCGGTCGCAACCCAGTCAACCCCTGATGTGCTGCCTGCACCGGCCTCATCGCCGGCAAGCCAGCTCCCACAGTAGATCTGTGTACGCCGGACCTGTGGGAGCTGGCTTTGCCTGCGATCGAGCGCGCAGCGGTCGCAATCCAGTCAACCCCTGATGTGCTGGCTACACCGGCCTCATCGCCGGCAAGCGCCGGACCTGTGGGAGCTGGCCTTGCCAGCGATCGAGCGCGCAGCGGTCGCAATCCAGTCAACCCCTGATGTGCTGCCTGCACCGGCCTCATCGCCGGCAAGCCACACAGGGTCAGTGCATGCAGGTCCGGCTAGAACAAGCCCATCTGCCGATCGATCAGCGCCGTGAAGTCATCCTCCACGAACGGCAAAATCGCATCGGCCACCGGCTGCAACTGCCGGGTCAGGTAGTGGTCGTAATCGATCGCCGAATGCCGCGTCTCCAACGGCTCCGGCCCGGTCACGGTAATCACGTAGCTGATCCAGCCGCCATTCTGGTACTGCCGCGGCCTGCCCTGACGGTCATTGAAGTCATCGGCCATGCGCGCCGCGCGAACATGCGGCGGCACGTTGCGCTGGTAGTCGGCCAGCGGCCGGCGCAGGCGCTTGCGGTAGATCAACAGCTCATCCTGCTCGCCAGCCAAGGTCTTGCGCACATACTCACGCAGGTATTGCTGGTACGGCTGACGCTTGAAGATCCGCTCGTACAGCTCCTGCTGGAACTGCCGGGCCAGCGGCGACCAGTCGGTACGCACGCTTTCCAGGCCCTTGAAGATCATCTCCTCAACGCCCTCGCCACGTTGCACCAGGCCGGCATAACGCTTCTTGCTGCCCTCCTCGGCGCCGCGAATGGTCGGCATCAGAAAGCGCTTGTAGTGGGTCTCGTACTGCAACTCCAGGGCACTGTCCAGGCCGTAGCTGTCACGCAGATGCTCGCGCCACCACTGGTTGACCTGCTGCACCAGCTCGCGACCGATACGCGCCGCGTCCGCCTCGTCATGGGCACCCTTGAGCCAGACGAACGTGGAGTCAGTGTCGCCATAGATCACCGCGTAACCCCGGGCCTCGATCAGTTCGCGGGTACGGCGCATGATCTCGTGGCCGCGCATTGTGATCGATGAGGCCAGGCGCGGGTCGAAGAAGCGGCAGCCACTGGAACCAAGCACACCGTAAAAGGCGTTCATGATGATCTTCAGCGCCTGGGAAAGCGGCGCATTGTGCTCGCGCTTGGCCACCTCGCGGCCCTGCCAGACCCGCTCGACAATCGCCGGCAGGCAATGCCGGGTACGGGAAAAACGCGCACCGCGAAAGCCCGGTACCGAGGTCGCGTCGCCCGGCTCGCGCAGGCCTTCGATCAGCCCTAGCGGGTCGATCAGGAAGGTTCGGATGATCGACGGATACAGGCTCTTGTAGTCGAGCACCAGCACCGACTCGTACAGCCCCGGCCGCGAGTCCATGACGAATCCACCGGGGCTGGCCTCCTCCGGGCGCTCGCCCTGGTTGGGCGCGACGAAGCCCTGGCGGTGCATCAGGGGCATGTACAAATGACAGAACGCCGCCACCGAGCCGCCGCTGCGGTCAGCCGGCAAGCCGGTAACCGTGGCCCGTTCGAGCAGGAAGGTCAGCAGTTCGGTCTTGGCGAAAATCCGTGTGACCAGTTCGCAGTCCTTGAGGTTGTAACGGGCCAGGGCCGGCTTGTCCTCGGCGAACATGCGGTTGATTTCGTCCATGCGCTGGTACGGGGTGTCGATGGCCTTGCCTTCGCCGAGCAGGGTCTGGGCGACGTTCTCCAGGCTGAACGAGGGGAAACTCCAGGTCGCCGAACGCAGCCCTTCGATACCGTCGATGATCAGGCGCCCGGCGGCCCCGGCAAAAAAATGCGCGCGGCTGCCGTGCTCGCGCCAGTCCATTTCCTCACCGCCACGCCCCAGGCGCAAGGGCACCTTGAGCTGGGTGGCGTGGTGCTGCAACACGCGCAAGTCGAACTGCACCAGGTTCCAGCCGATGATTGCATCGGGGTCATGCACGGCCAGCCAGTCGTTCAAGCGCTCGAGCAAGCGGGCACGGCTGTCGCAGTATTCGAGATCGAAATCCACGCCCTCGGCGTCGCCGTTGGCCGGGCCGAGCATGTACACCTGGCGCTGGCCGCAGCCTTCGAGGGCGATGGAATACAGCTCGCCGCGCTCGGTGGTTTCGATGTCGAGTGATACCAGCCTGAGCTTCGGGCGGTAGCCGGGGGCGGGCTTGAGCTGGGCATCGAGCAACACACCGTTGGCATCAGGTGTGCCGCTGAAACTCACCGGCGCGGTAATGAAACGCTCCATCAGGTAGCGCTCCGGCGGACGCACATCAGCCTCGTAGATTTGCACCCCGGCGGCGCGCAGGCGCTTTTCCAGCTGGATCAACTGGCGGTGCTGGCGGCAGTACAAGCCCAGCACCGGCCGCTGTTCGAAATCGCGCAGGGCCAGCTCGCGCAACGCGACGTCGCGCTCACCGCGCAGCACCGCTTCGGCTTGCCCACGCTGCTCGGCCGGAATGAACGCAACGGACGTCTGCACCGGCAAGCGCAAGCGCCGTGGTCCCTGATCGGTGGCCAGCCAGAACTCGACGCTGGTCCCCGCCGGGGTATCGCGCCAATGCCGGGTCAGGACAAAGCCCTGCTGTAACTCCACCGCTGCAACCTCGAAAACACCTGTGTATGCGGCGATTCTACCTGCCTGGGCCGCTGGCTGCCGAACTTAGCGCGCTACCCGTGCACCGGGGGCAAAGCCGTGGCCATGGGCGCGACCGGCAATCAGCAAGGCCAAGGCGATCAGCCCCAGCAACACCCAGTGGAAACTGCCCACGCCCCACTGGCTGAGCAGCACGCCACCGAGCAGACCGCCTGCGGCAATCGCCGAGTTCCACACGGTGACGATCATCGACTGGGCGACATCGGCGCCCTCCCCGGCGGCATCGGCGCTGGCGGTCTGCAGCAGGGTCGGCGCGCCGCCGTAGGTCAGGCCCCAGAGCGCGACACTGACGTACACCAGCGGCGCCGACTGGCTGACAAAACCCAGCACCAGCGCCACCACGGCAAATCCGCACAGGCTGAGCAAAACCATGTTGCGCAGGTGCTTGTCGATCAACGCACCGACCACGCCGATACCCGCCAGGGCGGCGATACCGAAGGTCAGCAGGACCATGCCAGTGCTGGCTGCCAGCCCCACCGAAGCCAGGAACGGCACGATGTAGGTGTACAGCACGTTATGCGCCAGCACCCAGGTGAGGATCACCAGCAACACCGCCAGCACTCCCGGGGTACGCAAAACTTGAGCGATGCCGGGACGCTGACCCGGGGCGTGACCGTCGAAGTCCGGCACCTTGCACAGCACCCAGGCCACCAGCACCAGGGTCGCCCCCGACACCAGGGCAAAGGTCATGCGCCACCCCACCAGTTCGCCCAACCAGGTGCCGGCTGGCACCCCCAACGACAACGCCACCGGCGCGCCGATCATCGCCACTGCCATGGCCCGGCCCTGCTGCTCGGGGCTGACCATGCGCCGTGCATGCCCGGCGATCACGCCCCAGGCCAGGCCGGCGGCGACGCCGGTCATGAAGCGTGCGACCAGCGTCAGCCAGTACGAACTCGATAGCGCCGTCACGGTGTTGAACAGCAGGAAACCGACAATCGCCAGCAACAGCACCGGCCGCCGACGCCAGCCCTGGGTCAGGGTCACCAGCGGGATGGCGGTCAACAGCGAGCCCAGGGCATAGACGCTGACCATCTGCCCGGCCATGGCCTCGCTGACCTGCATGCCGCTGGAGATCTGCCCGAGCAGGCCGGCCGGCAGGGTTTCGCTGAGGATGGCGATAAAGCCGGTCATGGCCAGGGCCAGCAGGCCGCTGACCGGCAAGGGCTGTTCGAGTGCGGCTGGCCCGTCCGCCGTGCAACTCATCGGGGTCATGGTGAAACTCCTGTAGGAAAGATGGGCGAACCTTAAGCCTGCGGTCACTGCGGAAAAAGACGGGTACAATTCCGCTCATAACGGACATTGATGTCCGCAATCAGGGAAAGCAGATGGATAGCCTCAGCGGTTTCGTGGTGTTCGTGCGAGTGGCAGAAACCGGCAGCTTCGTCGGCGCCGCGCAATCGTTGGGGGTCAGCGCTTCGGCCATCGGCAAACGCGTGGCGCGCCTGGAGAGCCGCCTGGGGGTGCGCCTGTTTCACCGCAGCACACGCAGCATCACCCTGACCGCCGAGGGCAGCCTGTTCCTGGAACGCAGCCGGCGCATCCTCGCCGAGATCGAAGCCACCGAACTTGAACTGTCCCAGGCCAGCGAGGTGCCGCGTGGGCGTTTGCGCATCAGCCTGCCGCAAGTCACCGCCCTGGTGATGCCGGCCTTGAGCGAGTTCATGGCGCAGTACCCGGCCATCGAACTGGACCTGGATTTCGACGATCGCCTGGTCGATATCATCGGCGAAGGTTTCGACGTGGTGATGCGCGGCGGCACCCCCAGCGACTCGCGCTTGAGCGCGCGCTTTCTGGGCCATTTCCACCATGTACTGGTCGCTTCACCGGCGTACCTGGCGCGCAATGGCACCCCCGTTCATCCCGATGAACTGGCCCGGCACACCTGCCTGCACTACCGTTTCCCCAGCACCGGCAAGCTCGAGCAATGGCCGTTGCGCCAGGAGCCCGCCGGGCGCGAATACGACATCCCGGTGTCGATGGTCTGCAACCACGTCGACACGCGCATCTGCTTTGCCACCCGCGATCGCGGCATCACCTGCACTCCGGATTTCACCGTACGCCAGCAGCTGCAACGCGGTGACCTGGTGACCGTGCTCGATGACTACATGGAGCGGCGCGGCAGCTTCTACCTGCTGTGGCCCTCGGGGCGGCAAATACCGCCACGGCTGCGGGTGTTCATCGACTTCATGAGCACGCGACTGCAGCTGGATGCCGGCGCGCCGCAGTATTAGTCATATAAATAATCAAGCCCCTGAGCGGGAAGTCGCGGCACCTGCTGCTGCAGGAATTCACCGAGCTTCTGCGCCTGGCGCGCCTTGGGGTTAGCCTGCAGCCAGGTCAGGTAATAACCCTCGCCGGTGGCCACCGCCTGCGCAAAGGGCGTGACCAGGCGGCCGGCGTCGAGCTCGCCGCTGGCCAGCAGCAGGTCGACCACGGCCACACCCAGGCCTTGCTGGGCGGCAGAAATGCCTTGATCCAGGGTGTCGAACAGCTGGCCGCGGTCCAGGCTGATTGCAGCGCCCCCTGTCCGATTCAACCAGCGCCGCCAGTCACGCCGATCGGGCGACGGGTGCAGCAGTTCACAGTGGCCCAGGTCTGCCGGGTAACCGGGCTGGCACACCGGCACCAGCCATTCGTCAAACAGCTTGAGGCTGGCGATGTCCGCGGCAAAATGGCCGTCGCCCAGCAGGATCGCGCAATCGTAAGGCTCGCTGTAGAAGTCCACCGTGTCGATGTCCATCCACACACTGCTCAATTGCACCTTGCTGTGTTCTTCGCCTTGCTTGAACGTCGCCAAGTGCTTGAGCAGCCAGCGCACGGTCAGGGTCGAAGGCGCCTTGAGGCGCAGGTGCTGACGGTCCTGCCTGAGCAACCCGCAGGCATTCTCGATGATCTTGAAGCCGACCTTGAGCTCCTGGGCCAGCAGCCGGCCCGGCTCGGTGAGCGCCACTTTCGGCCCGCGGCGCTCGAACAATGCGCAGTCGAACAAGCCTTCGAGGGTTTTGATGTGATGGCTGATGGCGCCCTGGGTCAGGGCCAGTTCTTCGGCCGCGCGGGTGAAGGAGCCATAGCGTGCGGCCACCTCGAACGCCCTGAGCGCCTGCAATGCGGGAATGCGTTCGGTCATGGCCGCCTCAAGCATGAGTAAAACTAATAGAAAGCCACAGTAACAGGCGTTTTACAACCGAACCGCGCCTGCAGAGAATGCCGCTCCCGGTAAAAACCATCGAGAAATGCCCGTGAACAGTGCCCTGCTTGCCACCTACGCCCTGACTGTTTTGCTCTTGATCGCCAGCCCCGGCCCGGTGGTGGCGCTGGTGGTCAACACCACCGCCCGCGCCGGACGCAAACAGGCACTGCTGACCGCCCTGGGGACCAACGGTGCTTCGCTGGTGCTGATTGCCCTGGCCGCTGCGCTGATCTTCAGCAGCGCAGCCGTCAACCCACTGTTGCTAAGCGCCCTGAGCATGTTCGGTTGCCTGTTCATCGGCTACCTGGGCCTCGGCGCACTGGCTGAACTGCGCCAGCCCGCGCTCGCCATACAGCAGGCCCCCGTCCGCCAGGGCGGGCTGTGGCAAGGCTTTGCCATCGGCCTGTCGAACCCCAAGGACATTCTGTTTTTCGTCGCTTTCTTCCCGCAGTTCATCCAGGTTACCGAGCAGTTCAGCCAAAGCCTGATGGTGTTGGGGCTGGTCTGGCTGGTGCTCGACCTGGGCATTCTGGGCTTGTACATCCTGGTCATCGGCCGCCTGGCCGAGCGTCTCAACCGACGCTTGATCAGCGCAATCAGTGCCGTGGTGCTGTTGGCCATTGCCGTCGCCGGGCTGGCCTACAACCTCCGGCAACTGTTGCCCTGACGGGCTACGCTTTCGGGTGTAGGCCGAGAGCGGTTAGAATGATGCGCTATACCTCCAGGCCAGCCTCAAGCCACACTATGGACAGTCGGATTGAACCCTGAACAGCGCAGTCGTCTCGAAACCACCATGCATACCCGCCCGGCCCCGAATTCCAGAGGCACTTCCTTGATCCGCTCGCCCCTTTTGCACGGCCTGCTCGCCGTCGTGCTGCCAACTTCGGCGCTGGCCGCCGGCGTACGGATCGACCCGCATGCCGACCTGTTGTACCGCCAGGCCCTGACCTTGCTGGAACAGGCCGACAACCAGAACACCAGTTTCACCCTCAAGACCAGCACCACCGACCAGGACCTCGCCCAGCAAGGCCAGGCCCTGGGCCGCACCCTGGCGCCCGCGGTGAGCCTGCTGAAAAAAGCCGTGGAGCTTGACCACCCGGCCGCCCAGTACCGCCTGGCCCTCTACTACATCACCTACCTGCCGGCAGCGCAGATCCCGGCTGCCGCCTGCCCGCTGCTCGAAGCGAGCATGGGCCAGGGCTTCGCCCCGGCGGCGCTGGGCATCGAAAACTGGTGCCCGAACTACAGCCGTAGCGAATACCGCACTGCGCTGGAAAGCGTGCCGAACCTGGCCAGCCTCTACGCTCCCTACTACCCGCAACCGGCCGTGCGCCTGCTGTGCCATCGCGAGCAACCGCAAGGCCTGGCGATGCAGTGGGGCCGTCAGCGCGACTACCAGGCCGAGGTCTACCGCCTGCTGGCCAGCGCCGACCCGGCGCAAAGCAAGGCTTACTGGCAAAAAGCAGTGGACATCAATGGCTGCATCGCGGCGCAGCGGCGCCTGGCCAGCAACCACTACTGAGCTGAGCGCACTGCGCCGCCGCTGACAGCAAGATCGTTCAAGTCAGCGGCGCCCGGCTCTGGCATGCTGTACAACCGTGTTCATTGGTTGTTGCTGCCGTCCATGCCCAGTCCGCCGTTCGCCCGCCAGGCCTTTATCCGTGGCGCCATCGCCATCCTGCCGTTGTCCCTTGCCGTTGCCCCCTGGGGGTTGCTGGCCGGCTCCATGGCCATCGAAGCCAACCTCACGCCCTGGGAAGGCCAGGGCCTGTCGGCCATCGTCTTTGCCGGCGCGGCGCAACTGGTGGCGATCGGCATGCTCAAGGGCGGCGCCAACCTGTTTTCGATCCTCCTCACCACCCTGCTGCTGACGTCCCAGCACCTGCTGTACGGGCTGTCGATGCGCCCGGTGCTGTCGGGCCTGCCGACCCGCTGGCGGCTGGGCCTGGGCTTCTTGCTCACTGACGAGTTTTTCGCCCTCACCAGCCAGTACGACAAACAGCAGTTCAATCGCTGGTACGCCCTGGGGGTGGGCCTGACGTTCTACATTGCCTGGAACCTGTTCACCCTGGCCGGGATCATCCTGGGGCAGAACATTCCGCACCTCGACCAACTGGGCCTGGACTTCTCGATTGTCGCCACCTTCGTCGCCCTGATCGCGCCGTTGGTGCGCAACCTGCCCACCGTGGTGTGCGTGGCGGTGTCGTTGTTCTGCTCGGTGCTGTTCAGTGCCTGGCATTGGGACATCGGCCTGGTGGCCGCCGGCCTGCTGGGCATGAGCGCAGGTTTCATCTGTCAGAAATTCAGTGGAGCACGCTCATGATCTTCGCCCTGATTATCGGCATGGGCCTGCTGGTGTTCCTCAACCGCTATGCCTTTCTGGAACCGCGCCTGCCCCTGCGCCTGAGCTCCAATGCCCGGCAGTTCCTCGGCTTCGCCGTGCCGGGCATGCTTACCGCGATCTGCGGGCCTATCGTCTTTCTGCCCGGCCACCAGCTCGACCTGAGCCTGAGCAACCCGTACCTGATCGGTTCGCTGGTGGCCGTAGTGCTGGTGCTGTTGACCCGCAGCACCTTGATCAGCATGCTGCTGAGCATGGCCTTCTTTTTTGTCTTTCGTTGGTGGTTGAACGGCAGCCCATGAACCCTGCACACAAGGAACAGACCCGTTTCTGGCAAGCCTCGGCGCTCGGTGACACCGAGATGCTGCATGCGCGTTATTTTCAGCAGCGCTTCGCCCCCCATGTGCATGAAGGCTACGTGATCACCATCATCGAGTCCGGCGCCCAGCGCTTCTGGCACCGCGGCAGCGAACACCTGGCGCCGGTCGGCAGCATGGTCCTGATCAACCCCGACGAGCTGCACACCGGCGCCAAGGCCAGCGAAGACGGCTGGCGCTATCGCGGCTTTTACCCCGACAGCGAACGCATCACCGGAGTGCTCGACGAACTGGAACTCAAGCGCGACGGCCTGCCGCGCTTTGACGCCAGCGTGCTGCACGACCCGCAACTGGCCAAGGCCTTCAGCTGGCTGCACTGCTCGGCCGAGCACGGCGCCAGCGCCCTGGAACAACAAACCGCCTGGCGCGAGGCGGTGTTGCTGCTGGTGCAGCGCCATGCCCGCGCGGGCGAGGCGCGCACGCCCGGCAACGAACCGTGCGCCGTGGCCCGGGCCAAGGAACTGATGGACAACCGCCTGGCCTATCCGCCATCGCTGGAAGAACTCGCCACAGCGGTGAATCTCTCGCCCTTCCACTTTGCCCGGGTGTTCCGCCAGGCCACCGGCTTGCCGCCCCATGCCTGGCTCAAGCAACGGCGCCTGAGCCGCGCCCGTGAACTGCTGAAAAACGACTGCCTGCCGTTCAACGTCGCCTTCGCCCTGGGTTTTTCTGACCAGAGCCATCTGAACCGGCAGTTCAAGCAAGCCTATGGCGTAACGCCGGGCGAGTACCGGCGCGCCTGCACTCATTAACGGACTAAGCCAATGCCCTACCCGCTTGCCTACCGCTGGTTCATTCACAAAGGCCTGACCGACTGGGAGCCGTGGTATTTCTGCGATACCCAGGCGTCGCTGCAACAAGCGCCTGACCTGACCAGGAACGCCTTCGCCGCCAGGGCCTTTGCCAAGGAAACCGGGGCGGACTTCGAGGTTTACCTGTTCGCCCGCCGCCAGGATCGGGAGGACTTTGCCTTCTTCGTGGTGCGCGACGGGGTGATTGAAGACAAGGTCATCACCGTGCATTTGTCGTTTGCCGACAAACTCGAGCTACGCTCGCGGTTGAGCCATGAACAAGTGACCCGCAGCTTCAGTGAATGGGTGGCCGAGGTGGCGCTGGCGGATGCGCTTGAGTGGATGAGCGAGGACGACCTGCAGGATTGAATCTAGGGCTGCTCTGCAGACCATCGCCGGCAAGGCCGGCGATCGAGCGCAAAGCGCTCGCTGGGCATTCACGCCGGGCGCTGCATCAACATCAACCGCAGCGCCAGCAACGCCAGCACACTGGCCAGCAAGCGCGGCTGCAACCTGGCCAGGCGCCCCTTGCCACTGAACCAACGGCTAAGCACCCCGCCACACGCCCCCAGCACCACATGAAACACCAGGGCAATCACGCTCAGCACCAGCCCCAGCAGCAACAATTGCTGGGCCACTGCGCCTTTGGCCGGCACCACGAACTGCGGCAAGAACACGATAAAAAACAGCAGCGCCTTGGGGTTGAGCAGGCTGTTCAAGGTCGCTGCAACCAACACCGCCGCCAGCGATGTCTCACGCGACCCCTCGCCCATGCCCACCGTGCGCGGCTGCAACAGCTTGAAGGCCATCCATAACAGGTAGACCGCGCCGCTGTAGCGGATGATGTCGAACGACGGCGGCCAGGCGGCGATCAGTGCGGTGACACCGGTAGCCGTCAGCACAGTCAGCAACAGGTCAGCCAGGCTGATACCCAGCGCCGCCGCCAGCCCGCCACGCCAGCCCATGGACAGCCCATGACTGATGACAAAAGCCATGTTCGGCCCGGGCGACAGCAGCAACAGGGTTACCGCGCCAGCAAAGATGACCAGCGTTTGCATATCGAGCATCGCACACCCTCCTGGCTAAGCTCCGAGTGACGACAGTAACGGATCTCCAGCCGGGACAAGCGCTACAGCGCAGCGAATTTATTGCGCAACAGTTGCCTCAGCGGCAATAAACCCGAGGCGTACTGCCGGTCATGCTTTTGAAGAAAGCAATGAAGGCACTGTCGCTGGCAAAGCCCAGTTCCAGCGCCACCTGGGACAGCGGTTGATGGATCGCCAACTGCTCTACCGCACGTACCAGCCGCCACTGCTGACGCCATTGCTGATATGACATACCAGTGTCACGGCGGATCAAACGGCCGATGGTTTTCTCACTGGCGCCGACCGTGCGAGCCAGTTCGTGCAGCGGCGGCGGCAACTGCTCAAGCCCCTCTACCAGGCTGGCCAGGCGTCGATCCCGGGGCAGCGGCAAACGCATCGGCTGCTGCCCGGCGGCCTGCAGTTCGGCGATGCACAGGCCGGCCAGATGCGCGGCGGCGCCTTGGCTCCAGTCGGTTGCGAACGGTGCCTCGGCCATGCGCTCGAGCAGTTCGCGCAACAGCGGATTGACGTCAAGGATCACCACTTCAGCAGGCAAATGCGGCCAGTGCCGGGGGTCCAGGTACACCGAGCGATAATCGACGGTCGCCCGCATCCGCGCCCGATGGGCTATGCCGGCGGGAATCCATGCCGCGCGGGTCGGCGGCAGCAGACAGAGCAGATCCGGCGCCTGGGCGTCGATGCGCACGCAGCCCTGGCGGGTGAACAGCACCTGCCCCATGCGGTGCTGATGGACGCCAGAATCGTGTTCGCCCAGGGCCGAGCAGATGCCGACGATGGGCGCGCCGAAGCGGTCCGGGTCGAAAGTGGCGGTGGGTTCCAGCCAGGCCATGCAGGTTGTCCGATATTCACTATTTTTAGACCAGACCGCGACAATACACCCATCGCCTGCCGTCTACCATGAGCGCCCTTTTTCTCACCGGGCGCTACTTATGACCCACCGCACCTGGCTGACCCTGGCCACGGCCCTGCTGATGTTCCCGCAGATCGCCGAAACCCTCTACAGCCCCGCCCTGGTGGATATCGGCCAGGGCTTCGGGGTAACGCCTGCGCAGGCGGCGCAAACCCTGTCGCTGTACTTCGCCGCCTTTGCCATTGGCGTGCTGGTCTGGGGTCGGCTGTGCGACCTCTGGGGCCGCCGCCCGACATTGCTTGCCGGCTTGCTGCTGTACGGCCTGGCATCGCTGGCAGCCTTGCTGGTCACAAGCTTCAGCGGCCTGCTCGCCGCGCGCATGGTTGCCGCCTTTGCCGCTGCGGTCGGTTCGGTGGTGACGCAAACCGCGCTGCGGGACGTGCATAGCGGTGCGGAACTGGCGCGGGTGTTTTCCCTGATCGGCGTTTTCCTGGCGGTCAGCCCGGCGATTGGCGTGCTCGGTGGATCGCTGCTGACCGAGGCTTTGGGTTACCGTGGCGTGCTGGCCGCGCAGTTGCTGCTGGCCCTGGCGTTGCTGTTATGGAGCTGGCGAACCATGCCGGAAACCCGCCCACAGGTACCCCATCGCGCCAGTTTGATCGGCACCTTGCGGCGCATGCTCGGTGATCGTCGGGTGTTGCTGGCGACGCTGCTGGTGGCGCTGTTCAACATCGGCGTGTTCAGTTGGTACAGCTTGGCGCCGTTCATTTTCCAGCGTTTGCAGCTGCAAAGTCTGTTTGGCTACAGCGGCGTGTTGCTGGCGCTGGGCTCGCTGCTTGGCGCGCGCCTCAATGCGCTATTGCTGGCGCGTGGTGTCAGCCAGGCAACGCTGCTCAATCTGGCGTGCGCAGTGAACCTGCTGGCAGCGCTGGCGATACTGCTGCTGGGCGAACATTGGCTGATCGCCGTGGCCATGGCCTTTATGCTCGGCGCCTTTGCCATGGCGATTCCGTTGGTGCTGGGCTCGGCGCTGGTTGAGTACGGGGATTGCCGGGGGACGGCGGGAGCGTTGTTTGGGTTGTTGTATTACGGGTTGATTGGCGCGGGCTTGGCGTTGGCCGGATGGGGGCAGGCACTGGGAGCAGTGCTGTGCTGCTGCTCCGTTTTCATTGCTGCCGTGAGCGCTTTCTACAGGTAACGGGCATAACTCAGTTGCTTCGTTGCCTGTCCAGTTCTGCCAGATTTGGCGGCAGTGGAATCCAGCTCTTGTCGATGCCCGCATTGACTAGACTGTCCCATTTATCGAGCAACTGTTTGGGGAAGCGGTGGTACTCGCTACGCTTCATCGCCGCGTCCCAGGCAACAGGAATCAGCGCCTGCAACCTTTGCACGTCATGGCCTCCACCCTCAGCGCCGGTATGGTTGTGAACCGCCAATCCCACAAGATAATCAAGCATGTTACCAGCGACGACGCCTTCGGCCTGCCTGTCATTGGCAGTGCTTTCCAGCCATGCGATCAGCTTGGCCTGACCAGCCTCCTGGTAAAAGGGTGACCTGGCATTGAACAAGCGCCACTGTCGTTGAATGGCCGCTGGCGAAGGGTCTTTGAACAACCGTTCGACGCCCATTGGGGCCTCGAACACCGTCAACAAATCCGATACCGCATCATCCTTGAGCAGGTTGGCGACACCTTCGAGTCGTGTCCTTTTATGCGAGTCATACAGGTACGCGATGCCACCGGCGAGCAACTTTTCCATCGCCCAATCGTATAGCCGTACACGATCACTGCACGTGGTTGCCGCTGCCGTCACCAGTGCGATTTCGCGCTGGTACTGCGCTTGCCTTGGCTGACCTTCATCACGCTCGCGCAGGGACAACAACCCGTCGATCAAACTGCAGCACAAACCGTAATGGCCAGAGACATCATGGAGCGCTGGGTGCGGCGTCTCCCCCCAGACGTGTTCAAGCAGTTTGAGCTGAACACCAAGGTACTGCAGTTGCTGGTCATAGACACGCTGATCAATCTGAGACGCCAGCTCACGCATGCCCTGGCAGTATGAATCAATCGTCAACCAGATCAGGTTCAAGGCAACCTCCGGCACTTCAGCCTGAGCGGCCTCCACCCCTTCTTCAAGAAGCAGATCGATTCGCTGGTCGTCGAAGTCAGCGGCCCACTCATTCAAGAAACGCCGATGCTCCTGAAGGGTGATACCCGGTTCCTGCGCCAGCAGCCCCATCTCGTACCGTGCACGTGCGGGATTAGTAAATTTTCGCAGATCGTGCAGGGCTGAAAACTGGTTTTTCAGCCGCACAAAAGCTGGCGCAAGATCAGGTACTGTTGCTCCCAGCGTCAGTTGAATGGCTTCACGCTCAAACGCCTCTCGCTCTTCATCGGTTTCGCCGCGCAACGACCGCCCACCCAGGCCCAGCAAGGACGGCTCCAGACGTTCGAGGGTTTTCGGGGCTTCATGCCTGATGATGGTCTGCAAAATGATTGCATCCCACGCGAGCTCGTCATCGCCGTGGCGACGCGCAACGGTTTTCAGTTGCCCCAGGTCACGGGTGATCGCTTTGACCAGACGAGGGTTGGCAGGAAACCACTGAGCCATTCGCGTGAACGCTGCCTCGGGAATAAAGGGGCAACATTCGCGAAATGCTCGCCACGCTAGGCGCCTGGCTTGCTCCTCAGTAGGCTCCGGCAGGGTAATGGAAATATCGATGATCTTCTCGAGAAAGCGTTGCCCATTCTCACCATAGGCGGCCGAGTACAGGCTCAGTGCTTTACTTACAACATCCAGGTCAAAGGCCAGGACGAAGGCGAAGCTCGGCCAGTCGAGCAACTCGCGCAACGCCAGCATTGCCTTGGGGATCGCGGTCGGGTCGGCGCGGTCAAGGTCATCGATGAACACCACGATGCGTGTGCGCTGGAGGTCAGCACATAGCGCTTCGAGCTCTTTGCGATTGAAGGCCAGCTTTGAACTCAGTAGCTGGCCCGTTTGCTCGGCAATCTGGGTGCCTTTGCTAACCATCGTCCCGGTAATAGGGTCCATAACTTGTGCAACTGACTTGCCAATCTCGGCAACATTGCCCAGTAGCCTGGCGATTCCACGCCCCAGATCCTTGAATGACTTGCCCGCCCAAGCACCTTTTTCAAGTTGCTCCAGCAACGCCTGATAGAACCGCTGGATCACCCCGTCACGGCCTTCGGCATCCCACGCTGAAAAGCGTACGACCACCCAGGTGATACCGTCCGGCTTGCTTTCATTGCGAATGCGCGCCTGCTCTTCAATGAAATTCAGCACGCTGGTCTTGCCGGAACCCCACTTGCCATACAGGCCGATACGCGTGGACCAGTTGTCCGGCGCCGATTCGATCGAGCGCAGCACCGAGCGGGCAATCGACCAGCGCTGCAGATCGTCATCCTGTTGCAGGCTGATCGCCGCATCATGGCCTTTGCCGCTACGCCGTGGGTTTGCTGGTGCTGTCATGTGGTGATCCATCGACCGTGAAGTTGAACCGGTCGGGAAGTTTATCCAACTGAGTTCGGTGCTGCACCTGAGCTTTCAAAATTGCGCCGTCCGCATCGCGGGGCAAGCCCGCTCCTGCCTCCTCGGTCAGGCATGCACCCAACGCCGATGCAGCCCCCGCGCCAACGCATCGAGCATAAAGCCCAGCACCCCGATCAGCAGCACCATCGCCATCAGCTCCGAATACGCCAGCCGATCACGGGTATCGAGGATGAAGTAGCCCAGCCCGGCACTCACCCCAAGCATCTCGCACGGCACCAGCACGATCCACAAGATGCCAATGGCCAGGCGCACGCCGGTCAGCACATGGCCAAGCACGCCGGGGATGATCACCTTGCACAGGGTCTCCCAGCGCGTCGCACTCAGGCTGCGGCTCAGTTGCAACCAGCGCGGGTCGAGCTGACGCACCCCCGCTGCGGTGTTGAGCAGGATCGGCCACAGCGCGGCAAAGGCCAGGAGGAAGTAGATCGGCTGATCGCCTACCCCCATCAGCATCACCACCACCGGCATCCACGACAGCGGCGAGATCATCCGCAAAAACTGGAACGCCGGGGTGGTTGCCGCTTCAAGGTGGCGATAACTGCCCACCAGCAAGCCCAATGGCACGCCGATCAGCAAGGCCAGCACCAAACCGATAAGGATGCGCTTGAGGCTGACCCAGATGTGCTCGTACACCTCGGCCTGGCCCAGCAGCTCGATCAGGCTGCCGAGCGTCGCCTGCGGTGAAAAACGCGCCGACAGGCCATCGGCCTCGCCAAACAGGTGCACGCCCAGCCACCAGAGCAATATCAAGCCGAACAGGCCGGCAACGCCCAGGGCGCCATGGATTGCATGCTTGCCCATCAGATCGCGAACTCCTCGCTACGCTCGAAGCTCTCGGGCAAGCCGAAGGCCTTGAGCCCGCCGACGGCGGCGATGCTGTTGCGGACGAAGCGGTCGTCGACCAGGTCGCGGGCGGTTTGTTGCGGGTCGAGGCCGGCGAGGAAGCCCTTGTCGCCTTCGATCAGGGTGTTCTGCAGGCGGCGCACCAGTTCTTCGGTGTAGCTGGGGAATGGATACGGCTGGAAGTCGATGCGTTTCTCGTCCCACTGCGCATGCTGGATCGCACCGCTGGCGATGTAGGCGTCACGGGCCGCTGCTGTCGGCGCCAGCACCTGGCTAAGCACCTGCGGGGTGTGCGGGGTGTACTTGTTCGGCCCGCTCCTGGACAGCAGTGCGGCGGCTTCGGCACGGTGGTCGCGGGTCCATAGCTGGGCCTTGACGATCGCATTGACCACCTTCTGCGACCACTCGGGGCGGTTGTTCAGGTCATGTTCGTGCATGAACACCACGCAGCAGGCATGGTTGCGCCAGATGTCGCCGGTAAAGCGCTGCACGCGGCCAACCTTGAGGTCTTCGGCCAAGGCGTTGAACGGCTCGGCAACGATGTAGCCGGCAATGCGCTTGCTGGCGAGCGCCGGCGGCATGTCCGACGGCGGCAGCACCACCAGGTTGACCTCGTTGGCCGCCAGCTGGGCAGTGGCGGCTTTGGACACCGGGGTCAGGCCGTGGTCGCGGAACAGCTGCTGCACCACCACGTTATGGATCGAGTACCAGAACGGAATGGCCACGGTCTGCCCGCCCAATTGCGTGACTTCGGTAATCCCCGGGGCCACGGTCAGGCCCGAGCCGCCGACGTGGTTCCAGGCCACCACCTTGGCCGGCACCTTGCTGGCGTAGCGCGCCCATACGGTCATCGGCGACAGCAGGTGAATGACGTTGACCTGCCCGGAGATGAACGCCTCGATCACCTGCGCCCAACTGCGCAACAGCACCGGCCGCTCGGCCTTTACCCCTTCAGCCTCGAACAGGCCATTGTTGTGCGCCACCAGCAGCGGCGTGGCGTCGGTGATCGGCAGGTAGCCGATGCGCACCGGCGCATCCGGGTCGCTGGCCGCCCGGGCCTGCAGGCTGCTGAGCAGCGGCATGGCGCCGCCGGCGGTGAGCAAGGCGCTGAGTTTGATGAAGTCACGACGAGTGTGGGTGAAGTCGTCCAGGCACATGGGCAGTCTCCGACGGCAGCGGCATAGGTTCAGAAGAAGGTTCGGGTGTGCGGCTGGCCCGCCGAAGGGTTTTGAGTATGTCGATGCGCAGCGCGCCCAGTTCCTCGACCCGCTGCTCGCGTGGTTGCGGCAGGTCGATGTGCCATTGACCAAGGGTGCGCGCCGGGTGGTTGCCCAGTAGTAGCACGCGATCAGACAACAGCAGGGCTTCGTCGATATCGTGAGTAATCAGGACGGCCGCGGTGTTGTGCCGGGCAATCAGTTGCAGCAGCAGTTGCTGCATGTCGGCGCGGGTCACTTCATCCAGGGCGCCGAAGGGTTCATCGAGCAACAGCACTTGTGGCTGGCGCGCCAGGCAGCGAGCCAGCGCAGTACGCTGGGCCATGCCGCCGGAAAGCTGCGCCGGGTACTGCTCGCGAGCGTGCTGCAGGCCGACCGCCTCGATGGCGTGGTCGATGCGTGCACGCCGTTCGCTGGCGGCAAGCGTGGGCTGGCGGGCGAAATCCAGACCGAAGGCGACGTTGCTTTCCAGGCTCAGCCAGGGCAGCAGGCTGGGGTCCTGGAAGGCCACCGCCAGGCGCGGGTGCGGGCCCTGCAGCGGCTCGCCGAGCAAGCTGACGCTGCCCGCGCGGGCCTGCTGCAAGCCGGCCAGCACCCGTAACAGGCTGGACTTGCCGACACCACTGGGGCCGAGAATGGTGATCACTTCACCCGGCGCCAGTTGCAGGTCGAAGTTTTCCAGCACGCTTTGCCAGCCTTGTTCACGCGGGTAGCCAAGGCTGATGCCACGGGCTTCGAGTAACACCTCGGTCATGCTGACGGCGCCTGGCGTTGCAGCTCGGCGCGCAGTTGCACCAGGCTCGGGGTAACGATCGGCACAAAGGCCGACTCGCGCCAGCGACGGGCGAAACCGGCGCCGTAAGCGGTGAGATAAGCCTTGCCGCCGCTGGCCTGCAACTCGAGCTGCACGGCGTCGGCAGCGGTTTCGGCCAAGGTGATGCGCAGCTTGAACAGGGCCGCGGGCTGGGCCAGGAAACGACCATCGAGCAGGCCCTTTTTCAACTCGCCCACGGTGTTTTCCAAGCGCTCGTGCAACACCTGCAGCGCCTCGCCAAGGAACGGGCGCATGCCCTGCAGGTGCCCTTCCACTTCGCTCAGCGAGCGCCGCGCCAGACCAATCGACATGCCGCATTGCAGGCCCAGGAATGACGGGCGCACCGCCGGCAGAAACTGCTTGGCGTTCTCGTGCAGCAGCCAGTCGCGGCTGATCGGCACCTGCTCGAAACCCAAGGCGGCGGTGTTGCTCGATTGCAGGCCCAGCAGTTGCAGGTCGTCGGAGCGGGTCAGCCCGGCAGCGTTGTCCGGAATGGCCAGTACGAATGGCGAGGCGCCCTCCTCTTCAATCGCCGCCGCCACCACGAAACCGCCCTTGCGCAGGTTGGTCACCCAGTGCAGACGCCCGGCCAGGGTCCAGCCCCGGTCGTCACGCAGGCCCTTGACCTGCAGCGCTTCGATACCCGAGAGGTACTTCATGGCGTTGGACAGCCCGGTGGCACCGGCCAGCTGGCCGCTGAGCAGGTCGGGTAACAGACGCTCGCGCAGCCCGCCGTTGGGGCTGTGCAGCAGGTATTCGATAAAAGCGCGCTGGCCCCAGAACACGAAGGCCGCCGCCAGGGAATGGCTGGCAACGTTGGCGACCGTCTCTACCGCGTCGGCGACCGTGCCGCCGCTGCCGCCCAGGGCTTCGTCGATACCGACGCGCAGCACCTGCGCCGCTGCCAGTTGCCCCAGCACCGCCTGCGGGTCGCCGTGGCCCTGGTCGAGGGCTTCGGCCTGGGCATCCAGCCACGCGACCAATGCGGGATCGAGCATAGCGTTTACTCCTTTAAAAATGCGCCAGCCTGCGCTGGCGCCGAGGGTTCGTTATGCCGAAGGCTGCCAGCGGTACTTGCTCAGCTCGTCATTGAGCGGCGTCTGGGCGAACACATTAGCAAAGTTGCACAGGGTTGCCAGGCTGACGCCGAGGATCACCTCCAGGGCATTGCCTTCGCTGTAGCCCGCTTCGCGGAACGCGCCATAACCCGCCTCACTGACATTGCCGCGGGTGGCGATCACTTCGCGGGTAAACGCCGCCAGCGCTTCAAGCTTGTCTTGCGGCAACTCGCCCTTGGCGCGCAGGGCATCGACCACCTCTTGCCCCAGCTTGGCCTTGTTCAGCGCCACGGCGGTGTGGCCGGCCACGCAGAAGTCGCAGCCGTGGTGGGTGGCGGCCACCAGTTGCACCACTTCACGCTCGGCCAGGCTCAGCTCGGCCTTGCCGTTGAGTGCAGACACAGTGACGTAGGTTTCCAGCGCCGCCGGGGCGTTGGCCAGCACGCCGAGCAGGTTGGGGATGAAGCCCGAGGCCTTCTGGGCGTTCTCCAGGTAAGGACGGGCGGCCTCAGGGGCGCTTTGCAGTGTATGGACAGTGACGCGCGACATTGGAGTGGACTCCTGCAGACTGGGGGTGTGCGACAAGTCTGTTGGTTATAAGAATTACCTGCCATATTCTGCAGTCGCTATTACTTGCTCCTGAGTCTTTTCATTAGATGATTTCGTCCAGCCCCGTAGTCGATTGGTTATTAGAAAGCCTTGAGCTAGACGCCAGCCTGTTCCATGTCGGGCGCTATTGCGGCGGCTGGCACGCCAGCACCCACGGCCTGGCGCGGGCCAGTTTCCACCTGATCGTCCAGGGTCATTGCTGGCTGCATATCGACGGCCAGGCCGAGGCCATTTGCCTGCAAGCCGGCGATGCGGTGTTCCTGCTGCGCGACTTCAACTATCGGCTGTCCAATGTTGCGGATTGCGAGCTGGCGCAACAGCAGCCGCGCCAGGCCATGCAGCCGCTGGACAGTGACGCCACCGACGGCGTGGGCCTGGTGTGCGGGTTCTTTCATTTTCAGCCGGGCCTGTCGTCGCTGATCATCGAAGGCCTCGACGACTGGATCATCCTGCGTGCCGGCGACCCGGCGCTGAGTGCGGCGCGGGCGTTGTTCGAGCTGATCCTGGCCGAATGCCAACGCCTGCCCGCGCCCTCCTCGGCCTTGCTCGAACGCCTGAGCCATCTGCTGTTCTTGTATGTACTGCGCCAGCGGGTCAGTGACGATCAGGGCATCAGCGGCCTGGTCGCGCTGGCGCGCCACGCCAACTTTGCCAGCCTGCTCGAGCAGTTGATCGAACATCCAGACCAGCCCTGGTCGCTGGAGAGCATGGCGGCCTGCACGGGGCTGTCGCGTTCGGCGTTCTTCAAGCGTTTCAGTGAGCTTGCCGGGCAATCACCCGGGCAGGTGCTGCTGGCCCTGCGCATGCGCCATGCCTGCCAGTTGCTCAAGGCCAACAACACCGTCGAGCAGGTGTGCGCGGCGGTGGGGTATCAGTCGATTGCTGCCTTCACCCGCGCCTTCAGCAAGGCCGTCGGGGTGCAGCCGGGGGCGTATCGGCGTCAGCATGAAGGGCGCTGAACGTGTTGAAAGGGGTGCAGCGCACTGCCTGCACCCCTTGCTTGCGTTATGAACTGATGCCCGGCCTGGCCGAGGTGACGAGGGTGCGGATGACATCCTGGCTTTCAGGGTCCTGCACGGTGATCGTGGTATTGGTGAAGTAGTCGATCACGATGGTTTCTTTGCTGGTGATGACATTCGACAGTTTGCCGGCACTCATGACGTTGTTGATATCCAGTGCCCAGAAGTGATGCCCCTGATACGTCGGGTTGTAATTGACCGCCGTTACCCCCGCCAGGGTTATTTGATACTCAACTTCTACCGTCAGTACCCCCTTGCTGGCCGACAGTATCGCCTCTACGGTCTGCCCGGGTTGCAAGGTCAGGGTCACTCCGGCGCTCGAACCCAGGGTTACCGACTCACTTTGCGAACCGCCCTGCTCCCAGGTCTGGGTGAAACTCAAGGCGGTTTCGCCCTGGGCGCCGGCGCCGAGGAACGAGATCCCGTAGGAAATCGTCTGGCTGATGCCGACTTCCGACGAGCTCGACCAGTTGCTTTCCGCGGTGACCGTCACCTCCTGGGTGACCCCGCAGTTGAACTCCGCCGGCACCGAGGAGTGGTTGGTGAAAGTATTGGTATTGAGGGCAATCGGGTTCGAGGTTTCCGAGACAATCCTTGCGCTCACCACCGACAGCGTGGCTTGTACCTGCGGCCAGTTGTAGGTCTGGTACAGATCACCCCAGGGCGTGGGGCTGCAAACGTAAGCGTCATTGGGCGAGCGGCCAAAATAGGCAGACACCGCCGCTTTCAACGACCCATCCTGGATGTTGAACAAGGTTCGCTCGGTGTCGGTGATAACGTTCTGGACCGTGCCCGTGGCAATGACGGTTGACGCGGATGAAGATTGCCCAGCATTGATCGCGATACTAATAGCCATGACGACATCCTTGTTGAATGAGGGAGAGCAGAAAGTCGTTCAACTTCCAGCCTTCGGCGACGACATGCCGCCGAAGCCCTAACGCTAGCCCAGGGGTGGCACACAGCCAGTACCCATTGTTCATAAGCAATTGCGCTGATGTAGCGAATTATCTGCGCTGGCCGATAAGCCGCCGCCGACGAAATCACCGTTCGGTAATCGAACACAAGCCGCCCCTGCCCCCTCAAGTCCGCCTGCCATTACTCCGATAGCAGACCACCCACCGCCGCTCCAGCGGCAAAGAGTGGCGCTGATAACAACTCGAGGAGTACTGCCCGCATGTTCGCCGACCTGAAAATCCGCACCGGTATGTTCTGGGTGCTGTCGCTGTTCAGCCTGACCTTGCTGTTCTCCACCGTCAGCGCCTGGCGCGCGGCGGTGGGCAGCGACCAGCAGATCACCGAGCTGGACCAGACCGCGCACCAGTCGGACCGCCTGAACAACGCGCTGCTGATGGCGATCCGCGCCAGCGCCAACGTCTCCTCGGGCTTTATCGAACAGACCGGTGGCCACAGCGAGAGCGCCAACAAACGCCTGAAGCTCTCGGAAGAACTGCTGGGCAACAGCGCGCAGCTGATCAATGCGCTGGTCAGCAATGCCCAGGAGCCGACATACAAAGCCCTCGCCGTGGAGCTGCAAAGCACCTTCGCCGACTACGCCAAGGCCGTGGCCGGGCAACGTGAAGCCACCCGGCACAACGACTTGCAGCACTACTTCAGGGTCAACACCGACGCAGGCAACGCCATGGGCCGCCTGCAGGCGCTGCGGCAAAAACTGGTGGCGGCGCTGAACGAGCGCAGCCAGCAGATCATGCTCGAATCTGACCGGCGCCTGAGCAGTGCCCAGCTGCTGAGCGTGGCGCTGGGGCTGCTGACCTTGCTGCTGGCCGCCCTTTGCTGGAGCTTTATCGCCCAGCGCGTGCTGCGCCCGCTGCGTGACGCCGGTCAGCACTTCCAGCGCATCGCCGGCGGCGACTTGAGCGTGCCGGTAGCGGTGCACAGCAGCAACGAGATCGGCCAGCTGTTCAGCGAACTGCAGCGCATGCAGCACAGCCAGCGCGACACCCTGGGGCAAATCACCGGCTGCGCGACGCAACTGGCCGAGGCCGCCGGGGCGCTCAACGGCATTACCGAACAGAGTTCCCACAGCTTGCGCCAGCAAGACCAGGAGCTGGAACAGGCCGCCACCGCCGTCACCGAAATGACCACCGCCGTGGAAGAAGTGGCGCGCAATGCGGTGTCCACCTCGCAAGCGGCCAGCGCCTCCAACGAACTGGCCGAACAGAGCCGCCGCCAGGTCAGCGACAACCTCGACGGTACCCAGGCCATGGCCCGTGAAGTGCAGACCAGCAGCGAGCACCTGGAACAACTGGCCGGGCAGATTCGCGACATCGGCCAGGTGCTGGAAGTGATCCGCTCGGTATCGGAACAGACCAACCTGCTGGCGCTGAATGCCGCCATCGAAGCGGCCCGTGCCGGTGAAGCCGGGCGTGGCTTTGCCGTGGTCGCCGACGAGGTACGCACCCTCGCCTACCGCACCCAGCAATCGACCCAGGAAATCGAGCAGATGATCGGCCGCGTGCAGCATGGTACTGAGGCGGCGGTGGCATCGATGCACGCCAGCACCCAGCGGGCGCAGTCGACCCTGGGCATTACCCAGGCGTCGGGGCAGGTGCTGGAGGGGATCTACAGCGCGATCGGCGAGATCAACGAGCGCAACCTGGTAATTGCCAGCGCTGCGGAGGAGCAGGCGCAGGTGGCGCGGGAGGTGGATCGTAATCTGCTGAACATTCGCGAACTGTCGACTCGCTCGGCGGCCGGGGCCCGGGAAACCCGCGAGGCCAGCCAGGCGTTGGCGGGGCTGGCCGGGCAGCTGACGGCGCTGGTGGCGCGGTTCAGGGTGTAATCAAAAGCAGCAAGGCTTTGCCTTGCATCGCTGGCAAGCCAGCTCCCACAGGGTCAGCGTTCACAGTTCCCTGTGGGAGCTGGCCTTGCCGGCGATGGGCTGCAAAGCAGCCCAAAAACCTCAAGCTTCCACCAGAATCCTGAACCCGCCAAAAATCAGCCGCATGCCATCAAACGGCATCGGATTCTGGTCCGGCTGCAAGCGCGGGTCTTCCATCATTTTCTGCATCCCGGCATCGCGCACCTCGCGTGACGGCCAGAGGATCCAGGAGAACACCACCGTCTCGTCATCCTTGAGCTTCACGGCCATGGGGAACGAGGTGATCTTGCCGTCCGGCACATCATCGCCCCAGCACTCGACGACCTTCAGGGCGCCGCATTCCTTGAACACCACGGCGGCCTCTTCGGCGTGTTGCTTGAAAGCGTCGCGGTTGGCGGTGGGGACTGCGAGAACGAAACCATCTACATAAGACATGGGGGAACTCCTGCACGTGGTGTGTGCAGGATGGTCGATTGGGCCGGGGGTGGATCGACAGGCTTGCACGCAAGCCCGACCGATGGTCATCGCACCCTGTGGGAGCTGGCTTGCCAGCGATGAGGCCGGCAGCCCCGGCTCAAAACCGCGTAGTCGCACTCACCCCGAAGGTACGCCGATCCCCGCGCGCATCCCAGGCAATATCGAACGGCAACGGCACGCTGTCGGTCTTGTACTGCTTGTCGGTCAGGTTGTTCACATACGCCGTCAGATCCAGGTCATAGCGCCCGCCCAGATGATAGGTCGCACTGGCATTGCCCAAGGTATAGCCGCCTTGGGAAACGCTGTGATCCTGCTGCGCCGTCGGCAGGAAGAAGATCCGGCTCTGATAGCGCCAGTCGGTGCCCAAGCGCACTTCATCACCATTCTCCAGCGGTATCCGGTAACTGCCGCCCACCGCCAGGGTCCGCGACGGCGAGCGGGCAATGCGGTTACCCGAATAATCCACCCCGCCCGACTCGAAATCCTGCAACTCTGTATGCAGCAAGCCCAGCGAGCCATGCAGCTCCAGGTTGCTGAACGGCAACGCCTGCAGCTCGAACTCCGCGCCGCGAATCACCCCCTGGCCGCTGTTGGTCAGCAGCGACACCACCTGGCCGTCACGCACCGACACGGCGTTGACCTGGATGTCCGAGTAGTCGTAGTAGAACACGTTGGCATTGGCGATCAGGCGTTCGTCGAACCACTCGCTCTTGACCCCCAGTTCATAGGCATCGACGTTCTCCGGCGCCACCACCGAGGCCTCCGCCTGCACCTGCGCACCGCCGCTGAAACCACCGGAACGAAAACCCTTGGCATAACGGAAATACACCCGCGCGTTGTCGTTGAGCTGGTACTCGGGGGTGAAGTCGTAGGTGAGCTTGTTCCAGGTGCGTTTTTCATCCTGCTCGACGCGGGTCACCAGGTCGCCGGTGTAGTTTTTCCACCAGTCGCGCTCGCTGTTGTAGCTGACCGCATCGGCATCTGGTGCGGCTACGCGGTGCAGGTCGATGTCCTTGGTTTCGCGGGTCCAGCGCAGGCCGGCGGTGAGGCTCAGGTTGTCGGTGGCCTGCCAGGTGCTGCTGCCGAACACCGCGAAGCTGTCGGTGCTCTGGTCGATATCGGTACGGCCATAGTCAGCCACGCCAAAGGCCTGGTTGTAGGGCTTGGGCAACAGCCCGTTGTCGTTGCGGCTGTCGAGCTGTTCATGGAACAGGTGGGTGCCGACGATCCAGCTGATTGGCTGGTTTTTCGCCGAAGACAAGCGCAGCTCCTGGGACACCTGCTTCCAGCGGTCATCGTTAAAGCCACGGCCGAATTCGTAGAGGCTCATGTTCGGGCTTTCGGCTTTTTCGTGGATATCGTCGAAGGCGGTGATCGAGTCCAGTTGCAGGTCGCCCAGATCCCACTTCAGTGCCAACTGCACACCGTTGTGCTCGATGCGGTCTTCGGCTTTACCGGTAAAGGCGGCCTCGTCGGTACCCGGCTTCGGCGCCGGGCCGAACAGCGTATTGCCCCCCGGCCCCGAACCCCAGGCGCGGGTGGCAATGCCCTGCCCTTTGTAGTCACGGCCATGCAGTTGCAGGGTGGCCTGCAGGTCATCGTTGATCTGCGCCAGCAATTGCAGGCGCAGGGCCTGGTCGTGGATGTCGCCAACGGTATGGCCATCGACCTGGTTCTCCAGTTGGCCATCGGCGCTCTGGTCGACAAACGCCACCCGTGCGGCCAGCTTGTTGTCGATCAGCGTATCGCCATAGGCGCCTTCGTACAGGCGCGAATTGTAGTTGCCCAGGTCGAGTTTGAAGTAACCGTTGGCTTTCTCGAAATCCGGCTTGCGCGAAACGAAGTTGATCGCCCCGCCCGTGGTGTTCTTGCCCCACAGCGTGCCCTGCGGCCCGCGCAGCACCTCGACGCGCTCCATGTCATAGAGCGGAAAACCGGTAGCCACGTGGGGGTCGATGTACACGTCATCGGTGTAGATGCCCACCGGGTAAACCGTGGTCGACGCCATGTCCCCCGAGCCCATGCCACGAATGTACCAGCGCGGCCGCTGGTGCCCGGCGAACTCCGGGGCGATGGCGTTGGGCACGTTCTGCAGGGCCTTGCCGGCACTGAAGCCGCCACCGCTGTCGGCGATCTGCTTGGCGCTGACCACGGAGATGGCCGAGGGCACATCCTGCACCGACTCTTCGCGCTTTTGCGCGGTGACGGTGATGGTCGGCAGGGCTGCGGGCGTGGGGTCGGCGGCGAAGCTGGGTAGCGTGGGTAAAGCGGCGGCAATGGCTAGTAACAGGGGCAAGCGGGCGAAGGGAGCGGTCATGAACGTCGATGTTCCACGAAGGGGAAAGAGACGGGGGGCTTCGCAATGGTTGTGCCAGGTGGGTAGTGATTTGATTTGTATAGTTTTTTTGACTGATTTCGTGGCCGAGTGTTGCGGGATCAGCAATGGCGCAGCATTCGTTGCGGGGAGATCAGCAATTGACTTGCTACAAGGTCCACTGTGGGAGCGGGCTTGAGCCGCGATCGAGCGCAAGGGGGAGTACCGGATTAACTGTATGCAAGCTTCAGAGCTCAGCCTACCGCTCGCTCCAACCCTAGGCTCAATTATCTGTCCCAGCACACCTGTGGGAGCTGGGCTTGCCAGCGATGCAAGGCAGAGCCTTGCCAAAACCACTCAACGTCATTTCCATAGCTGAATGCTAACTAGGTCTGACACATGGCAACGGCTAACCCGAAGCAATTTGTCACAGGAATCCCCCTGAGCCCTCACCCGTCCGTCTGCATTCGCCGAAAGAGTGATGGCAATTCAATACCACAAAAAGTAGGATCCAATTTCAGTGCAGCCTGACTGCGCAGCAGTCAACTGCCTAAGTAACGAGAGTTATACCGCCTGATTACAAAGTAAGAATGAACAATGCAAACGTGCACAGCTCACTAACTCTAACCCTGTGCAACCCGAGCCCATGCTTGCATCTAAAAGCAAAACGAAAACAATTTCAAACCACATAGCGACACCACCGACCACCTGAAGAGAAGAAACAATGAACAACTATTTCCATAGTACAATTTCAAAAATATATGGTGATGATGACGACTTTATCGTAATTGGACTAACCGGCCGAACAGGAAGTGGATGCTCCACCGTAGCAAACATCCTATCCAAAAACCGAGTCGACATAAAACATTCTCTTTACACAGGAAACAACCCTTCAAGCAATATCGAACGAAAGCAAAAAGTCATATTTAAGTGCTTTGAAAAGAACTGGACACCGTTCATAACCATACAAGCAAGCACAATTTTGATGCTGATGCTTGCGGAGCTTAGCATTGAAAAATCTTCAACTTTCATTGGAGGATCACCAGGAATTGATGCTGACACAAAAGAAAAAATTAATCAGATCCTAAAAATAATCCGAGACGAACCACTATGCAAACAAGACATTGAAGCACAGCGGTATTTTTACACAAAGTTTCTTCCCGAAAAGAACTCAGAAATCAAGAAAGCCTTAGGAAGCGCAGTTTATGTTAATTTATTTCAAACTCTAGGGAAAAATTTGCGTGACTCAGGAAAAATCGACTCTAGCAAAATCGAAAGCGGCAGCTTTTTTTCTTTGGCTGACAGAATTAATAAAATCATAAAAGAAATTCGAGATGCTAGAAGCCCCGGAGACAAAACATTTATTGTTATAGATGCAATCAGGAACCCATACGAGGCCATCTACTTCCAAGACCGGTATTCATCTTTTTATCTAATAGCCGTCTCATGCAATGATAACCAGCGAAAAAGACGCTTACGCGCTCTCGGATACATAGATAAAGAAATAGAAAAAATCGACACCGAAGAATATGGCGACCTTAAAGCTACCGACCGAAAAACCTATGTCAAACAGGACATACAAGCTTGTTTGCAACGTGCAGACCTACATATTAGCAACCCTGACGCCGGCAATGCAGTCTCGCACTTCAATGGCCTAGCCGATCAAATCATTACATTTGTTACGCTGATGATCCGACCTGGAATAGTCACACCTACACCTTTAGAAAGGTGCATGCAAATCGCATACACCGCAAAACTGAACTCCGGATGTATCTCCAGGCAAGTTGGAGCAGTCGTAACTGATGTGAACTTTTCAGTTCAGGCCGTTGGCTGGAACGATACTCCATACGGCCAAGTTCCGTGCAGCCTCCGCAATAGATTTGACTTAGTCAATGGATTTGACCAAAACGCATACTCTGAATACGAAAAATCCAACACGGAATATATTGCACACTTTAGCGCAAACAATGATCAATTCTTAAAGGTCTCCGAAACTGGCAGGAACATCTCTTACTGCTTTAAAGATGAATACCGAGGATTGACAGGCGACAAAAACCAAGTCCACACCAGGTCATTACATGCAGAGGAAAATGCATTCCTTCAAATATCAAAATATGGCGGGCGTGGTGTAGAACATGGAAAACTCTTTACAACTGCCAGCCCTTGCGAGCTATGTTCAAAAAAAGCTTACCAATTGGGAATCAGAGAGATATATTACATCGACCCCTATCCAGGCATTGCAATGAGCCATATCTTAATGGGCGGAAGCAATAACCCTGAGCTTATTATTTTTTCTGGCGCCATCGGAAAAGCCTTTCACAACTTATACTCCCCCAAAATGTCTTACAAAGACGAACTCAATGCTCTCATCACCTCACCAACCTAGCCTATAACCCAATCACATAACCCCTATTAGGGATGTCATGAATATTAAATCATGACATCCCAACAACATCATTAACCTATACGACACAAAATCAAGAAAGGTCTGAAGCAATAAAATTTAAGGTCCTACTAGGGACATATGGTGATTTTCTTACTCATAAAACACCCCTTGAAAACCATCTTCAATCCCGCTAACCTCACTCCGTCGCTGTAAATCCAGCGACCGGGTTTGGTAGCCCGGCTGAAAATCAAGGCGCACAAGCGTCCTATCCGAGTAGTTGGCGCTTTTTTTGTGCCCGCTGTTTCGAGTTATGGCGGCTGTGCGCGGGGCGCCTTCGTGCGCGCCGGGTTCCTTGATTCCCGGTCTACCAACCTGCGTACAGTCGCCACCCTTCGTTTGGTAGCGTTGTGTGGCGGCTCCGATTTACCAATCAAGGAGCACAACAATGACAAAGCCCGTCCCCGATCCACCCCTCGTCACCAAAACCGCCACCACCTTCGGCTCCTGCAACGGCAGCCACGCTCCACTGTTCGCTGTGCGCACGGGTGCTTCAGCCGAAGACGCCCTGGTGCATGCCACCGTTCTGCTCAAAAGCGCCTACCAGACCAACGCCCAGGCCTGTGAAAAGGTCGACCCTGACGTACGCGGTCTGCTCTGGGCCACTCAGCACTCGCTGGAAATGAGCATTGCGCTGGTCGAGGCTTGCCTGGATGAAGTCGAGGCCCACGCCATGACTGCAGCCTTGCAGCGGCGCGCTAAACAGCTGGATCAAGCTTCGGTCAAGTAAACGCCGAGGACCAAACCCGGGCCGCCGACGCGGCCCATCGAGCGAATGCTCATCCCCGTGAAAAACACACTTTGAGCAAACACGGCTAGGCACTGCCACGCGGGTATAGTCGATTCTATGCCGACCGTACTTCCAAGAGCCTCCAGCCGTGCCCGACCTGCCGCCCAACGCCGCCTACACCCAGCGCTTCAGCGCTGTGCTCGCCTACATCGACGCCAACCTCGAAGGTGATCTGTCGGTAAAAATCCTGAGCCAGGTGGCGAACTTTTCGGTGTTTCATTTTCATCGCCAGTTCACGGCGTATGTCGGGGTGCCGGTCTCGCGCTATGTGCAGTTGATGCGCTTGCGCCTGGCGGCGCATCGTTTGGCTGCCAATGCCGATCACTCGGTGCTGGAGGCTGCCCTGGCGGCAGGTTTCGAAAGCCCCGAGGCGTTCAGCCGGGCGTTTCGGCGGGCGCTGGGCAGGTCGCCGAGTGCCTTTCGCCGGCAGCCGGACTGGCAGGCCTGGAATGCGGTGTTCGATATCCCTCACTTTTCCAGGAGCGTCATCATGCAGGTTCGTATTGTGGAGTTTGCTCAAACCCGGGTCGCGGCGCTGGAGCACCGCGGGCCGGCCGCGCAGGTCAACGAGAGCGTGAGTCAGTTCATCGCCTGGCGCATGGCCAGCGGGCAGTCGCCGGTGGCGTCGAGCCGTACCTTTGGCATTCCCTATGGCAACCCCGACACCACGCCGGCGGAGGATTTTCGTTTTGCCATTTGTGGTGAGATTGATGAGGCGGTGGCGGCGAATGAATTCGGCGTGCACGAACGGCTGATTGCTGGCGGGCGTTATGCGCTGGTGCGGCATGTGGGTTCGCCGGACCATATTGGTGAATCCATCTATCCGCTGTATCGCGACTGGTTGCCGGACAGTGGCGAGGAGCTGCGCGATCAGCCACTGTTTTTTCATTACCTGAGTGCTTATCCGCAAACGCCACAGGAGCAGTGGCAGACGGATATTTATGTGCCGTTGCGGTAGTCGGCGTCTTGGGGCTACTGCGTAGCCCATCGCCGGCAAGTCCGGCTCCCACAGTGGATCTGTGTACACCGGACCTGTGGGAGCTGGCCTTGCCAGCGATCGAGCGCGAAGCGGTCGCAATCCAGACACCACCTGATGTGCTGGCTGTACCGGCCTCATCGCT
>NZ_JBGOGX010000036.1:0-40389 GCF_054788455.1 Pseudomonas sp. ZL2 | reverse complement strand
GCGGCATGAACCTAAACCGGTGTCCAAAATCTGTTGACCAGTTCAAGCCCGCTCCCACAGGATTGGTGCAAGACCTGTGGGAGCGGGCTTGCCCCGCGATCGCAATCCGGGCGACAAGATCAGCGGTAGATCTCACTTCCCGCATCCGGCGCCAGCGTGCGGAACACCAGCGCCGAGGCCATGCATGCCAGCGCACTCACGCCAATCACCAGGGCAATGTCCGCCACCCCCACCTGCTGCGCGCCCTTCACGCTCATCAACAGACTCAGCAGCGAAGCCGCCACCCCCACCGACAAACTCATGGTCAACTGCACCGTCGCCGCCGACAGGCTGCTGGCCCGGCTGTGCAACTCGGCCGGCACATCGGCATAGGTCAAGCCGCCCATGGCACTGAACTGCAAGGAGCGGATCAGGCCGCTGGCGAACAGGATCAACACCACCAGCCAGTACGGCGTGTCGAGGTTGAAACTGGCGCAGGCGCCCAGGCTCAAGCCGGTCAACAACGCATTGAAAGTCAAGGTGCGGCGAAAGCCGAAGCGGCGCACGATGCGCACCGCCAGCAGCTTGACCACAAAGGCGCCAACGCCACCGGTAAAGGTCAGCAAGCCGGCCTGCAAGGGGCTCAGGCCAAAGCACAGCT
The DNA here is from genome assembly GCF_054788455.1 of Pseudomonas sp. ZL2. Lineage (NCBI taxonomy): Bacteria > Pseudomonadati > Pseudomonadota > Gammaproteobacteria > Pseudomonadales > Pseudomonadaceae > Pseudomonas > Pseudomonas sp. ZL2. The sequence continues at coordinate 39,749 of NZ_JBGOGX010000036.1, read as the reverse complement.
GAAACAGCAAGACCATCAAGAACGGCTGCGCCGCCGTCCCCAGGCGGAACAGGTTGCCGCCCCAGAAGCTCAGGGCAAAACTGCGCACGCGCAAGGGTGCAAAGTCCAGCAGCGGCTGAACGCAGCGCCGGGCATGACGCACATACAGCAGCGCTGCCAGCCCCCCGAGCAGCAGCAACAGCACCACCCAACGCCGCGCCAGCAAGCCGTGGCCCAGGGCTTCAGAACCGAACACCAGTGACGCCAAGGCCACACTGGCCAGCAGCAAGCCTCGCACATCCAGGCGTTGCTGACTGTCGCCGGGATAATCGGGGATATAGCGCAGCACCAGGTAAACCCCAAGCAGGCCGATGGGCAAGTTGACCAGGAAGATCCATTGCCATGACAGCAGGGTCACCAGCAAACCACCCAGGGGTGGGCCGAGCATCGGCCCCACCAGCGGCGGGATGGTCAGGTAGGACATGTTGCGCAGCAGGTGCTCACGCGGCGACCACCGCAGCAGGATCATCAACCCCACCGGCACCATCATCGCCCCCGCTGCGCCCTGGCACAGGCGCGCCAGGCACAGCTGCAGCAACGAGCCCGCCAGGGCGCAGGCCAGCGACGACAGGGTAAACAGGACGATGGCCAGGACGAACAGCCGCCGTGGCCCATAGCGGTCCGCCGCCCAGCCACTGACCGGCACCGCCAGCGCCGCCGCAAGCATGTACAGCGACACCACCAGGTTCATGCGCACGCTCGGGGCGCCGAACTCGCTGGCCATCTGCGGCAAGGCGGTCATGACCACGGTGGAATCGATCAGCTCCATCAGCAGCGCACAGCCGATGATCATCGGTACCCGCCGTGAGTGCCGGGTGCTGTGGCTCAGCAATGGCGCCTGCACGCTGCCCAAGTCAGAACAACCCCGAGGTCGGTGGTGGCGTGCCGGTCAACTGCCAGGCGCCCACCGCCGCGGCTTTCCAGTGCCGTGGGTTGTGGTTGGCGACCGTGCGCGCGTTGCGCCAGTGACGGTCGAGGTTGTGGCTTCGGCCGGTGGTCGAGGCGCCGCCGACGTCGAACAGCAGTTCGGCGGCCTTGAGCGCCGATTCGGCGGCGATGTACTGCGCCTGGGCAACGTCGATGGCGGCCTGGTCGACCTGCTGCGGGTCGAGGCCCGCGGCCCAGGCACGGTCGATGGACGCGGCGGCGCGCAATACCACGGCCTCGGCGGTAAAGGCACGGGCGGCGATTTCACCGACGCTGAGCTGCACGTAGGGGTCATCCACCGAACGCGTGGCGCTGCTGTGCTTGATCGGCCGTGCGTGCTCGCGGGCAAACCGGGTGGCATCGTCCAAAGCGTTACGGGCGATGCCGGCCTGCACCGTGGCCAGAAACAGCTGCAGGAACGGCGTGACGATGGTGCGCTTGCCCTCCTCCACGGTGCGCGTGCGGATCTCGTCGGCGTACACCAGCACATCGTTCAGGCGCGTGGTGCCGCTGGCGGTCAGGCGCTGGCCCATGGCGTCGAAATCGTCGAGCAGCTCCAGGCCCTGGCGCTCGCGCGGCAGCACGAACGACACCGGCTGATCGTTTTCGTCCAGGGCCACGGCGCTGACCCAGTCGGCGTACAGCGAACCGGTGCTGTAGTACTTGCTGCCGCTGGCGCGGTAATGCTCGCCGTCACGCACGATGCGCGCACTGATCGCGCCATTGGCGCCGCCCACTTCCCAACCGGCGTTACCCAGCACCGCGCCTTGCAGGTAGCGGGCGAACCAGCGCTGGCGCTCGGCCTCGGCGCCGTCAGCGGTTGAAGACAACAGCCCCTCGATGAAGCCAAAGCCCGGACGCAACGCCTGGGCGACGTTGGAATCCACCGAGGCGATGCGCAGCAGCAGGCCGATCACATCGCTGACACTACCACCCGGGCCGCCATAGGCCTCGGGAATGCGGCAGGTGTAGAGCCCGGCCTGGGCAATCTGGCGCACCGCTTCATAGGGCAGCTGGCGCTCGCGCTCACGTTGCGCGGCACCGGCGGCAATCAGCGGCAGGAGGTTCTCGGTATTGCCCTTGAGGTCGTCGAGGTTACGGCGATCAAACTGGGGGACTGCAGATAAACCAGGCATGGACTTTCCTTGTGCGGATCAGGCGATCAGATCGCCAGGCGGAGAAATTCAAAACTGACCTTGCGGCCGCTTTCCAGGTGCGGAATGGCGTCGAGCAAGGCGCGGGTATAGGGGTGTTGCGGGCGGTCGAAGACATCGCGCACGGCGCCGCTTTCCACCGCCACGCCGTCTTTCATCACCAGCACCTGGTCGCTGACATGGTTGATCACGCCGAGGTCGTGGGAGATGAACAGGCAGGCCAGGCCCAGGCGCTGCTTGAGGTCGTCGAGCAGCTCGAGGATCTGCGCCTGCACCGACACATCCAGCGCCGACACCGGCTCGTCGCACACCAGGATCTGCGGCTGCGCGGCCAGGGCGCGGGCAATGGCGATGCGTTGCCGCTGGCCGCCAGACAGCTCGAGCGGGCGCCGTTCCAGCAGGCTTTCGTCGAGGCGCACCAGCTTCAGCAGTTCGACGGCCTGCGGGCGCCACTGCCCGCGCAGGTGCCCGGCCACTTGCAGCGCCTCGAACAACACCCGCTGCACGGTGTAGCGCGGGTCGAAGGAACTCAGCGGGTCCTGGAACACCACCTGGATACTGCGGCGCAACTGGCGTTTCTCCTGGTCATCGAGTTGCAACCAGGGCCGGCCCTTGATCTGGATCTCGCCGCTGTCGGGGGCTTCCAGGCCGAGGATCATCCTGGTAAGGGTGGTCTTGCCCGAGCCCGACTCGCCGACGATGCCCAAGGTGCGGCCCTTGTGCAGTTGCAGCGAGACCTTGTCGACCACGGTGCGCAAGTTGCCGTCCGGGCCCTTGAAGGCCTTGCTCAGTTGCTGCACCTGCAGCAGCGGCGCGCTGGTTTCCACCACGGGCGGCGCCACGGCGGCCAGCTTTGGTGCCTGGGGCCGGCGAAAATGCACGGCGGCGCCAGCCTTGAGCAGGTACTGGGTGTAGGGGTGCTGCGGGTCTTGCAGCACCGCCTCGACACTGCCCTGCTCGACGATCACACCGTTGTGCATCACCACCACCCGGTTGGCCAGGCGCGAAACCACCGCCAGGTCATGGCTGACGATCAGCATCGCCGTGCTGTCGCCACGCAGGGATTCAAGCAGGCTCAATACCTGGGCCTGCACCGTGGCATCCAGCGCCGTGGTCGGCTCGTCGGCAATCAACAGGCGCGGGTTGCAGGCGATGGCCGAGGCGATCAGCGCGCGCTGGCGCAAACCGCCGGAGAGTTGCCAGGGGTACTGGCGGGCGCGCAGCTCAGGTTCCGGCACGCCGACCGCGCGCAGCAGCTCCAGCACTCGCGCCTGGCGTTGTGCGCGATTCAGGTCGCTGTGCAGTTGCAGCGGTTCGGCAATCTCCTTGCCCACCGGGCGCAGGGGGTCGAGCGAGCCCAGCGCGTCCTGCATGACGAAACCGATCTGCGCGCCGCGCACCCGGCGCCAGGCGCGCTCGTCGAACTGGCGCAGGTCCTGCCCGGCGAAGGCCAGGCGGCTGGCCTGCACCTGCGCATGGGCACCGGTAAGCCCGGCCAGGGTGCGCGAGGTGACGCTCTTGCCCGAGCCCGACTCACCCACCAGCGCCAGGCATTCACCTTGCTGCACGGTGAAACTGATGCCCTTGAGTACCGGCGCGCCCTGGCCGAAACGCACCTGCAAGTCGCTGACTTCGATCAGCGGCGCAGGGTGTTGGATAACAGCGGTCATAGGCGTTTACCTTCGTTGCGGCGCAGCAGTTCGCGGCCAATGGCAGTGATCGAAACCACGGTGAGGGTGATGGCCAAGGCCGGCCAGGCCACCAGCCACCAGGCGTTGGCCAGGTAGTTGCGGCCGATGGCGAGCATGCCGCCCCACTCCGGCTCCGGCGGCGGCGCGCCAAAGCCGAGAAAGCTCAGGGCGGCGCCGGCGACGATGGTGCTGCCGATGCCGATGGTGGCGAGAATCAAAATCGGTTTGATCGCATTGGGCAGCACATGCCGCCAGATCACCTGGCGCCGTGGCAGGCCGAGGGTGGTGGCCGCCTCGACATAGCCGGCGTTGCGCACCACCAGGGTTTGCGCGCGCACCAGGCGCGCATAGCGCGGCACGCTGGCGATGCCCACGGCGATGATGGTGTTGAGCGCGCCCTGGCCGAAAAAGGTGATGATCACCAGCGCCAGCAGCAGGTCGGGAAAGGCCAGCAGCACATCGACCAGGCGCATCACCGCGCCGTCGACCAGCCGTGGGCCAAGGCCGGCCAGCAGCCCCAGCACGGTGCCGAGCAACAGCCCCAGCGCCGTGGCACTCAGGCCCAGCACCAGCGACGGGCGCACGGCGTATACCAGCCGCGCGAGGATGTCGCGGCCGTTCTCGTCAGTGCCCAGCCAGTGCAGGCTGCTGGGCGACTGGAAGGCCTGGCGGGCGCTGGCGTCGAGCGGGTCGGCGGACACCAGCCAGCCCGGCTGCAGCGCCGCCAGTACCAGCAGCGCGACGAACAGCGCAGCCAGCAGCAGCCCCGGGCGCAAGGCCAGTTGCCGACGGCTGGCAAAGCGCGCCTGGGCCTGGATCAGGCCGTTGACGGGCAGCACCGCCGCCGTTGAATTGATCGGCGCCATCGGGCACCTCCATGAACTGAACGTTAGGGAGCAGGGTTGGGGATCTGCCGGTGGATCTGCTCGATGCGCGCCAGGGCTTCGCTGTCGAGCTTCACCTGCAGCGCGCCGAGGTTGTCGGCCAGTTGCGCAAGGCTGGTCTGCCCGGTCAGCGCACTGCTGACAAACGGCTTGCTGATCACATAGGCCAGGGCCAGTTGCGCCGGGGTTATCGCCAGCTCCTGGGCCAGCGCCACATAGGCGGCAATCGCCTGATGGGCGCCGGGGCTGTCGTAGCGGTTGAAGGTGCGGTACACCGACGACAGGCGCGAGCCCTGCGGCAAGGCGCCATTGAGGTACTTGCCGGTCAGCGCGCCGAAGGCCAGCGGCGAATAGGCCAGCAGGCCGATGTTGTCGCGCTGGCTGAACTCCGACAGGCCGCCCTCATACAGGCGGTTGAGCAGGCTGTAGGGGTTCTGGATGCTGACGATGCGCGGCAGGTTCTGCTCGCGGGCCTGGCGCAAGAACTCTGCCACGCCCCAAGGGGTTTCGTTGGACACGCCGATATGGCGGATCTTGCCCGCCGCCACCTGTTCGGCCAGCACCTGCAAGGTTTCGGCGATGCTTACCGCCTCGCGGTCATCTTCGACATAGGGGTATTCACGCTGGCCGAAAATGTTGGTGGTGCGGTCCGGCCAATGCAATTGGTAGAGGTCCAGGTAATCGGTCTGCAGACGCTTGAGGCTGCCATCCAGGGCTGCCACGATGTTGGCCCGGTCATGGCGGGTGCGGCCCTCACGAATATGCGCGCCTGCCCCCGGCTGGCGTGCCGGGCCGATGATCTTGCTGGCCAGCACCACCTCGGCGCGCCGCCCGCTTTGCGCCAGCCAGCTGCCGATAAAGCGTTCGGTGCTGCCCCAGGTTTCAGCATGGGTGGGCGTCGGGTACATCTCGGCGCTGTCGATCAGGTTGATGCCGGCAGCCAGCGCCGCGTCGAGCTGGCGGTGGGCATCGGCTTCGCTGTTCTGGTGGCCCCAGGTCATGCTGCCCAGCCCCAGCACGCTGACCTGGATGTCGCTGTGGCCCAAAGTACGTTTGATCATGCTCGCTCCGTCGCGAAAGTGAAAAGGCTCAAACCGCCTCGGCGGCGCGCTGGTACTGGCTGGCTGGGTACGGCAGGCCGAGGTGGTCGCGCAAAGTGCTGCCTTGGTACTCGTGGCGGAACACGCCGCGTTTTTGCAGCAGCGGCACCACTGCGTCGACAAACACCTCGACGCCGGAGGGGAACATGTCCGGCATGATGTTGAAGCCGTCGGCGGCCCCGGCGCGGAACCAGTGCTCGAGGGTGTCGGCGACCTGTTCCGGGGTGCCGACGATCAGCCGGTGGCCGACCAGGATGCGCCGCGACAGCTCACGAATGGTCAGGTTCTCGCGCCGCGCCAGGTTCAGCTGGGCTTCGAGAAAACCGTGGGAGCCGCGCTCGAATTCCGCCACCGGGCCGATTCGTTCCCAGGGCAACGGCGCGTCCAGCTCCAGCTCGCTGACCGCCAGCCCCACCCGCGCCGCCACCTGATGGATCAGCCCTTCTTCGCCGTACCAGGCGTTGAGTTCGTCGAAGCGCGCCTGGGCCTCGGCCTCGCTGCTGCCGATCACCGTCGACAGCCCCGGCATGATTTTCAGGTGCTCGGGGTTGCGCCCCCACTGGCGGGCGCGCTGCTTCATTTCCTGGTAGAAGGCCTGACCGTCGACCAGGGTGGTCTGGGTGGTGAAGATCGCATCGGCATAGCGCGAGCCGAGGGCTTTGCCGCCTTCGGAGGAACCGGCCTGGACCAGCACTGGCCGGCCCTGGGGCGAGCGCGGCAGGTTCAGCGGGCCCTTGACCGAGAAATGCTCGCCGACAAAATCGATGGCGTGGACCTTGGCCGGGTCGGCAAAGCGCCCACGGCGGGCATCGCCGATCACCGCGTCATCTTCCCAGCTGTCCCACAATTTAAGGGTGACGTCGATGAACTCATCGGCGCGGGCATAACGGTCGACATGCCGCGGCGCCCCGGCCAGGCCGAAATTCTGCGCCGCGGCATCACCGGCATTGGTGACCACGTTCCAGGCCGCACGGCCGCGGCTGATATGGTCCAGCGAACTGAAGCGCCGGGCCAGGTTATAGGGGTCGTTGTAGCTGCTCGACGCGGTGGCGATCACGCCGATATGACGGGTGGCCAGGGCCACGGCGGTGAGCAGCACGGTCGGCTCCAGGCGCCCGGCCGGGTGCTGGCCAATATCGCCGAACAGCGCCGGGCCGTCGGCGAGGAAGATCGCATCGAGCTTGCCGCGTTCGGCGATGCGCGCGATGTTGCTGTAGTACTCGGGGTCCAGGTAGGCATTGGCCGGCACCTCGGCCTGGCGCCAGGCGCCGGCGTGGGCGCCGAAGCCGAGGATGTTCATGCCGATGCTCATGTGTTTGGCGGGCTGGCTCATGGCAACTCCTTAGGTGGGGATCAGACCGCGCTGGCTTCGTCGCGGGCGGCGTTGTCCTGGGCGTGCAACTGGCGCCAGGCGGCGCCGGGGCTGACGCCATTCAGGTAGTAATTACCCAGGGCCCGTTCGCGGTAGATCGCCGGGTTGTGCGAGGCCAGGGTGCGGGCGTTGCGCCAGTGCCGGTCGAGGCGCCGGGCCTGGCTGGTGGCCGAGGCGCCGCCGACTTCAAACAGCAAGGTGGTGGCTTCGAGCGCCTGCTCCAGCACCACCTGCTGGGCCTGGTAGGTGCGGATATCGGCCTCGACGTAGTGCGCTTCGCCGACCGTGCCGTCGAGCTCGGCTTCGTGCACCGTCTGCAGCACTTGGGCGACATCCAGCACCAGGGCCTGGGCGGCATAGGCCAGGCTCGACAGGCGGCCGATCACCCGCTGCACCAGCGGGTCGTCCTGGGGGCTGGACTGGCCGGGCACGCCAAAGGCGCGGGTGCGGCCCTGGACGAAGGCGACGGCATCGCGCTGCACGGCGCGGGCAATCCCGGCCAGGGTCGCCAGGTGGAACAGCTGGTAGAACGCCGACAGGTAGGATTCGGCGCGCAGCTCACCAGGCTTGAAGCGGCGCAGCACCTGCTCCGGCGGCACCGCCACATCGGCGAAACGGGTGGTGCCGCTGCCGCTCAGGCGCTGGCCGAATCCGTCCCAGTCGTCTTCCAGGCTGACGCCGGGGGCCGTGGTGGACACCACCACGCTGACATAGTCCTCGTCGAGCATGGCCACCGCCGCCACCCAGTCGGCGTAAATGGCGCCGGTGCAGTAGTACTTCTCGCCCTGCAGCAACCAGCCGGCCTCAGGTGCCTGCGGGTCGGCGGCAGTGAGCAGCACCGAGTTGCCGGTGGTGTCGGTGCGTTCGGCCATGGCCGCGCCCCACAACTGCCCCGCCGCTACCTTGGCCAGCCAGTAACGCTGGGAAGCGGCATCGCCGCTGGACAGCCGGCCTTCGACAAAGCCGAAGTGCGCGCGAAAGATCTGCGGCAGGTTGGAGTCGGCTGCGGCCAGATCGATCAGCAGGCGAAACAGCACCGGCAAGCTGACCTGCGCGCCGTTCAATGCCTGGGGCACGCGCAAGGCGCCGAAGCCCGCGTCGCGCAGCCAGCTCACCGGCTCATGGGCCAGCTCGCGTTGCTGTTCGCGGTCAACCGCGCCTTCGGCAATGCGGGCAAACAGGGGGGCAAAACGCACCTGCAGTTGGGCATAGTCCTGGCCTGCGTCGTTCGCGGCCAGGGGTGTTGGCAGATCATGGGCACTCATGGCTGGTCCTTGAAAATCGGGTTCATACGCTTTTGCTGCGTGGGTCGACCCAGTGGTTGATCAGGTCGACGAGAAAGTTGACGACCACGTAAATCGCCGCCGCCAGCAGGGTGATACCCAGCAGCAACGGCATGTCCTTGGTCACGGCGGCGTCGAGCATCAACCGGCCGATGCCCTGGCGAGCGAACAGCATTTCGATGATCACCGCGCCGCCCAGCAGGCTGGCGAAGACGAAGCCGGACAGCGTCACCAGCGGCACCAGGGCATGGCGCAAGGCGTGCTTGAGGCGCACGCCGGTCTCGGACATGCCGCGGGCGCGGGCCATGGCGATAAAAGGCTGTTCGAGGATGTCTTCCAGCTCCTGGCGCAGCACCTGGGTCAGCACTGCGGCAATCGGCAAGGCCAGGGCCAGGCTCGGCAAAATCAATGCTTGCCAGCTGTTGGAACCGGACGGCGGCAGCAGGTGCCAGCCGAACGAGAACAGCAGCAACAGCACAATGCCGATCACGAACGACGGCGCCGACGACAGCACCAGCTCGCTGCCGGACACCAGCGAGCGCACCCAGCGCGGACGGTTGGCCGTCAGCACTGCGCAGGTCACCGCGAGGATGATCGACAGCGCGGCGGCGGCCAGCGACAACTGCACCGTGGCGCCCAACTGGCTGCCGATCACCTGCAGCACCGGGATGCGCAGGCGGTAGGACTCGCCCAGATCACCCTGGGCCAGGCGCGCCAGGTACTGGCCGTATTGCACCCACAGCGGCTGGTCGAGGCCGTATTCGACGCGCACCTGGGCGATCAGCTCGGCGCTGGGCATGGCATCGGGGCCGCCAAGAATCGCCAGGGCCGGGTCGCCGGCACTGAGGTTGATGGCCAGGAAGGTCAGGGTCGCCGCGCCCCAGAGCACGCCGATGCCGGCCAGCAGGCGCCAGGCCAATCGTTGCAAGCTAGTCATTTGCCCTCCGGGTCGAGCCAGACGCTGGTGAACAACGGGGTGTTGTGCGAGGTGTCGAAAATCAGCCCCTTGACCTGCTTGCGGTAAGCCAGCAGCACATGGCTTTCGAACACCGGCACCGCCGGGATGGTCTGCGCCAGGCGCTCCTGGGCGATCCGGTAGAGGCCGCTCAGCTCAAGCGGGTCGGTGGTCTGGCGGGCGGCGCTGAGCACCCGGTCGAGTTCGGCATCGCGAAAGCGCCCGGCATTCTGGCCGATCAGCTTGGCGGTGCTGATCGCCTGGCTGTGGTAGAGGATGTACAGGCCGTCGGGGGTGTTGGTGTGCCAGTAGCCGCCACCGATCACCTGGAAGTCACTGGCGTAACGGCGCTGGGTGACCTGGGCCAGGGGTAGCAGGTCGATGTCGATCTGCAGGCCGATCTTCTTCAGGTCGGCCTGGATGGCCACGGCGATACTGCTTGGGTAGGCCGCGGTTTCGTAGGTCAGCAAGTGCGCGGCCAGACGCTGGCCGTTCTTCACCCGATACCCCTGGGCGTCGCGCTCGCTCCAGCCGGCCTGGTCGAGAATGCGGTTGGCCTCGGCCACGTCATAGGCCAGCACGTCCTTGAACGCCGGGTCGTAGTAGCGGGTGTTGGCGGCGAGAAAATCACCCTTGGCCAGGTACTCGCCAAAGCCGGTGATCCAGGCCAGGCCGTCACGGTCGATGGCCTTGGCCACGGCGCGGCGCACCTGCACATCGTCGAAGGGAAAGCGCTCGACGTTGAAGGTCAGGCTGCGAAACGGGTTGGCCTTGCGGATGCGGCTGCGCATCTGCAAGTCCGGGTTGTCGCGAATGGCCCGGGCGTTCTGGGTCGGGGCGTCGACGGTGAAATCCGACTGGCCGGCTTCCAGGGTACTGAAGCGGATCATCGGTTCGGGAACGATGCTCAGTTCCAGGCGGTCGAGGTAGGCCTCGCCCTGGTGCCGGGTTACCGCAGGCGCCCAGTTGTAGCCTTTGCGCTTGACGAAGTTGGCGCCCTGGTCGCGGGTGTAGCTTTCCAGCACGAAGGGCCCGGAGCCAATCGGGTGTTCGGCGATGGTCTTCGGTGCTTCGAGGATCTGCCGGGGCGAGATCATGCTCAGCCAGGATTGCGCCAGCACATCGAGGAACGGCGAATAGGCTTCGCGCAGGTGCGCTTCGAAGGTGTACTCATCGACGATGCGCCCATCCACGTAGGGGGCGATATAAGCGGCGGCCAGCGGCGACTTGGTTGCCGGGTCGCGCATGTGTTCGAGGTTGACCTGCAGGGCGCGGGCGTTGAATTTCTCGCCATCGCTGAAGGTCACGTCATCGCGCAGATGAAAGGTGTAGGTCTTGCCGTCGTCGGAGATCTCCCAGGACTTGGCCAGCCACGGCGAGATATTGCCCTGCTCGTCCTGGTACAGCAGGCAGTCGAACAGAATGCGCCCCAGCCACTGCACATTGCCGTGGGAAATCGAATGCACGTCCAGCGTCGTGGTGTCGGATGCCGTCGACACCCGCAGGGTGCCACCGGGCTTGCCTGGGGCGGCCTCGTAATAGTCTTGCGCGGCATAGCTCAGGGTGCCGTTGTGCAGCGTGCCGTCGATGCCGCTGCTGCCCTGCCCCGGCGACTGCTCCACCGGCTTGCAGGCGCCCAGGGCCAGCAGCGCGCCAAGCACGGCAGGCGCGCCCAGCCTTGCGATTACTCTCATGCGGTTCTCCTGCAGGTGCCGCGCGAACGGCACCCGCCCCTGGCTCAGAAGTTGTAGGCAATCCCGGTGTAGGCGCCGAAGCCATCACCCGGGTACAGCGATGCGGTGTCCTGGCCCTTGGCGTCGTAACTGGGCACCAGGGCGGTGACGTAGTCCTTGTCGGTGAGGTTTTTCAGGTCCAGGTACACCTGCCAGGTCTTGTTCGGCGCGTCGTACCCCAGGCGTGCACCCCACAGGGTGTAGGACGGGGCGTAGAAGCTGTTGGCGTAGTCCACCGCCGTGCTCGACGCCGAGCGCACGTTGACCCCGGCGTAGAAGCCGTTGGCGTACTGGTAGAACAGCTCGCCCTGGTAGATGTGCTTGGGCAGGCCCGGCAGCTCGTTCTTGGCGAACAGCGGGTCGTTGCGGTAGTGGAAGTCGTTGAGGGTGTAGGCCTGGCGCCAGCTCAGCACATCGCCGTTATCGCGCTGCCAGAGCTTGGTGGTCAGCCCCGCCTCGATGCCCTGGTGGATGGTCGGGCTGGCGTTGGCGGTCGAGACCACGGCGGCCGAAGTGTTGGTGGCCGGGAGAATTTCGACGTTGAGCAGCTCGTCCTTGATCCAGGATTTGTACAGGGTCAGGCTGCCGTCGAAGATCTCCGAGCGCCCGCGAATCCCCAGTTCGACGGTGTTGGCGCTTTGTGGCACCAGGGTCTTGGCGAAGTTGGTGGTCACCCCCGAGCCGGAACTGGACCAGGAGCTGGGCGGGTCGATCGAGCGGCTGACGTTGCCGAATACCTGCACGTCCGGGGTCAGGTAGTAGCGCAGGCCGACCCGTGGCGCCAGTTTCCATTCCTGGTAGCGGTAGTGGCTGGGGATGCCGCTGGTGTTGGGCCGGTCGCTGAAATTGACATCGACGTTGCGCTTGACCTCGATGGCCGACAGGCCTGTGGACAGGTACAGGTTGTCGGTCAGGCCGAGGTCGTTGCCCAGCGAGAACACATGGTCGAACGAGCCGTCGTACTCGACCTGCTTCTGCAACCTGCCCAGGTCCTTGTCACCGCTGTAGGTGCGCACCCCGGAGCGGATGTGCTGGGTGCTGCTCCAGCCGACGCTGGTGGTGCTCGGCAGGCCGAACAGCTGGTCGCTGCGGGTGTACTTGAGCGAGTAGTTGATGTCGCGCCAGTCCCAGTAGTTGGGGTTGACCGTGCTCTTCTTGCTGAGGATCTGCGGGTAGTTGTGATAGACCAGCCCGGCCACCAGGGTCGAGTCGTCGTCGAAGGTGTAGGTGGTCTTGCTGCCGACCCAGGTCGAGCCTTCCTTGGTCGAGTCGCCACGGGTGGCGCGGGTGCTGGGGTTGGTTTGCGAGGAGTTCTTCTTCAGTTGTGCCAGGGTCAGCGCCCCGGAGTTTTCGTGGTATTCCTCGCGGTAGCGGATGTACAGGCGGGTTTCCAGTTTCGGGTTGAAGCGGTAACCGAAGTTGGTGACCACGCCCTTGGCCTTGGTGAAGGTGAAGTCCTGGTAACCGTCGCGCTTGGAGTTGTCGACGCTGATGAAGTAGTCGGCATTACCGGCCACGCCACCGGTGCTGAGGGTCTGCTTCTGCCAGCCGAAGCTGCCGCCCTCGACCTTGATGCGGTTGCCCGGTGCGGTCAGCCCGGAGTTGGTGACGAAGTTGATCGCCCCGCCCAGGGACAAGGCGCCGTACTCGAAGGCGTTGGCGCCGCGCAGCACTTCGGTGTAGCTCAGGCCCTGGGTGTCGAGCAGCTCATAAGGCGTGCCGCCGGCGCCGGTCAGGGCCAGGCCGTCGAACAGAAACTTGGTGCCTTCGCGAAAATAGCCCGGCGAGGTGTTGGCGCCCGAGCCACGGATGGAAATCTTGATTGCATCGTTACCGCCGGCGGCCTGGGCATACACCCCCGGTTGATAGGCCAGGGTGTCTTCCAGGGTGGCCGACCGGCCCTTCTCCACCTCGGCCTGCTGGACCAGCCCGGTACCGCCGGGGATCTCGTCCAGTTGCGCCTGCGCCGCTTGCACCGGGGTGGCTTTGGCCGCCTGGACGGTGACCGTCTCCAGACGTTTTTCAGTCTGTGTGGCGTCCTCGGCCTGGGCCAGCGGCGCCAGGCTCAACAGGGCGGCGCCAACGCTGGCCAGCTTCCAGTCCTTGCCTACTACTTTGGTCGAAGAATTCAATATTACGGATGTTGCCCGAGGCACGAAATTCAAGGTCTTGCTCCCCACCTGATTAAAAAATAGGCGAGTTTCTATTGGTATAGTCAATCTCGAAGGGAGCTGTTGCAGCGACCGTGCCAACCGGCAAAACCCTTGTATTACCTGTGTTTGAGCGGTTACGACGGTTTAAACAATTGTTCGAATTTCGAGTATCTGTCCAACTGCTGTTGCCTGGCGAACAGTTGATCATGGTCGGGCCCTTGATAGATCCCGTCGATAGACCTATCAACAAGGTCGATTAGTCCCACATTCCGTACGGGAATACACTAGCGCGCATACGTCCGCTCAAAACCCTGCAGCAGACAGGGACCTGCGACACACCGTGCTTTTACCCCAGCCAACTGCGCTTGCGACGCCTTGTTGCCGGGCATGCCTATGCCCGCAGCTTTGTGCAGCCGATAAGAATGAGGAGATACCCATGGGACTTGGCAGACGACAGTTCTTCAAGCTGTGTACCGCCGGCGTCGCCACCGCCACCTGCGCGAGCCTGGGCTTTGCCCCGGGCGTGGCCCAGGCGACCCAGTCGCGCCAGTACAAGCTGCTGCGCGCCAAGGAAACCCGCAACAACTGCACCTATTGCTCGGTCGGTTGCGGGATTCTCATGTACAGCCTCGGCGACGGCGCCAAGAACGCCAAGGCGCGGATCTTCCATATCGAAGGCGACCCCGATCACCCGGTCAGCCGCGGCTCGCTGTGCCCCAAAGGCGCCGGCCTGGTCGACTACGTGCACAGTGAACAGCGCCTGCTCTACCCCGAGTACCGCGCGCCGGGCTCGGACAAATGGCAGCGCATCAGCTGGGACCACGCCATCGAGCGCATCGCCCGGCTGATGAAGGACGACCGCGACGCCAACTTCATCGAGAAGAACGCCAAAGGCACCACGGTCAACCGCTGGCTCAGCACCGGCATGCTCTGCTCGTCGGCGGCCAGCAGCGAAACCGGCTCGCTGGACCAGCGCTTTACCCGCGCCCTGGGCATTCTCGGCACCGACAGCCAGGCCCGGGTCTGCCACGCACCGACCGTTGCCGCGCTGGCGCCGACCTTCGGCCGTGGTGCGATGACCAACAACTGGGTCGACATCAAGAACGCCAACGTCGTGCTGATCATGGGCGGCAACCCGGCCGAGGCGCACCCGGTGGGCTTCAAATGGGTGATCGAGGCGAAAATCCGCAACGGCGCCAAGGTCATCGTCGTCGACCCGCGCTTCAACCGCAGCGCCGCGGTGGCCGACATCTACTCGCCGATCCGCGCCGGCTCCGACGTGACCTTCCTGATGGGCGTGGTCAACTACCTGATCAGCCACGACAAGATCCAGCACGAATACGTACGCCACTACACCAACGCCAGCCTCATCGTGCGCGAGGACTACCACTTCGACGACGGCCTGTTCAGTGGCTATGACGCCAAGAAGCGCAACTACGACCGCAGCTCCTGGACCTACGAGCTCGACAGCAAGGGCTACGCCAAGCGCGACCTGACCCTGCAGCACCCGCGCTGCGTGTGGAACCTGCTCAAGGCCCACGTCAGCCGCTACACCCCGGACATGGTGACTAACGTCTGCGGCACGCCCAAGGACGACTTCCTGCAGATCTGCGCGATCCTTGGCGAAACCAGCGCCCCGGACAAGACCGCGACCTTCCTCTACGCCCTGGGCTGGACCCACCACACCAACGGCGCGCAGATGATCCGTGGCTCGGGCATGATCCAGCTGCTTTTGGGCAACATCGGCATGGCCGGTGGCGGGGTCAACGCCCTGCGCGGCCACTCCAACATCCAGGGCTACACCGACCTGGGCCTGTTGTCGCTGCGCCTGCCCGGCTACATGAACCTGCCGTCCGACGAGCAGACCACGCTGGCCACCTACCTCAAGCAGACGACGCCGACGGCGCTGCTGGAGGACCAGGTCAACTACTACAAGCACACGCCGAAATTCTTCATCAGCCTGATGAAAAGCCTCTGGGGCGACAAGGCCACCAAGGACAACGACTGGGGCTTCGACTGGTTGCCCAAGTGGGACGACAGCTACGACGTGCTCAATTACAGCAACCGCATGTACGAGGGCAAGGTCAACGGCTACATCGCCCAGGGCTTCAACCCGGTGGCGGCGTTCCCCGACAAGAACAAGGCCCAGGCGGCGCTGGCCAAGCTCAAGTTCCTGGTGATCATCGACCCGCTGGCCACCGAGACCTCGAGCTTCTGGCAGAACCACGGCGAACAGCATGACGTCGATACCGCGTCGATCCAGACCGAAGTGTTCCGCCTGCCTTCCTCGTGCTTTGCCGAAGAAGACGGCTCGATCGTCAACTCGGGGCGCTGGCTGCAATGGCACTGGGCGGGCGCGGCGCCACCGGGTGAAGCCTGGCATGACGGCAAGATCCTCGGCCACCTGTTCCTGAAGATCCGCGAGCTGTACGAAAAGGAAGGCGGCGCCAACCCGGCACCGATCCTCAACATGGCCTGGGACTACGCCGACCCGCTGGACCCCAAGCCGGAAGAAGTGGCCAAGGAGTCCAACGGCCGCGCCCTCGCCGATCTGCACGACGAGCAAGGCAACCTGATCCTGCGCAAGGGCCAGTTGCTCAATGACTTCTCGCAGCTGCGCGACGACGGCACGACCCAGTGCTTCAACTGGATCTTCGCCGGCTCCTGGACCGAACAAGGCAACCAGATGGCCCGTCGCGACAACGCCGACAGCGGTCTGGGTTGCACCCCGGGCTGGGCCTGGGCCTGGCCGCAGAACCGGCGCATCCTTTACAACCGCGCCTCGGCCGACCCGCAGGGCAAGCCGTGGGACCCGAAACGCAAGCTGATCGGCTGGGACGGTGTGCGCTGGAGCGGCGTCGACGTGCCGGACTTCGCCGTCACCGCAGCCCCCGGTGGCAAGGTCAACCCGTTCATCATGCTGCCTGAAGGCCTGGGCCGGCTGTTCTCGGCCGGCGCCATGAACGACGGGCCGTTCCCCGAGCACTACGAGCCCACCGAAAGCCCGCTGGCGAGCAACCCGCTGCACCCGAACGTGACCTACAGCCCGACCGCGCGGCTGTATGAAAGCGACCGCCAACGCATGGGCAAGCGCGAAGAGTTCCCCTACGTGGCGACCACCTACTCGATTACCGAGTTGTTCCGTCACTGGACCAAGCACGCGCGGCTGAACGCCATCGTCCAGCCCGAGCAGTTCATCGAGATCGGCGAGAAGCTGGCTGCCGACAAGGGCATCGTTCAGGGCGACCTGGTCAAGGTCAGCACCAAGCGTGGCTACATCAAGGCCAAGGCGGTGGTGACCAAGCGCATCCGCCGCCTGGCGGTCGACGGCCAGGATGTCGACACCATCGGCATTCCCTGCCACTGGGGTTACGAGGGCAGCACGCGCAAGGGCTTCCTGGCCAACACCCTGACCCCGGGCATTGGCGAGTCGAACACCCATACGCCGGAGTACAAGGCGTTTCTCGTGAACATTGAAAAGGTCTGAGGGCGAAAACCATGTCCATGCAATCCCAAGACATCGTCCGCCGCTCAGCCACCAACGTGCTGACCCCGGCGCCGCACACCCGCGATCACCAGGCCGAAGTGGCCAAGCTGATCGACGTGAGCATCTGCATCGGCTGCAAGGCCTGCCAGGTGGCATGCAACGAATGGAACGACCTGCGCGATGAGGTCGGCCACAACGTTGGCGTGTACGACAACCCGGCCGACCTGTCGGCCGAAACCTGGACGCTGATGCGCTTCGATGAAGTCGAAGACGAAAGCGGCAAGCTCGAATGGCTGATCCGCAAGGACGGCTGCATGCACTGCGCCGACCCCGGCTGCCTGAAAGCCTGCCCGCAGCCGGGGGCGATCATCCAGTACGCCAACGGCATCGTCGATTTTCAGTCCGAGCACTGCATCGGCTGCGGCTACTGCATCGCCGGCTGCCCGTTCGATGTGCCGCGCATCAGCCAGAAAGACAACAAGGCCTACAAGTGCACGCTGTGCGTCGATCGCGTGTCGGTCGGCCAGGAGCCGGCCTGCGTCAAGACCTGCCCGACCGGAGCGATCAACTTCGGCAGCAAACAGGACATGCTGCACCAGGCCAGCGAGCGGGTCACCGAGCTGCAGGGCCGCGGCTTTGCCGGCGCCGGCATCTATGACCCGCAGGGCGTCGGCGGCACCCACGTGGTCTACGTGCTGCAGCATGCCGACAAGCCGCAGCTGTACCACAAGCTGCCCACCGACCCGCGCATCAGCAACGCCATCCAGGGCTGGAAAGGCTGGATGAAACCGGTGGCTGCGGCGGCGTTCTTCGCCACCCTGGCCGGCACCCTGTTCCACTACATCGGCGTCGGCCCCAACGAAGTCGACGAACAGGACCAGAAGATCGAAGAGGATACCCACGCATGAACAAGGACAAACTGATCCTGCGCACGCGCTTCATCGAGCGCGCCAGCCACTGGTTCATGGTGATCTGCTTCTTCGCCGTGGCGCTGTCGGGGCTGTCGTGGTTTTTCCCGTCGCTCAACGGCCTCAACGCGGTATTCGGCACCCCGCAGCTGGCGCGCATCCTCCACCCGTTCTTCGGCGTGGTGGTGTTCCTGCTGCTGATGTTCCTGTTCGTGCGCTTCGTGCGCTACAACCTGCCGGAACGCGAAGACCTGCAGTGGTTCAAGAACGTCAAGCAGGTGCTCGCCGGCAAGCATGAACCGGCGCTGAACATCGGCAAGTACAACGCCGGGCAGAAGATCCTGTTCTGGGGAATCATGGGCCTGATCAGCCTGCTGCTGCTCAGTGGCGTGGTGATCTGGCGGCCGTACTTCGCCCCGCTGTTCAGCATCCCGACCATCCGCATCGGCCTGCTGGTGCATGCACTCGCCGGCATCAGCCTGATTCTGCTGATCATCGGCCACGCGTACCTGGCGTTCTGGGTCAAGGGCTCGATCCGCGGCATGGTCACCGGCTACGTCAGCCGCAGCTGGGCCAAGACCCACCACGACCGCTGGTACCGTCAGCTGAACAACAAGCAGGGCAAGGCCGGGAGCGATAAATGAACAGCATCCAGATGACCCCGGTGCAGACGCCCAGCGGTGGCGTCAACGAGATCGTCGCAGTGCTGCTGCCGTCGCTCAAGGAACGTTACCGCAAACGCGCGGCGCGCCTGCGGCAACTGGCCGACGAACATGCCATGGGCGATTACCTGGGCTTTTGTGCCGGCATCGCCGAAGCTCAGCAACACCTGCTTGAAACGATGCCGCTGCCTGAGGCGCTGGCGTCCGGACTGGCGGCGCGCCTGGCCGCTGGCCGGGCGCCGCTGGCGAGCACAGAGTACCCACGCGACGCTTACTGGCAGCAGTTGCTCGGCGCTTTGATCGATGCACTCTACCGCGACGCCAATCCGACGGTTCGCAGTACCCTGGAGACCTTGCGCGGCTACTCGGCGGCGCAACTGGAAGACCTTGCCAGCGCCTTGCTCGCCGGTGACTACGACCAGGTCGACAGCGGCCAGGCGCTGTTCCTCTGGGCCGCGCTGTCGCTGTACTTCACCCAGGTGGCCAATGCCCTGCCGGCCTCGGCCAAGGCCGCCCTGGGCGAGCAGCGCCAGCATTGCCCGGTATGCGCCAGCGCGCCGGTGGCCAGCGTGATCATGACCGGCGCCCAGGCCGGGCTGCGTTACCTGCATTGCAGCCTGTGCGAAAGCCGCTGGCACATGGTTCGGGTAAAATGCAGCAACTGCGAAGCCACCGGCGCCCTGGACTACTGGTCCCTGGAGCGTCAGGATGCCGCGATCAAGGCCGAGAGCTGCAACGACTGTCACAGCTACCTGAAAGTGCTGTACCCGGAAAAGGACCGCGACCAGGAAGTACTGGCCGATGACCTGGCCTCCCTGGCGCTGGACGCCGAAGTGGAGCGCGAAGGGTATGGGCGCAGTGGTGTCAGCCCGTTCTTGTTTCCCGGCTGACAGCATCGCTGGCAAGCCAGCTCCCACAGGGTGCATACACCGGCCCCTGTGGGAGCTGGCTTGCCAGCGATGGGCTGCACCGCAGCCCTCTCACAAGCACCACCCCACCAAGAGACTCCCAATGGGCATCAAGAAATCTTCCGCCGAACTCAAGCGCGACCTTAAAACCGTCGCCAGCAACCTGGAACGCACCGCCGGTGAAATCAGCAAACTGGCCGAGCGCATCGACGGCGTCGATGTGGTTGCCGTGCTGCACCTGATGAACCGCCTGTACAAAGACTCGGACAAGCTCAAGGCCTACGCCGACGAAATCAAGGTCGGGCGCATCGTGCGCGGCAAGGCCGAGTAATCAGGCGCCGACGACCGGCGAGCAAAACCACACAGGGGTCTTACACTTCAACTCAGAGCCTGCAACACGTACCGAGGAGCGCCTGCGATGAACCGCTGTGACGTCCTGATTATCGGCGCCGGCCCCACCGGGCTGGTGCTGGCGCTGTGGCTGAGCAAGCTTGGCATCAAGGTGCGGATCATCGACAAGACCGCCGCCCCCGGCACCACCTCCCGGGCGCTGGCGATACAGGCACGGACCCTGGAGCTGTACCGCCAGCTGGACTTGACCGAGGCCATTATCGGGCAGGGTCACCAGGTGCCGGCGGCCAACCTGTGGGTCAAAGGCAAAACCGCCGCGCGGTTGCCGTTCAGTGCCATTGGCGCCGGCTTTACCCCCTACCCGTTCCTGCACATCTACCCCCAGGATCAACATGAACAGCTGTTGATCGAGCGTCTGCAACACTTCGGCGTGGACGTCGAACGGCACACCGAACTGCTCGGTTTCAGCCAGGACAGCGGCGGTGTCACCACCCGGCTACGGCTGGCCGATGGCCTGGAAGAGGTCTGTGAAGCGGACTACCTGGCCGGTTGCGACGGCGCCCGTTCGACGGTGCGCAAGGTCCTGGGCATCGGCTTTCCCGGCGGCACCTATGAGCAGGTGTTCTATGTTGCCGATGTCGACGGCGCAGGTCCTGCGTTTAATGGCGAGCTGCATGTGGACCTGGACGAAGCAGACTTTCTCGCCGTGTTCCCGCTGGCCGGCAGTGGCCGCGCACGATTGATCGGCACGGTGCGCGACGAACGCGCCGAGCACCCGCAGAACCTGCGCTTCGAAGATGTCAGTCAACGGGCCATGGAGCACCTGAAGGTCGAGATAAAGCAGGTCAACTGGTTCTCCACTTACCGGGTGCACCACCGGGTGGCCGAGCAATTTGGCCGCGAACGTGCCTTCCTGCTGGGTGATGCCGCCCATGTGCACAGCCCGGCTGGTGGCCAGGGCATGAACACCGGCATTGGCGATGCCATCAACCTGGCCTGGAAACTGGCTGCCGTGTTGCAAGGCCAAGCCACTGACACCCTGCTCGACACCTATGAAATCGAGCGCAGCGCCTTCGCCCAGCGGTTGGTCTCGACCACCGACCAGGTGTTCAACTTCATCACTGCCGACGGCCGCCTGGCCGCCCTGCTGCGCACCCGTCTGGCGCCGATGCTGCTGCCACGGGTGGCGGCGCTCAAGTCAGCGCGGGAGTTCCTGTTCCGCACTGTCTCGCAAATCACCCTGAACTACCGCGACATGCCCTTGAGTGTCGGCAGCGCCGGCCAGGTGCATGGCGGCGAGCGCCTGCCCTGGGTCAGCGATGGCAAGCACGACAACTTTGCCGGGCTAACGCGTCTGTGCTGGCAGGTACAGGTCTATGGCGCTGCCAGCGGCAGCCTGGTGGCCTGGTGTGCCGAGCGCGGCATGCCGCTGGAAGTGTTCGAATGGCATGAGGCGCATGAAGCGGCCGGGTTGCAGCAAGATGGCGTGTACCTGTTGCGGCCGGACAGCTATGTGGCGCTGGCCCAGATCGATGCCGGGCCGGAGGTGCTGGAAGATTACTTCAGTGCACGCGGGTTGCGCGGATACTAGCGTTGTTGTGCGAGAATGCGCGCTGGTCTCGCGTCTCTATCTGCTAAGGAATGGCATCATCAGAACCCTCACCTCTTTGCTCCTGGCCTCGACCTTGTTCCTGGCCAGTTGCGGCACCTTTGTCGCGCGCGGCTCCAACAGCTACAGCAGCGGCGCCGACTACTACAAAGGCACCCAGGCCAATGTCCAGTTGCTGACCATGATCGGCGCCAGTGGCTACGACGGTTACTCAACGATGTTCTGCTGGGTGACCATCGTCTGCCCGGTGTTTGCCATTGCCACCCTGCCGGTGGACATGGTGGTCGACACCGCCCTGCTACCCCATGATGCGATGAACTGAAATGCCACAACTCGAATACTTCCGCGTGGCGTTTCTGAACATCTATATCAATGACTTCAGCATTTATATCGGCGCGCCGCTCATGTTGCTGACGGTGTTCGACTGGATGCCCAAAAGCGTTGCCGCGACCTACATGCTGGTGATTTTCGGCCTGTGCTTTCTGAGTTTTCCACTGGCGATGCTGGTGCGCTGCCCGCTGTGCAACGCGGCGATGCTGCACCTGTACAAGGACGAGCCGGGGACTGCGCTGTCACGCCGGGTCGGCTTTAGCGAAGTGCACAAGCTGAAGAAGGTGCGTTGCCTGAAGTGCGATGGGCTGCTGAAGATTCGCGATTGAGGGAAACCATTTGGCGACCGCTGCGCGCTCGATCGCTGGCAAGCCAGCTCCCACAGGTTTCGCGCAGTCCATGTGGGAGCTGGCTTGCCAGCGATGGGCTGTAAAGCAGCCCCCTCGTCACGCCACCTCAGCCCGGGCAAAACGGTAAGTCGTCACCACGCACAACAGCAACCCTGCCAGGGCCAGCGCGCCCCCGACAAAACCGATGTTGCCCAGGCCCATGTGCACGCTGACCAGGCTGCCGATCAAGGCCCCGGCGCCAATGCCGATGTTGTAGATGCCGGAGAACATGGCCATGGCCACGTCGGTAGCATCCGAGGCGAGGATCAGCACCCTGGACTGCAGCGCCAGGCTGAAGCACATGATCGCAACACCCCAGAACACGCTCAAGGTGCCCAGCAGGCTGAAGTCGCCAGACAACGGCAGCAACAGCAGCAGACAAGTCGCCAGCATGGCGATCGCCCCGATCAGAAAACCCTGCGGGAAGCGCTCGCTGTAGCGGCTGAACAGCACTGAACCAAACACCCCGGCACCCCCAAACAGCAACAGCAGCACGGTGGTCAGCTCACCGCCGATCTGCGCCACATTCAGGGCAAACGGCTCGATGTAGCTGTAGGCGGTGAACTGCGCGGCAATCACCAGCGCCACCAGCACATACACGGTCACCAGCGCCGGGCGCTTGAACAGCACCGGCACGCTGCGCAGCGAGCCGGAGTTCTGGCTCGGTAGCAGCGGCAGGGATTTGACCAGGCACAGCAAGGTCGCCAGGGCCACCCCGGCAATCGCCAGGAAAGTGGTACGCCAGCCCAGGGCCTCGCCGACCACCCGCCCCAGCGGAATGCCCATGACCATCGCCAGGGTGGTGCCGGTAGCCAGCAGGCCCAAAGCCTTGGCCTGTTGCCCCGGCGGCGCCACGCGCACCGCCAGCGAGGCGGTAATGGCCCAGAACACCGCATGGGCCAGGGCAATGCCGATACGGCTGAGCAGCAGCATGCCGAAGCTCTGCGCCACCCCCGAGAGCAAATGGCTGAGGATGAACAGGGCAAAGACGATGATCAGCAACTTGCGCCGCTCGATGTTGCGCGTCAGCAGCATCATCGGCAACGAGGCCAGGGCCACCACCCAGGCGTAGATGGTCAGCATCAGGCCAACCTGGGCGGTCGACATGTCGAAACTGCGGCCGATGTCGCTGAGCAGCGCCACCGGGACGAATTCGGTGGTGTTGAAAATGAAGGCCGCCAAGGCCAGGGCGATGACACTCAGCCAACTGCCGGTTCGCGCATCCACGGATGTATTCATGAGTAAAGCCTTGCTCCGAGTCGTTTGCGGTTGCCGGGAACGAAAACGCGCCCAGCGCCAGACACTCACGCCGGTCGGGCCTGAGTGAAGCGTGTGCGCTGAGGAATGAGTTATAAGTATGCGGGGTATCGCTTGCTGGCAAGGATAGTACGTCAGCACCGATGCTGTCACAACCGCGCAGGCGTGGAGTACCATGACCCGATTCGTTCATGGAAGATTCCCCGCTATGTCTGCCCCCTCCCCCGCTTTGGCCAACATCCTCGACAATGACAGCCTGATCGCTGCCCTCGACCAGGGCCTGGAGCCCTCCTACCTGTACTTCTGGGGCCACCGGCAAAAGGTCGAGGGCAAGCCGGACAAAAGCTGCTTTAGCCAGTGGTTCGAGGCCGGGTTCAAGCAGCAGGGCATCCACTACCCCAGCGCCGAGCACTACATGATGGCCGGCAAGGCGCGGCTGTTCGACGACCAGGTCACCCTGGAGAAAATCCTCGCCGCGCGCACGCCCGCTGACGCCAAGAAGCTCGGCCGCGAAGTCGCCGGGTACGATGACGCCGCCTGGGTGGCCGAGCGCTCGGCCATCGTCGAACAGGCCAACCTGCTCAAGTTCGAACAGAACCCGGGGCTGCGCACGTTTTTGCTGTCCACCGCTGGCCAGGTGCTGGTCGAGGCCAGCCCGGTGGACCGCATCTGGGGCATCGGCCTGGACGCCAAGGCGCCGCAAGCGGCTGACCCACGCCAGTGGCAAGGCCTGAACCTGCTCGGCTATGCGCTGATGCGCGTGCGCGAGCGCCTGGCCGGCTGAGGCCCCGGCGCAGGATTTTTCTGCGCTGCTACACTTTATTCGCGCAGATGGAGGATTCCCTCATGTCCGATAAAGAGATCACCACAGCCCTTAACCTGATCAACCAGCGCCAGGCCCGGCTCGCTTCGGCGTGCAAGGAGATTGCCGACTGGATCGACCGCCAGGGCGATGTGCCGGTGGCCGGCAAGATCCGCGACACCCTCAAGGCCGTCGAAGCCGACGAACAGCTGGTCAGAAAAACCCTCACCTCGCTGAGCGTTGAACGCCCACTGCCCCGGTTCCGCTAGCCCACAGAGGCTGGCGGCGGGTGGTAGGCGCACTTCAGGTTGATCCTTCAAGACCCTGGGTCGCCGGTACCAGGCGCCGTTCTTCGCCTTCGATTTTCCGCAGCTTCTGGCACCTTCCGGTGACTGGCCGTCAATGAATATCCTTTACGACGAAAACGTCGATGGTGCCCTGCCCGCAGTCGACAAGCAGGCGCTGCTGCAGGCCTTGCAGCTACAACTGCCGGATCTCGATGTCCTCCACGCCGAGGAAGACCTCAAGCCCTACGAATGCGATGGCCTTTCGGCCTACCGCACCACGCCAATGCTGGTGGTACTGCCGCATACCCTCGAACAGGTCCAGGGCATCCTCAAGCTGTGTTTTGCCCGCAAGGTGCCGGTGGTCGCGCGCGGTGCCGGCACCGGCCTGTCGGGCGGCGCCTTGCCGCTGGAGAAAGGCGTGCTGCTGGTGATGGCGCGCTTCAACAAGATCCTCGCCATCGACCCGGTCGCCCGCACGGCACGGGTGCAGCCTGGGGTGCGCAACCTGGCGATTTCCCAGGCCGCCGCGCCCTTTGACCTGTACTACGCGCCCGATCCGTCGTCGCAGATTGCCTGTTCGATCGGTGGCAACGTTGCCGAGAATGCCGGCGGCGTGCACTGCCTGAAGTACGGCCTGACCGTGCACAACCTGCTCAAGGTCGAGATCCTCACCGTCGAAGGCGAATGCCTGACCCTCGGCGCCGACAGCCTCGATGCCCCGGGTTTCGACCTGCTGGCGCTGTTCACCGGCTCCGAAGGCATGCTCGGGATCATCACCGAAGTGACGGTCAAGCTGCTGCCCAAGCCGCAGGTGGCCAAGGTGCTGCTGGCGGCCTTCGACTCGGTGGCCAAGGCCGGCCGAGCGGTCGGCGATATCATCGCGGCCGGGATCATTCCCGGTGGCCTGGAGATGATGGACAACCTGGCCATCCGCGCCGCCGAAGACTTCATTCATGCTGGCTACCCGGTGGAGGCCGAGGCGATCCTGCTGTGCGAACTGGACGGCGTCGAAGCCGATGTGCACGACGACTGCGACCGGGTTCGCGCCCTGCTCGAGCAGGCCGGCGCCAGCGAAGTGCGCCAGGCCCGGGATGAAGTGGAGCGGGTGAAGTTCTGGGCCGGGCGCAAGAATGCCTTCCCGGCGGTCGGGCGGATTTCTGCCGATTACTACTGCATGGACGGCACCATCCCGCGCCGCGAGCTGCCCCATGTGCTGCAGCGCATCGCTGCGCTGTCGCACAAGTACGCGCTGCGGGTGGCCAACGTTTTTCATGCCGGCGACGGCAACATGCACCCGCTGATCCTCTTCGACGCCAACCAGCCGGGCGAGCTGGCGCGGGCCGAAGCCTTTGGCGGCGAAATCCTCGAACTGTGCGTGAGCGTCGGCGGCAGCATCACCGGCGAACATGGCGTGGGCCGCGAGAAGATCAACCAGATGTGCGCGCAGTTCAGCAGCGACGAGCTGACCCTGTTCCACGCGGTCAAGGCAGCCTTCGACCCCCATGGCCTGCTCAACCCCGGCAAGAACATCCCCACCCTGCAGCGCTGCGCCGAGTTTGGCGCCATGCATGTGCACGCCGGGCAACTGCCCTTCCCCGACCTGGAGCGCTTCTGATGCTTGCGCACAACAATGATGCCAGCCAGGCGCTGCTGGAGCAGGTCAACCAGGCTCGCGCCGAAGGCACGCCGTTGCAGATTCGCGGCGGCGCCAGCAAGGCCTTTCTCGGCCGGCAGGTCGCCGGCGTTGCGCTCGATACCCGTGAACACCGCGGCATCGTCAACTACGACCCGACCGAGCTGGTGATTACCGCCCGTGCCGGTACGCCCCTGCACGAGCTGTCGGCTGCGCTTGAGGCTGCCGGGCAGATGCTGCCCTGCGAGCCGCCACACAGCGACGACGGCGCCACCCTCGGCGGCATGGTTGCTGCCGGCCTGTCCGGGCCACGTCGGCCCTGGGCAGGCTCGGTGCGCGACTATGTGCTGGGCACCCGGGTGATCAGCGGCCTGGGCCTGCACCTGCGCTTTGGCGGCGAGGTGATGAAGAACGTTGCCGGTTACGACCTGTCGCGCTTGATGGCCGGCAGTTTCGGCTGCCTGGGGCTGATCAGCGAAGTGTCGCTGAAGGTGCTGCCCAAGCCGCGCAGCGAAGCGCACATCGCCCTGCACATCGACCCGCAACAGGCCCTGCTCAAGCTGGCGCAATGGGGCCAGCAACCGATCCCGATCAGCGCCGCCTGCCATGACGGTACGGTGTTGCGCCTGCGCCTCGAGGGCGGCGAAGGCTCGGTCAAGGCCGCCCGCGACCGGCTCGGTGGCGAGCGTTTCGAGGCCAGCTGGTGGCAAAACCTGAACAACCGTCGCCTGGCTTTTTTCGCCGACCCGCGCCCGCTGTGGCGTTTGTCGCTACCCAACAACAGCCCGGCGCTGGCGCTGCCTGGCGCGCAACTGCTGGACTGGGCCGGTGCCCAGCGCTGGCTCAAATCCGAGGCCCGGGCCGAGACCATTCGCGCCGCTGTCAGCCGCCTGGGCGGCCATGCCACTTGCTACAGCGCCAGCGACAGCCCGTTCCAGCCGCTGCCCGCAGCCTTGCTGCGCTACCACCAGCAACTCAAGCAGCGCCTCGACCCACAAGGGATCTTCAACCCCGGGCGGATGTACGCGGAGATCTGAGCCATGCAAACCACCTTGAGCGATGCCGCCAAACGCCTGGCCCGCGCCGAAGAAGCCGAAAGCATCCTGCGCACCTGCGTGCACTGCGGCTTCTGCAATGCCACCTGCCCGACCTACCAACTGCTCGGCGACGAGCTGGACGGCCCGCGCGGACGCATCTACCTGATCAAGCAGGTGCTCGAAGGCCACCCCGCCAGTGCCAAGACCCAACTGCACCTGGACCGTTGCCTGTCGTGCCGCAACTGCGAAACCACCTGCCCGTCCGGCGTCGATTACCACAACCTGCTGGATATCGGCCGCGCCGTGGTCGATCAGGCCGTGCCTCGCCCGCCCCTGCAACGGGCCTTGCGCCGTGGGCTGCGCAACCTGGCCAGCCACCCGGCGGCCTTCAAGCGCCTGGTGCAGCTGGGACGCAGCGTCGACAGCCTGCTGCCGGCACCGCTCAAGGCCAAGCTGCCGCGCTCGGTGCCCCCCGCGCAACCCCGTCCACAGCCCCGCCATCCCCGGCGCGTACTGCTGCTCGAAGGCTGCGTGCAACCGACCCTGTCACCCAACACCAACGCCGCCACGGCGCGGGTGCTCGATCGCCTGGGCATCAGCGTCACCGCGGCGCCCCAGGCCGGCTGCTGCGGTGCTGTCGACTATCACCTGGATGCACAAGCCAGCGGCCTTGAGCGCGCCCGGCGCAACATCGACGCCTGGTGGCCGGCCATCGAGGCCGGTGCCGAAGCCATCGTGCAGACGGCCAGCGGTTGTGGCGCCTTCGTCAAGGAGTACGCCAAGCTGCTGCAGGGCGATGCGCAGTACGCCGCCAAAGCCCGGCGGGTCAGCGAACTGGCCAGGGACCTGGTCGAGGTCATCAGCGTCGAGCCCCTGGAACCACTGGCCTGCCACAGCGGCCAGCTGCTGGCGGTGCATTGCCCATGCACCTTGCAGCATGCGCAGAAGCTTGGCGGCAGCGTCGAAGCCCTGCTCAAGCGCCTGGGTTTCAACCTCAGCAACGTGCCCGACGGCCACCTGTGCTGCGGCTCGGCCGGCACCTATTCGCTGACCCAGCCGACGTTGGCCAGGCAGTTGCGCGACAACAGGCTCGATGCCCTGGAAAGCGGCCAGCCGGACCTGATCGTCACTGCCAACATCGGCTGCCAGACCCACCTCGACGGCGCCGGACGCACGCCGGTGCGCCACTGGATCGAGCTGCTGGACGAGGCGCTAGCGAAGTCGCCAACCCTGGCATAAGCTCAATCGGGCAACCCCTGTTCGACAACCCGAGGACTCGTCATGCGTCAGCTTCTACTGGTCTCATTGCTCGTCGTAAGCCCGGCCGTTCTGGCCAAGACCGAATGCAGCACCGCCGACAAGGTGCAATGGCAAGACCAGAACAACTTCCAGGAAGAACTGAAAAAACAGGGCTACGAGATCAAGAAGTTCAAGGTCACCGATGGCAACTGCTACGAGATCTACGGCAAGAACAAGGACGGTAAAAAAGTCGAGATCTACTTCGATCCGGTCACCGGTAAAAAGGTGAAGGAAGAGATCGACTGAAGTGAGCGGCGATAGCCTGCGCCTCTGGGACCCGGTGGTGCGCCTGTGCCACTGGTCGCTGGTGGTGGTGTTTGTCGGCGGTTATTTTCTCACCGAAGAAGGCGACGGCTGGCACCGCTGGCTGGGCTATTACGGCCTGGCGATCGTGCTGCTACGTAGCGTATGGGGCTTTGTCGGCACCCCGGCGGCGCGCTGGGCGGACTTCTGGCCGACGCCAACACGACTGCAGTGGCACCTGCAGGCGTTGTACCGCGGCGAAAACTGCCACCGCCTCGGGCATTCGCCGTTGGGCGCACTGGTGATGGTACTGATGTTGCTGCTGATGGCCGGCCTTGGCGTCAGCGGTTTCATGATGGAAGAGATCTATTACTTCTGGGGTGAAGACGGCCTGCGCGATATCCATGAGTTGATGGCCGACGCCCTGCTGGCGCTGGTGTGCCTGCACATTGCGGCGGCGCTGTTCGAGAGCTGGCGGCTGAAGGAGAACCTGCCGCTGTCGATGCTCACCGGCCGGCGGCGCCAGCGTTGAAACGGGGCAACGCAGCCGCTGCTGCGCTGCCCCGGCACTGGCGTCAGAAGCGGTAGTTGGTGCTCAGCTCGAGGGTCCGGGGCGCCCCGGGGGTGATCAGGTCCACCGAGCCGTGGGCCGAGGCGTAGTAGTCGCGGTCAAAGACGTTACGCAGGCGCAGGGCCATGTCCCACTTCGGCTGGTTGTACAGCAGTGCAGCGTCCACGGTGGTGTAGGACGGCATCACCACGACGTTATCCAGCGCGGTATAGCGTTCGTCCACATAGTTGGCGCCCATGCCCACACGCCAGTGTTCGGTCAACGAGCGCACCAGCCACAGGTTGGCGCTGGTGCGCGGGGTCAGGGTCGGGGTCTGGCCTTCGTTGGCCACGCCGTTGGTGCGGCTGGTGGACTTGGTGATTTCGGCATCGAGGAAGGCAAAGCCGCCGTAGACCTGCCACTTGTCCGTCAGTTGCCCGCTCAGCGTCGCTTCGAAGCCGTCGGTACGTTGCTCACCCGCCAGCACCAGCTGCGCCGGGTTGGCCGGGTCGGTGGTTTTCATGTTGGTGCGTTCCAGGCGGAACAAGGCCGCAGTCAGTGCCAGGCGGCTGTCGAGCAAGTCCCACTTGGCGCCGATTTCGTAGTTGGTGGTCTCTTCCGGTTCCAGGCCCTGGTTGCCGGCACTGAGGGCGAACACTTCCGACGAAGGTTGGTAGGAGCGGCTGACCGACACGTAATAGGACTGGATCGCGTCCGGCTGGTAGACCAGGCCGATGCGCGGGCTCCAGGTGGTGTCGGTACGCGACAGGTCGGTGCGGGTCAGGTCGTCGCCGTACTCCTGGTCAAACACGTCGTAACGCACCCCGAGCAGGGCCTTCCACTGCGGCGCCAGCTCAATCAGGTCCTGTACGTAGAAACCTGCGGTGTCCTGGGTGGTGGTGCCCTTGGCGGTCTGGCGGTTGGCCTGGAACGGCACATCAACCAGGCCGTCGCGGAACACCGGCACCTGGGCCACGTTGTTCTGGCTGAACACACTCTGGTCCTTGACCTGACGGCCGAGCTCCACGCCGTACAACAGGTTGTGGTTCATGCCGGCCAGCACGGCCTGCTGCTTGAGCTCGGTCTGGTTGAACCAGCCGTCTTCGGTGCGTTGCACGTTGCCGCGATTGAGCTTGACCAGCAGTTCACCATTGGCAGCGGTGACGAAGCGGGTCGGGCTGGAATCAGCCAAGGTGTTGTTGCGGTCCAGGTCGTAGTGGTAGTAGCGGCTGGTGTTGCTCAGGGTGAAGCTGTCATTGATCCGGTAGTCGACGCCGGCGCTGAAGGAAAACACCTCGCTGCGGGCGTAATCGTCATCCGGGTCGGCGGCGCCGAAGCGCTTGTCGCGGTCGACATCGACCGGGCGCTTGCCCAGGGCCGGGATGCCGAAATCGATCAGGCGCTTGTCGTACAGGTAGGTGGCGCCCAGGTTCAGCTCCAGGTCATCGGACAGCTTGAAGTAAGCCGAGGGTGCCAGGGCCTTGCGGTCGATGTAGCCATCGTCGCGGAAGGTGTCGCTGTCTTCCAGGGCGCCGGTCAGGCGAAACGCCTTGTCACCCTGCTGCTGGTCGGCCCAGCCGGTGTCGAACTGGG
Source organism: Pseudomonas sp. ZL2 (assembly GCF_054788455.1). Taxonomy (NCBI): domain Bacteria; kingdom Pseudomonadati; phylum Pseudomonadota; class Gammaproteobacteria; order Pseudomonadales; family Pseudomonadaceae; genus Pseudomonas; species Pseudomonas sp. ZL2. Next base: position 9,113 of record NZ_JBGOGX010000036.1, on the reverse strand, counting down.
TACGGCGCTTGCCCTCGCTGTCGAAGCTGACCCCCACTTCCTGCACCGGGTTGAAGGTGGGCTTCTTGCTCACGCTGTTGATCAGGCCGCCGGAGGAGCCACGGCCATAGAGCACGGCCGCCGGGCCCTTGACCACCTCGACCCGCTCGACATTGGACAGATCGCGGTAATACAGGGCGTCGTCGCGCATGCCATCGACATACATGTCGCCAATGGCACTGAAACCGCGAATCGTCACCTGGTCGCGCTGGCCGTCACCGTTGGACAGGCCGATACCCGGCACGTTCTTCAGCACATCCTCCATCGATTGCGCGCCCTGATCCTTGATCACGCTTTGCGGCACGACGTTGACGGTTTGCGGAATATCGCGCAGTGGCGCGTCGATTTTCAGCGCACTGCGGCTTTCACTGGCCTTGTAGCTTTGTTCTTCATAGTTGCTGTTGACCGAGGTTGCCGGAATAGCCAGGGTTTCAGCGTGCAGCGCTGGAACGACCAGGACACCGAGCACGGAGAGAGAAGCCGGGTGAATGCGCGAAAGAGCCACCATGCGATCCTTTTTTTGTAAAGATTGTAAAGGGGCGCAAATGGTAACGATTTGTAATTGCGAATTAAATACTATTACGATTTAAATATTTTGACGTCACGCACAAAAAAGCCAGGCTGCGGTTCTTGACTGCAGCCTGGCTTGTTGTCGAGCGCGTGGCGGCGATCAATGCATGTGCTGGTGGCCCGACATGGCTTCAGCATTCAGCGCCCGCACCGGCGCCTTCACTTCAATGCTCTGCTTGACGCCCTTGGCATCCTCGACCACCAGGGTCAGCGGCACCTGCTCGCCTTCCTTGAGCTGCTGGTTCAGGTCCATGAGCATCACGTGATAACCGTTAGGGTCGAGGCTCACTGCCTTGCCTGCCGGCAGCGGCACACTGTCGACCTCGCCCATTTTCATCACGTCATTTTCCATGGTCATCTGGTGCACCTGCACGGTCCTGGCCACCGGCGAGGCCACGCTGAGCAGCTTGCTGTCAGTGCTGGCAGTGAGGATCATGAAGGCACCGCTGGACTTCTGGTGTGGCACGGTGGCCCGCGCCCAGGCGTCGCTGACGGTGGTTTCAGCCATGGCCGGCAAGGCCAGGCCGATCAGGGCCAGCGCGGCCAGGGTACGTTTGACAGGGTTGCGAAGCATTAACACACCTCCATGACAGTGAGCAGGTCTTCTGCGCACTCTTTTGCATTGAGCGAATGGGACAGGCCCAGGCGCAGCTGGCCGCGGGAATCGAAGACGTAGCTGGTCGAGGTGTGCGAGATGGTATAGGTATCGCCGGCTGGCACCTTCTCGTAGAACACCCCGAACTCCCGGGCTGCCGCCGCGGTTTCTTCAAGGGTGCCGGACAACGCCACGAACGACGGGTCGAACGCCTTGACGTAGGCGTCGAGCACCTCGGGGGTATCGCGCTCGGGGTCGAGGCTGATGAACACCACCTGCAAGAAGCCGGCGTCGCGGCCCATCAGCTTCTTGATCTGCGCCGCGCGCGCCAGGGTGGTCGGGCACACCGCCGGGCACTGGGTGAAACCGAAGAACACCATCGGCATCGAACCCCAGAAACTCGACAGGGTTCGGACGTTGCCTTGGGTATCCTTGAGCTTGAACGAACGGCCGAGGATCTTGTTGCTCATGTCCTTGCCGTACTTGAAGTCCAGCGCGCCTCCGGAACGGGGGTCGCAACCTGCAAGGGCGCCGAGGCCCAGCAGGCTGATCCCGGCAACAACCTGGCGCCGGGTCAGTAAATCAGTCATGTAACCATCCTTTTGGGAAGGTGCCAGCCCCTGGATAGAGGGCATGTCGAGAAACCTTCGCATTTTGTCATGGCGGTGGACGCAGGTTCCAGCGCGCAGCGACCCGTACGTCTGTATCCCAGTATTTACGGGGTGCGGCCTGTTGTCGCAGGCAGTGACAAGAAACATCCGGCAACGTCTACGGTAATAGTGATGCATCCCGTCCCGCCCATCATTCGTGGAGCCCTCCCCCATGCTCAGCAAAGCCGTACTGACCCAACAGGAAGTCGCGCAACTGCTTGCCGCCGCCCGCGCCGAAGCCCAGGCCAACCAGTGGGCGGTGAGCATCGCCGTGGTCGATGACGGCGGCCACCCACTGGCCCTGGAACGCCTGGACGGCTGCCCGCCGATCAGCGCCTACATCGCCCAGGAAAAGGCCCGCACCGCAGCCCTCGGGCGCAAGGAAAGCAAGGTCTATGAAGACATCATCAACGGCGGGCGCACGGCCTTTCTCTCGGTGCCTGTGCTCAACGCCACCCTGGAAGGCGGCGTACCGCTGCTGGTCGATGGCCAGGTGATCGGCGCGGTCGGCGTCTCCGGGGTCAAGTCCGAGCAGGATGCGCAGGTGGCCAAGGTGGCGATCGCCGCACTGCTGGCCCAGTTGGCCGGCTAAACACTGACAAACTCGAACTGGGTGTATTGCACCCCTTCGGGCGTCTCAATGGTTTGCGCATGTGCCCCCGCCGGCAAGACCCTTGGCCAGAAGCGCAGGCCGGCGAGGTTATCCGCCAGTACCGATAGCTCCCACGGGCCACGGTGCAAATCGAACAGCCCCTGCGCCGCAGCATGGCCGACCCCTGCCAGGCGATAGGCACTGACGACATAGAACTCGGCCAGTTCGGACACCGCGCGCTCTGGCTGCTGGCGAACCAGGGCAAACCCTGCTATTTCGTCCTCAACCAGCAGCAGGTAGGCAAATCGCCCTGGCTCCTGCCAGTAGAGCGGTAAATAAGGGTAGTCCCCGTCGACACCGAGTTCGCGCAAATACTCCGGAAGCATCGCCTCAAAGTGTTGTTTTTCACGCTCAAGTGCAGGTTTGATCTGAACCTTCATGCCGTTAATTTCCTACATCAGTCACAAAACGGTACACATCCTGCTTGCTGCGACGCGGCGCATCCTATGATGCGCCTTTCGTAACGACACATAAGGAAAAGTGCCGTGTTCAAACCGTTAGCAGTCGCTGTAAGCCTGGGTTGTGCAATGTTGTCATCCGGCGCCAGCGCCTACGAATATGGCGAGTATGCCGGTCAGACCCTGGACCGTCTGATCAACGACTACCCCGGGCGTTACCGGGGTACCGCCAGTTTCGAAGGTGCTACCGCCCTGATGCAAGCGCAACTGGGCTACGGCTACCAGACCCGTCGCCAGGACTTCACCTGGGCCGGCAACCGCAGCTCGCAGAACGTCATCGCTTCAGCCCCGGGCCAGAACAGCACCTACGTGGTGCTCGGCGCCCACTACGACACCTACTTCGGCCGCCCCACCCTGCAAGGCCTGGACGACAATGCCTCGGGCGCTGCGGTACTCACCGAGATCGCCCGCAACCTCGGCGGCGTGGCCCTGGAGAACGGCCTGGAAGTGGTCGGTTTTGGTGCCGAGGAAGAAGGCCTGCGCGGTTCGCGTGCCTACGTCGCCTCGTTGAGCGACAGCCAGCGCGCCAACCTGCTGGGCATGATCAACCTCGACAGCCTGATCACCGGCGACAAGATGTACGCCCACGCCGCCAGCAACAGCGTTGCCAACCCGGCCCTGGGTGCCTACCGCGACCAGCTGTTGCGCATCGCCCAGGAGATGAACATCCCGCTGTTCACCAACCCTGGCCTCAACCCCGCGTACCCGGCCGGCACCGGCTGCTGCAGCGACGGTGAAAGTTTCAAGGACCTCAACGTGCCGGTGCTGTTCATCGAAGCGACCAACTGGGAGCTGGGCGAGCTGGACGGCTACGAGCAGACCGACAACCCGGCGATCCCCGGCGGCTCGACCTGGCACGACCCAGCCGAAGACAACCAACAGGTGCTGACCAACGCCTTCGGCCAGCAGCGCATCGACCAGCGCTTGAGCGACTTCTCACGGCTGCTGACCCGCCTGGTGCTGGAGCTGACCAACGCCGACCTGCTCGCCGCCACTGCTTCCGGAGGGGCCATGGCCCGGCAGATGGAAGACCAGTTGCAACGTCAGCACCAGGCCCTGACCCGCCTGCATGACCGCCGATGGCTGAGCCTGCTGGACGCCTCACGGGCGGTCGGCAGTTTTGACGGTGAGGTGGGTGTGGAAGGCGAGGTTTCGCCTGACAGCGGCTTCGATGCGCCGGGCAATCCGGAGTCGAAACGCGTGGGGGTCTATGGTGTCGGGGACTACCGCCTCAACGAAGCCCTCACCGTCGGCGCCAGCCTGAGCTTCCAGCGCAGCCGCGATTCCCTCGACCATGGCGGGCGCATCGAAGGCGACGCTTGGCAGGCCGGGCTGTTCGCCCTGCTCAACGATGGCGGCCCGCAATGGCTGGCCGGCGAGCTGAGTGCCGGGCATACCCGCTTTGATAGCAAGCGTTCGGTGTACATCCAGGCCAGCAACGGCCCGGTGCTGCTCGACCAGCGCCTGAGCGGCGACACCTCGGCGTGGTTCTGGGGCGCGCGGGTGGACGGCGGTTACGACTTCAGCTTCGGCGCCTTGAAGACCGGCCCGGTCGCGGGCCTGGACTACATGCACTACCGCATCGACGACTTCCACGAAGACGAAAGCCTGCGCACCGCCCTGGGCTACGAGAAGCAGAACTACGACGCCCTCGAAGCCAGCCTCGGCTGGCGCCTGCATGGCAGCGTCGGCCTGGGTGCGAACATGGCCCTGCAGCCCTACGCCAGCGTGCGCTGGGTCCGCGAACTGGCCGATGGCCGCCTGGATGAGATCGACCTGACCAGCAATGCCGACGGCCGCGTGCGGGTGGCGGACATGGGCAGTGTCGACAAGGACTTTGGCCGCGCGCAGTTGGGTGCGCAGTTGATGTTCACCGAGCAGCTGGGGGTGTTTGCCGAAGTCAACAGCCGCTTTGCCCACAGCGAGGGCAATCAGGCCGGCTACTCGCTGGGCGTGCAATGGCAGTTCTAACCCTGTAGGAGCGGGCTTGCCCCGCGATAGCGGTCTGTCAGTCATATCGCTATCGCGGGGCAAGCCCGCCCCCACAGGAATAAAAGGATATAAAAATAACTAAACAATCTAACTATTTGGAATAAAAAAATTGAAGGGCCTGGCCGGGCTCCTTATATTTTCGGGCATGCCTTGCCCTTGAATCCCAGGAGTCCGCCCATGTCGCACACGCCCCATTCCCCCCTGCGTCGCCTGCTCACCGGTGGCCTGTTTGCCGCCTTCGCCGCGCTGCTGCTGCCCGGCCCGCTGGCCCATGCCGAACCGAGCAAAACCCTGCGCATCGGCTACCAGAAGTTCAACAGCATCAACATCCTCAAAGGCAGCGGCGCCCTGGAAAAAGCCCTGGCACCGCAAGGGGTGAACGTCAGCTGGTACGAATTCGCCGCCGGCCCACAACTGCTCGAAGCCTTGAGCACCGGCGCCATCGACCTTGGTCATGCCGCCGATGCGCCGTCGGTGTTTGCCCAGGCCGCCGGCAAGCCGGTGGTGTACCTGGCTGCCGAGCAGCCGTACCCCAAAGGCATCGGCCTGGTGGTGCGCGAGCAGGACCACATCGCCAACGTCGCCGCCCTCAAGGGCCAGCGCGTGGCCACCGGACGCGGCTGGAACGCCCAGTACCTGCTGGCCGTGGCCCTGCAGGACGCCGGCCTGAGCTACAAGGACATCACCCCGGCCTACGTCAACAATGCCGCCGACGCCGTGGCCGCACTGCAGTCGGGTAGCGTCCAGGCCGTTACCCTCTGGGACCCCTTCCTCGCCGCCGCGGAAAAACAGCCGGGCCTGAAGAACCTGCGCGACGGCAGCGGGCTGTCCAATAACCGCACCTTCTACCTGTCGTCGGCGGCCTTTGCCGACGACAACCGCGCGCTGTTGAAAACCTTCTTCAGCGAATTGGCCAAGGTCAGCAGCTGGGCCAACCAGCAGCCCGACGAAGTCGCCGCCCTGCTGGCGCCGCAACTGGGTATCGGCGCCGACGTGTTGCAGGTAGCCAGCGAGCGCCGCAACTACAACGCCGTGGCCATCGACGCGAAGATCACCGCCGAACAGCAGAAGCTCGCCGACACCTTCCAGGGCCTGGGCCTGATCCCCAAGCCGCTGAACGTGGCTGACGCGGTCTACCCGGTGTCGGTCCTGCCCTGAGTGCAGCCCATGTCCAGCCAGATCTGACGCCAGGCACTATGCTCTGAACATTTGCCCGGTAATGGAACCGTTCATGAGCCTTCGCTTTGCTCTCTGTGCGTTGCTGGCCGTCAGCACCTGCGCCAGCGCGGCCGAACCCTGGCATCTGGTGCAGGACGACGACGGCATTCAGGTCTACCTCAGCGACGTGCCGGGCTCCCGGTACCAGCAGTTTCGCGGCGTCGCGCTGATCAAGGCCAGCGTGCCCACCCTCAGCGACCTGCAGGAGAACCTGCGGGTCGCCTGCAAATGGCTGTACGGCTGCGCCGACATGCGCCTGCTCAAGGTCGATGGCGACAGCACCTGGGTCTACCTGACCACTGCCCTGCCCTGGCCGGCCAGCACCCGGGACATGGTGATCCAGGTGCAGAGCGAGCGCCGCGACGACGGCAGCCTGGTGCGTCGTCTCAAGGCCGTGCCCGGCATGGTCAAGCATGTACCGGGGCAGATCCGCGTGCGCCAGCTCAAGGGCCTGTGGACCTTCGTGCCCAAGGGCGAACAGCTCACCGAAGTGACCTACGAACTACAGGCCGACCCGGCCGGGGACATCCCCTCGTGGCTGGCCAACCAGTTCGTCCTCGATGCACCTGTCATCTCCTTGCGCACCTTGCGTGCAGTGGCTGAACGCCAGGGCGGCGCAGCGCCCTGAGCAGGGCCTGCATGGATTTTGTCGTCCACGGCTTGTTGCCGGGCCAGGGCCGAGCCTTAGCCTCGAAGCCGTGTGCCATAACGACAAAAAATGGAGTTGCCATGCCCTGCCTACCCCTGCACCCGCGTACGCGCCTGGCCAGCCTGATTGCTGCCGCCTGCCTGAGCCAGACCCTGCATGCCGCCCAGGCACCGGTTGGTGCCAGCGAACAGACCCGCAGCAGCAATGCCGCCGTGCTGACGCAACTGCCCTTCAGCGACCGCGCCGATTACGAAGCAGTCACCCGCGGCCTGATCGCGCCGTTCGACGGCCAGGTCAGCGATGCCGCCGGCAAACCGGTGTGGAACCTTGAGGGCTATAAATTCCTCGCCGCGCAAGACCGCCCCGACAGCGTCAACCCCAGCCTCTGGCGCCTGGCCCAGCTCAACGCCCACGCTGGCTTGTTCGAAGTAGCGCCGCGGCTGTACCAGGTGCGTGGCCTGGACCTGGCCAACATGACCCTCATCGAAGGCGACGACGGGCTGATCATCATCGACCCGCTGACCACCGCCGAAACCGCCCGCGCCGCGCTGCAGCTGTACTACCAGAACCGCCCGCGCAAACCGGTGGTGGCGGTGATCTACAGCCACAGCCATACCGATCATTTTGGCGGCGTGCGCGGGGTGATCGACGAGGCCGACGTCAAGGCCGGCAAGGTCAAGGTGTTCGCCCCCAGCGGCTTCATGGAACACGTGATGAGCGAGAACGTCTACGCCGGCAACGCCATGAGCCGTCGCGCCCAGTACCAGTTCGGTCTGTACCTGCCGCGCGGCGCCCAGGGCCAGGTCGACACCGGGATCGGCAAGGCGTTGGCCACCGGCGGCAGCATCACCCTGATCGAGCCCAGCGACCTGATCAGCAAGCCGTACGAGACCCGCACCGTGGCGGGCATCGAGCTTGAATTCCAATTGACCCCTGGCACCGAAGCACCGGCGGAAATGAACCTGTACCTGCCGCAGTTCAAGGCCCTGGGCATTGCCGAAAACGCCTCGCAGACCATGCACAACATCCTCACCCCGCGCGGCGCCCAGGTGCGCGATGCCAAGGCCTGGTCACAGTACCTGGACGCCAGCCTGACGCGTTACGGCGACAAGACCGAAGTGCTCTTCGGCCAGCACAACTGGCCGACCTGGGGCGCTGAACAGGTGCGCACGCTGATCGCCGACCAGCGCGACATGTATGCCTTCCTCAACGACCGCACCCTGCACCTGCTCAACCAGGGCCTGACGCCGATGGAGATCGCGCAGAACATGCAGACCCTGCCCGGGGAGCTGGCGAAGAAGTGGTACACCCGTGGCTACTACGGCTCGCTGAGCCACAACGCGCGGGCGGTGTACCAGCGCTACATGGGCTTTTACGACGGCAACCCGGCCAACCTCAACCCGTTGCCGCCGGTCGAGAGCGCCCAGCACTATGTCGAGGCCATGGGCGGTGGCGAGGCGGTGCTGGCCAAGGTGCGTGCGGCAATGGACAAGGGTGAGTATCGCTGGGCGGTGCAACTGGGCAACCAGCTGCTGTTTGCCCAGCCGGACAATGCCCGGGCACGTAGCGTGCAGGCTGAGGCGATGGAACAGCTGGGTTACCAGAGCGAGAACGCCACCTGGCGCAACATGTACCTGACCGGTGCCATGGAGTTGCGCAATGGTGTGCCGAGCCAGGCGGGCAGTTCGGTGTCGGTGGACATGGTGCGGGCGCTGACTGCGGACATGTTCTTCGACTACATGGCGGTGCGGGTCGATGTCGACAAGGCGGTGGGCCATGACCTGAACCTGAACTGGAGCTTCACCGAGCCGGATCAGGCCTTCAACCTGACCTTGCGTAACGGCGTACTGACCCATCGTGCGGGTTTGAACCCCAAGGCTGATGCGAGCTTGAGCATGAACAAGGCGACGCTTGAGCAGATCAGCCTCAAGCAGCTGGACTTCCCGACGGCGATGCAAAAGGGCTTGATCAAGGTCGAAGGCAACGGCAAGAAAATCGCCGAGTTGCTGGGCACCCTCGACAGCTTCAGCCCGCAGTTCAATATCGTCACGCCTTGAGGGCCTCATCGCGGGTCAAGCCCGCTCCTACAATGGATCGGTGTACACCGGACCTGTGGGAGCCGGCCTTGCCGGCGATCGAGTCCGCAGGGGTCGTAATCCAGGCAACACTGATGTGCTGACTGGACTGGCCTCATCGCTGGCAAGCCAGCTCCCACAGTGGATCTGTGTACGCCGGCCTTGCCGGCGATCGAGCGCGCAGCGGTCGTAATCCAGGCAACACTGATGTGCTG
>NZ_JBGOGX010000035.1:0-40852 GCF_054788455.1 Pseudomonas sp. ZL2 | reverse complement strand
ATGAACCTAAACCGGTGTCCAAAATCTGTTGACCAGTTCAAGCCAGCTCCCACAGGTCCCGCACCAACCTTGAGGGCACTGCCAATCCAGTGGGAGCCGGACTTGCCGGCGATCGAGCGCGCAGCGGTCGCAATCCAGCCGCCACCTGATGTGCCGGCAGTACTGGCCCCATCGCTGGCAAGCCAGCTCCCACAGGTCCCGCACCAACCTTGAGGGCACTGCCAATCCAGTGGGAGCGGGCTTGACCCGCGATCGGCTGCAATCCAGGCACATCGGCCATACGGACTAGGCGAGGCAAACGATTCTGCCGCCAACGCATCTGGCCACACTCGCCGGTACATCCGCCAGACGAGTAAAAGGCGCCGCGATGGAATTTGCATTCAGCGACGAACAGGAAATGATCCGTACTTCGGCCGAGGGCTTTCTCGCCGATGTCTCCAATTGCGCCGCCGTGCGCGCGGCCATGGGCAGCGAAAAAGGCTACGACCCGGCCCTCTGGCAGCGCCTGTGCACCGAGATGTACTGGCCGGCGATTCACATCCCCGAGGCCTACGGTGGCCTGGGCCTGGGCTTTGTCGAGCTGAACATCCTGCTCGAACAGATGGGCCGGCGGTTGTTCTGCTCACCGTTCTTCGCCACCGCCTGCCTGGCCACACCCGCTTTGCTGCTGACCGCTGACGAGGCGCAGAAAAACACCTGGCTTGCGCCCATTGCCGAGGGCCGCCTCACCGCCACCCTGGCGTTCACTCGCGGCAGCGGCTGGGGCGCGGAGGATATCCAGGCCACGGCCAGCGCCGAAGGCGAGGGCTTTGTCGTCGATGGCCTGTTCGGCCAGGTGATCGACGGCGACTGCGCCGGCTTGTTGATCGTTGCTGCCCGTACTCCGGGCAGCACCAATGAGAGCGGGATCAGCCTGTTTGCCGTCGAGGCCGGCCGCGAAGGCATCGAGCGCCAGTGGCTGCCGACCATGGACCAGACCCGGCGCCTGGCGCGCCTGCAGTTCAACCGCGTCTATCTGGGCCCCGAGGCACTGCTGGGTGAGGTCGGCAACGCTTGGCCGGCCTTGCACAAGGTGCTGCAGTTGGCCTGCATTGGTCTTGCCGCAGAGCAGGTCGGCGGGGCCCAGCAGGTCCTCGACCTGAGCGTCGCGTATATGCAGGAGCGCCAGCAGTTCGGCCGCCCGATCGCCAGCTTTCAGGCCCTCAAGCACCGCGCCGCCGACATGATGCTGCAGGTCGAGTGCGCACGCTCGGCCAGCTACTACGCCGCCTGTGTGGCCCAGGAAGTGCTCGACCCGCAGGGCGACCCGCAGGTGGCCGCCGAGCTGCCGCTGGCCGCCGCCCTGGCCAAGGCGCAGTGCTCGCAAAGCTATTTTCACTGTGCGGCGGAGTCGATCCAGCTGCATGGCGGCGTCGGTTTCACCTGGGAATACGACCCACACCTGTATTTCAAGCGTGCCCGCGCCAGCGAGAGCTACCTCGGCGCACCGGCCTGGCATCTGCAGCAGATCGCCACGCTGATCATCGGAGAGCAGCCATGAAAATCAGTTTCAGTGAACAGGACGAGCGCTTTCGTCAGGAGGTCGCCGACTGGCTGGCCGGCAACCTTTGCGGTGAGTTCGAGCCCCTGCGCTTTCGCGGTGGTCCGGGCGACGAACACATGTACCCGCAGCAGCGCAAAGCCTGGGAGCGCAAGCTGGCCGAAGGCCGCTGGACCTGTGTCGGCTGGGCGCCGGAGCATGGCGGCCGGGACCTGTCGATCAGCCAGCAGGTGATCTTCCATGAAGAGTACGCCCGCGCCGGCGGCCCCGGGCGCATGGGTCATATCGGCGAAGGCTTGGCCGGGCCGACCATCGCCGCCTTCGGCAACGACGAGCAAAGGCGCCGCCTGCTGCCCGGCATCGTCAGCGGCACGCAGTTTTGGTGCCAGGGCTACTCGGAACCAAGCGCAGGCTCCGATCTTGCCAACGTCAAGACCCGCGCCAGTCTTGAACACGGCAGATGGGTGATCAACGGCCAGAAGGTCTGGACCTCGCTGGCCCACGAGTCGGACTGGTGCTTCGTGATCGCCCGCACGGAGCCTGGCAGCGTCGGCCATCGCGGCCTGTCGTTCCTGCTGGTGCCGATGGCCCAGGCCGGCATCAGCGTGCGGCCGATCGAGCAGATGACCGGTACCTCGGAATTCAACGAAGTGTTCTTCGACAACGCCAGCACCGATGCCGCCAACCTCATCGGCCAGCCGGGTGACGGCTGGAAGATCGCCATGGCCTTGCTCGGCTTCGAGCGCGGGGTCTCGACCCTCGGTCAGCAGATGCAGTTTGCCAACGAACTGAACGAGGTCATCACCATCGCCAAGGCCAATGGCGCAGCCCGCGACCCGCTGCTGCGCCAGCGCCTGGCCGAAGCCTGGTGCGGCTTGCGGATCATGCGCTACAACTCGCTGCGCATGCTCTCCGGTGCCCAGGACGGCGCGCTGCGCAAGGAGGCGACCATCTACAAGCTGTTCTGGTCCAGCTGGCACGCCAACCTCGGCAAGCTGGCCATGGACGTGCTCGGCCCCGACGCCGAACTGCTCGAGGCCGCGCCCTACCAGCTCACCCGGCTGCAATCGCTGTACCTGTTCAGTCGCGCCGACACCCTGTACGGCGGCAGCAACGAGATCCAGCGCAACATCATCGCCGAGCGCGCCCTGGGCATGCCCAAAGAACCGCGCCTGCGTCCCTGACCGAAGGAGTTAGTCGATGTCCACCCCCAACTATGTAGCGGGCCATGGCCTGTTGCGCGGCAAGTCCGTGCTGATCACTGCGGCGGCCGGTTCCGGTATCGGTTTTTCCGCCGCCTTGCGTGCCGCCGAAGAGGGCTGCCGGGCTTTGATGATCAGTGATATCCACGAAGGCCGCCTGTACGAGGCGGTGGGCAAGATTCGCCAGGCCACCGGGCTTGCCGAGGTATCTGGCGTGCTGTGCAACGTCACCGACGAAGCCCAGGTGCAGCACTTGGTCAGCTGCGCCGAGCGCGACCTGCACGGCGTTGATGTGCTGATCAACAACGCCGGCCTCGGCGGCTCACGGGCGCTGGTCGACATGCCCGACCAGGAGTGGCAGCGGGTGCTCGACGTCACCCTCACCGGCACCATGCGCATGACCCGCGCGATGTTGCCGAAGATGATGGAGCGCCGCGCCGGGGTCATCGTCAACAACGCCTCGGTGCTCGGCTGGCGCGCGCAGAAGGAGCAATCGCACTACGCCGCGGCCAAGGCCGGGGTCATGGCCCTGACCCGTTGCGCGGCGGTCGAGGCGGCCAGCCACGGTATCCGCATCAATGCGGTCAGCCCGAGTATCGCCCTGCATGATTTTCTCGCCCGCTCCGCACCCCAGGCAGTGCTTGAACAGCTGGCGGCCAACGAAGCCTTCGGTCGCGCCGCCGAAGTCTGGGAGGTGGCCAACGTGATGATGTTCCTGGCCAGCGACTACAGCTCGTACATGACCGGCGAAGTGCTGTCGGTTTCCAGCCAGAGGGCCTGAGCATGACGCGCATATTCGACACGCCGCACGCCTTGCACGAAGCCCTCGGCGAGGTGCTGGGCGTCAGCGACTGGCTGCTCATCGACCAGGCGCGCATCGACCTGTTCGCCGAGGCCAGTGGCGATCACCAGTGGATTCATGTCGACCCGCAGCGCGCCGCCAGCGGCCCGTTTGGCGCCTGCATCGCCCACGGCTACCTGAGCCTGGCCCTGGTCAACCTGTTCCTGCCGCAGATCGTCGACGTGCGCGGCATCGCCATGGGCGTCAACTATGGCTGCGAACGCGTGCGTTTTCCCAGCGTGGTGCCGGTGGGTTCGCGGGTGCGGGGCAATGCCCAGCTGATCAGCGCCGAGCAGGTCAGTGGCGGCGTGCAGGCGGTGATCCGCGTCAGCGTCGAAATCGAGGGCCAGCAGCGCCCGGGTTGTGTGGTCGACACCATCAGCCGTTATTACCCCGCCTGAATCCAGGCATCGGAGCACTTGAACATGAATGAAGCCGTTATCGTTTCTACCGCCCGCACGCCGATCGGCAAGGCCTTTCGCGGTGCTTTCAACGACACCGAAGCGCCTGCTCTCGGCGGCCATGTGCTGCGCGAGGCCGTACGGCGCGCGGGCATCGAGGCCGACCAGGTCGATGATGTGATCATCGGCGCCGCCGCCCAGCAGGGCACCCAGGGCTACAACCTCGGGCGCTTGTGCGCGATTGCCGGCGGCCTGCCGTCGTCGGTGGCCGGGATGGCCGTCGAGCGCCAGTGCGCCTCGGGCCTGATGAGCATTGCCCTGGCGGCCAAGGGCATTATCTGCAATGAAATCGACATCGCCGTTGCCGGCGGCCTGGAGTCGATCTCGCTGGTGCAGAACAAGCACAAGAACCTCTACCGCAATCAGTCCAGCGCCGTGCTTGAGCGCGACCCGCAGGCGTACATCCCGATGATCGAAACCGGCGAAATCGTTGCCCAGCGCTACGGCGTGTCGCGCCACGAGCAGGATGCCTATGCCTTGCAGAGCCAGATGCGCACCGCCCAGGCGCAAGCCGCTGGCCTGTTCGACCTGGAACTGGCGCCGCTGAGCACACGCAAGGCGATCGTCGACAAGGCCAGCGGCGAGACCCGCTTCGAGACCGTGACCTTGCTGCACGACGAATGCAATCGCGCCGACACCACCCTGGCCAGCCTCACCGCGCTGGAGCCGGTGTGGCAGGGCGGGCAGTGGACCGAGCCCGGGCGTTTCATCACTGCCGGCAACGCCTCGCAGCTGTCTGACGGCGCATCGGCCTCGGTGTTGATGAGCGCCAAGCTGGCCGAACAACGCGGCCTCGCACCGCTGGGTATCTATCGTGGCCTGGCGGTGGCCGGTTGCAATGCCGATGAGATGGGCATCGGCCCGGTCTACGCCATTCCCAAACTGCTCAAGCGCCATGGCCTGAGGGTCGAGGACATTGGCCTGTGGGAGCTCAATGAAGCCTTCGCCAGCCAGGTTTTGTACTGCCGCGATACTCTGGGTATCGACAACCAGCGCCTGAACGTCAACGGCGGGGCGATTGCCATCGGCCACCCGTTTGGCATGTCGGGTGCGCGCATGGTTGGCCACGCCCTGATCGAGGGCAAGCGCCGCGGCGTGCGCTATGTGGTGGTAAGCATGTGTATTGGCGGTGGCATGGGCGCCGCTGCATTGTTCGAGGTGGCTTGAGCATGAACCTACCGACTGCGCAGGAAGTCCAGGGCCTGATGGCCCGTTACATCGAGCTGGTCGATGCCGGGGATATCGAGGCGATCGTGCAGATGTACGCCGATGACGCCACGGTCGAAGACCCGTTTGGCCAGCCGCCGATCCACGGCCGCGAGCAGATTGCCGCGTTCTATCGCCAGGGTTTGGGCGGGGGCAAGGTCCGCGCCTGCCTGACCGGGCCGGTACGGGCCAGCCATAACGGCTGCGGGGCGATGCCGTTTCGCGTCGAGATGGTCTGGAACGGCCAGCCCTGTGCACTGGATGTCATCGATGTGATGCGCTTTGATGAGCACGGCCGGATCCAGACGATGCAAGCCTACTGGAGCGAGGTCAACCTCAGCGTGCGCGAGCCGCAGTAGGGCTCAGGCAAGGCCCACCCCACCGGGGTGTGGCCTTGCGGGAGGCAGCGCTTACTGCGACTTTGCCGCGTCGAGAAACGCCGGGCGCTCGCCGCCACCATGCACGGCAATGTCGGCGCCGCTGACATAACGGGCCAGTGACGAGGCCAGGTACAGGCAGCTGTCACCGATGTCTTCGGGGCTGGCCAGGCGTTGCAGCGGGATGGTCGCCGCGACCTCGGCCAGGTCGCCTTCATCACCATAGTGCAGGGCTGCCTGCTCGGTGAGGATCAGCCCGGCGGTGACGGCGTTGACCCGTACCTTGGGTGCCCACTCTACCGCCAGCGAGCGGCTCAGGTTGAGCAAGCCGGCCTTGGCCGCGCCGTAGGCGGCAGTGCCGGGGGAAGGGCGGGTGGCGCTGACGCTGCAGATATTGATGATGCTGCCGCCGTCGGCCTGGGCCTGCATGATGCGGTTGGCCTGCTGACTGAGGTTCAGCGGCGCCAGCAGGTTCAGGCGGATGATCGATTCGCTGAAGCGCGGCGAGGCGCTGGCGGCTTCGGCATAGGGGGCGCCACCGGCGTTGTTGATTAGCACGTCAAGGCGGCCGAAGCGCTCGACGATCGCCACCATCATCTGCTGGACCTGCTCGATGTCCCGCACGTCGCAGGCCAGGAACAGCGCCTCGCGCCCGGCGCTGGCAGGCAATGTGGCAGGCGCCTGGCGCCCGCAGATCACCACCTCGGCGCCGCACTCGAGAAAGCGCCGGCTGATGCCGCGGCCCACACCTTTGCCACCACCGGTGACCAGAACCACCTTGCCGCGAAAATCCATAGGGTCGTGCATGCCTGCCTCGTGTTCGCCACAGTAATGAGCTGGATGCTAGGCAGCGCACGGGCAGGGGCCAACGTCCGAAGGGACTAGTAGTCCTGTCGGACGATGTTGGCGCGGCGGCCGATCTCAATAATCCCGGTACAACAACAAGCCGGGAGGACACCTCATGGGCGCATCAGCGCAAGGGCACGTGGTAACGCTGCCCGATGGTTTGCAGCTGCATTACCAGGACGTTGGCACGGGCGAGGCGGTGGTGTTCATCCACGGCAGCGGCCCGGGCGCCAGCGGGCATAGCAACTTCAAACAGAACTACCCGGCATTCGCCGCGGCCGGGTATCGGGTGATTGTCCCCGACCTGCCCGGTTACGGCGCTTCGAGCAAGCCGCAAACGGTCTATAGCCTGGACTTTTTCGTCAGTGCCCTGGGCGGGTTGCTCGATGCCCTGGATATCCAGCGCTGCGTACTGATCGGCAACTCCCTGGGCGGTGCCATCGCCATCAAGCTGGCGCTGGACCAGCCGCAGCGGGTCAGCCGGCTGGTGCTCATGGCCCCAGGTGGGCTGATGGACAAGGAGCAGTACTACCTGCAAATGGAAGGCATCCAGAAGATGGGCGCCGCCTTTGCCAACGGCGAGCTCAACGATGCCGCCGGCATGCGCCGCCTGCTCAGCCTGCAACTGTTCGACCCGGCGCTGATCAGCGACGAAACCGTGGCCGAGCGCGTCGCGGTGGTGGGCCAGCAGCCGACCTGCGTACTGTCGAGCATGCAGGTACCCAATCTGGCGTCGCGCTTGCCTGCGCTGCAGTGCCCGATCCTCGGCTTCTGGGGCATGAACGACAAGTTCTGCCCGGCTTCCGGCGCGCAGACCCTGCTTGCCGCCTGCAGCCGGATTCGCTTCGTGCTGCTCAGTGAATGCGGGCACTGGGTGATGGTCGAGCACCGCGAACTGTTCAACCGCGAATGCCTGGCGTTCCTCGCGGAGGCACGGGCATGAGCGAGCATTTGCATCGCCAGTATGGCGAAGAGCTGTACCAGGCCCTGTGCAGCGGCAGCACCCTGGTGCCGTTGAGCGAGCGTTGGGCGCAGATCAGCATCGAGGATGCCTACCATATCTCGCTCTACAGCATCGAGCGGCGGGTGGCGGCGGGTGACCGCATCGTCGGCAAGAAGATCGGCGTCACCTCGGCGGCGGTGCAGCGCATGCTCGATGTGCACCAGCCGGATTTCGGTTTTATCACCGAGCAGATGGCCTTTGCCGATGACGCGCAGATTTCCCTGAGCGCCAATCGCCTGATCCAGCCGCGCGCCGAAGGCGAGATCGCCTTCAAGCTCAAGCATGACCTGGTCGGCCCCGGCGTCACCGAGGCCGACGTACTGGCGGCGACCGAGTACGTCATGCCGTGTTTCGAGATCGTCGATTCACGCATCCAGGACTGGCGTATCCGCATCCAGGACACCGTCGCCGACAACGCCTCCTGCGGGGTTTTCGTGCTCGGTGACAGCCAGGTCGATCCGCGCCAGCTCGACCTGCCCAACCTGCGCATGCAGGTGTTCAAGAACGGCGAGCTGATCAGCGAAGGCCTCGGCTCGGCGGTGCAGGGCAACCCGCTGACTGCGGTGGCCTGGCTGGCCAACACCCTGGGCGCCTTCGGCATCCCGTTCAAGGCCGGGGAAATCATCCTTTCCGGCTCGCTGGTGCCGTTGGAGCCTGCCAGGGCCGGCGACCAGTTCTCCCTGACCATCGACGGCCTGGGCAGCGCCCGGGTGTCGTTCTGTGCCTGACCTGCGAGGTTGACGCGAATGAGCAAGAAACTGAAAGCGGCCATTATCGGGCCGGGTAACATCGGCACGGATTTGCTGATGAAAATGTGTCGCTCCGAGTGGATCGAACCGGTGTGGATGGTCGGTGTCGACCCACAGTCCGAAGGCCTCAAGCGCGCCCGCGAACTGGGCGTGAAGACCACCGCCGACGGCCTGGACGGGTTGCTGCCGCACGTACTCGACGATGATATTCGTATCGCCTTCGATGCCACTTCGGCCTATGTGCATGCGCACAACAGCCGCAAGCTCAACGCGCTGGGGGTGATCATGGTCGACCTCACGCCGGCGGCCATCGGGCCGTTCTGCGTGCCGCCGGTCAACCTCAAGCAGCATGCGGCGACGCTGGCGATGAACGTCAACATGGTCACCTGCGGTGGCCAGGCGACCATCCCCATGGTCGCGGCGGTGTCGCGCATCCAGTCGGTGGCCTATGGCGAGATCGTCGCCACGGTGTCTTCCGGCTCGGTGGGCCCGGGCACCCGGCAGAACATCGACGAATTCACCCGCACCACCGCCGGTGCCGTCGAGCAGATCGGTGGCGCCCGGCGCGGCAAGGCGATCATCGTCATCAACCCGGCCGAGCCGCCGCTGATGATGCGTGACACCATCCACTGCCTGACCGACGAGGAGCCCGACCGCGAGGCCATCCGCGCTTCGGTGCTGAGCATGGTCAAGGAAGTGCAGCGCTACGTGCCCGGCTACAAGCTGATCAACGGGCCGATTTTCGATGGCCGCAAGGTGTCGATCTTCATCGAGGTCGAAGGCCTCGGCGATTTCCTGCCCAAGTCCGCCGGCAACCTCGACATCATGACCGCTGCGGGTTTGCGCACTGCCGAGATGTTTGCCGAAGAAGCCCACAAGGGCACCCTGCAATTGCCCGTCCGTTGAGTGGAGAACTGCCATGAATCTGCAAGGTAAAAGCGTCCGTCTGCACGACATGAGCCTGCGCGACGGGATGCACGCCAAACGTCACCAGATCAGCCTGGAGCAGATGATCGCGGTGGCCAGCGGCCTGGATGCGGCCGGTGTGCCGCTGATTGAAATCACCCATGGCGATGGCCTGGGTGGGGCTTCGCTGAACTACGGATTTCCTGCCCACAGCGATGAGGAATACTTCGCGGCGGTGATCCCCAGGCTCAAACAGGCCAAGGTGTCGGCCTTGCTGCTACCGGGAATCGGCACCCTTGATCACCTGAAAATGGCCCATGAACATGGCGTCTCGACCATTCGTGTGGCGACCCACTGCACCGAAGCGGATGTTTCCGGCCAGCACATCGGCATGGCGGCGAAGATGGGCCTGGACACCGTCGGTTTCCTGATGATGGCGCACATGGTCAGCGCGGAAAAACTGCTGGAACAGGCGCGGCTGATGGAAAGCTACGGCGCCAACTGCATCTACTGCACCGACTCCGCGGGCTACATGCTGCCGGCTGAAGTCAGCGAGAAGATTGGCCTGTTGCGTGCCGGTTTGAATGCCAGCACCGAAGTCGGTTTTCATGGCCACCACAACCTGGGCATGGCGATTGCCAACTCACTGGCGGCTATCGAGGCCGGCGCCGTGCGCATCGACGGCTCGGTTGCCGGGCTGGGAGCGGGGGCGGGCAACACGCCGCTGGAAGTGTTCGTCGCCGTGCTGGAGCGCATGGGCGTGAGCAGCGGCGTGGACCTGTACCGAATCATGGACGTGGCCGAGGACCTGGTGGTGCCGATGATGGACCAACCCATTCGTCTCGACCGTGATGCCCTGACCCTGGGTTATGCCGGGGTCTACAGTTCGTTCCTGTTGTTTGCCAAGCGTGCCGAGCTCAAGTACGGCATTGCCGCGCGGGACTTGCTGGTAGAGCTAGGGCGGCGGGGCACGGTGGGCGGTCAGGAAGACATGATCGAAGACCTGGCCCTGACCCTGTCGCGGGCGCGTGGGGTGATGCCGACCTGAGAGGCGCGCTGGCTTCATCGCCGGCAAGGCCGGCTCCCACAATGGATCTGAGTACAGCGCTGAACCTGTGGGAGCTGGCCTTGCCAGCGATCGAGCGCATAGCGCTCGTAGTTCAGACAACTCCTTGCTGCGCAGGCTGCCCCGGCCTCATCGCGGGTCAAGCCCGCTCCCACAGGCCCCCATGGCCATGAACAACGCAGCAATCGCCCGGGCCTCATGCAACTCCCCACTGGCCACCCGTTCCGGGATCTGCGCCAGCGGTACCTTGATGCATTCCAGCGGCTCGGGCTCATCTCCGTCCAGGGCACAAGGGCTCAGGTCCTGGGCCAGTACCACGCGATAACGATGACACAAATGCCCCGGTGCCAGGGTCAGTTCGCCCAGTTCGGTCAGCCGTGCCGCGCGCAGGCCGACTTCTTCGCACAGCTCGCGCTGCGCCGCCTGCAGGTAGCTTTCATCCGCTTCGGCACCGCCCTTGGGCAGCCCGAGGATGGTGCCCTCTACACCCACGGCGTACTCGCGCACCATCAGCACATGCTCGGGATCGGGCATCGCCACCAGCATCACCGAGCGGTAGCCGGTACCGCGCAAACGTTCGTAGATGCGCCGCTGGCCATTGCTGAATTGCAGGTGCAGGGCTTCGATCTGGAAATGGCTGCTTTCAGCCAGCAGTTCGGTCTTGAGGATGGTCGGACAATTACGCATATGCAGGCCCACGCGGTGACGGAGGGTGGATGCCTGCACTGTGCGCTGTACTTGGCGGCCCGCCATCGTCCAAGCGGACGAGGGCGCCGCTTCAGCCGAGGGTCGCCACGCTGCGCAAAATCAAGCGCACCAGCATGGTCTGGCGGGTCACGCCGGTCTTGGAAAAGGTCGAACGCAGGTGGGCACGCGAGGTGTTGCGGCTGATACCCAGTTCTTCCGAGGCTTCATCCAGGGTCAGGCCGTTGGCCAACAGCATGGCCAGCTGGGTTTCGGCCGGGGTGAAATCGAACAGCGCACGGACGATCTCCTGCGGCGCTGACGATTGCTGCTCCGGGTCGCTGATGAAGATCACCACGGTCGGGCATTGCTTGCCTTCGCTCCAGGTCGACAGCGGTACCGAGCGCACGATGATGCCAAGGTCGGCGCGCCCGGACGGGCGTTGCACGCGCATGGCCTCGACCACCGAGGGGTTGCTGCTTTTTTGCGACAGCAGTGATTGCTTGACCAGGCGGCGGAACTCCTGGGTGTCGCGCGCGGTACCGACCTGCAGGCCGTCGTTGACCAGCTTGATGCCGTCCTTTTCCTGGATCAGCCGCTCGGCAACCTGATTGGTCTGCAGCACCTTGCCGGTTTCGTCGAGGATGATGGTGCCCACCGCCATCTGGTCGACGGCGCCGGCGTAGAGGTTGCGTTCGGTTTCGATGCGGTTGAGCTGCATGTGCAGCTTGATCGAGCGTTCCAGGTGCGGGATGAAACGCGCCAGCAGGGTTTTTTCTTCATCGCCGAAGGGCTGGTCGTTACGCCCGCGGCTGATGCGGATGCGGCACTGGGCGCCATCGCAGGTGTTGATGTCGGCACCGAGGATATGGAACACGTCCACCGGCTCGAGAAAATTCTTGTAGAACTCCGATTGCAGCAGCTCGTCGTTGGAAACGTAGCTGGCGAGGGTCACCACTTCACGGTTGGGCAGGTCGACGAATGGGTCGAGGGCAAAGAAATGCTTGTTATAGGAGGCGGTGGTTTCGCTCGAACTGCCGGTGGTGTTGACCATCAGGCCGTCGACGTGGGCGCTGGGCGGGCGCAGGATGAAGGTGACGTATTTGCTGTGCAGCTGCAGGTTGAGCTGGTTGAGGAAGGTGACCCAGGGAATGTTCTCCATTGGCCCTTGATAGAGGTGACCGAGCAAGTCGCTGAACGACTCTAGGGTGAGGCACGGCTGCATAGGGAACTACCATTTTTTATTATTAGCGTTGGCGATGGCAGAGAATAATCGTCGTCGACGCGTGCACGCAACGCTCCGTACACGCATCCGGACAGGCGTAACGCACGCCTGTCCGAAGCTGTCGGCAAGGCTCAGGCACGCTCGCCGTCAAGTACCACGAAACGCTTGTTGTCACGGGTCTCGGCAGGCAGCAGGGCGACGTCGGTATAGAACTGTTCGTACCAGCGCCGCAACTGGTAGACCGGGCCATCGCCGTCGCACAGCAGCGGGTTGTCGACCCGGGTCTTGCTGTGCCAGATCGCCACGTCTTCGTAGAAGGCGGCCTGGGCCTGTTGCACATAGGCCTTGGCCATGGCCTGGTTTTGTTCCTCGCTCAGCCCGGGGATCTTTTTCACCAGCACGCCATAGCGCAGGGTGAAGCTGTTGAGATCGATCGGCACATGGCAGTTGAGCAGGATCGAGTGGATCGGCTGGCCGTTCATCGCCCCGGTCATTTCGGTGATCTGGTAGGCCGGGCCGAAGTAGGTGGCCACGGTGCTCAGCTCGCTGTCGCCAGACAGGCGCTCGCTGCGGGCACGCATAATCTGGGTGGCCAGGTGGCCTTCGAAAACGTTGCTGAACTCGGCCACCGGCGCGCCATGGACCGTGCCGAAGTGCGCCATGTCGGCGACGTTGTCGATCAGCTCGCGGCAGTTGGTGTCGATCTGCAATTCGGCCACTTCCCAGCTGGCCCACTCGTCACTGAAACAGGCATCGATGCGCGGGATCGCCTGCTCGGCGATCGGCGGGTTACCTTGCGGGTCGTTCCAGACGAACAGCAGCTGGTTTTCCTCCATGATCGGCCAGCGCTTGACCTTGGCCCGTGGCGGAATGCGCTTGGCGTAGGGAATGTCGTCGCACACGCCATCGGCGCCCCAGCGCCAGCTGTGGAACGGGCAGCGGATCGAGTTGCCTTCGATGCAGCCGGTGCTCAGATCAGCGCCCATGTGCGGGCAGAAGCCGTCGAGAATGTTCAGTTGGCCGTCTTCACCCTGGAACGCCACCAGGCGGGTGCCAAACACGTCCAGGCGGTGGGCCTTGCCATCACGGTATTGCGCGGCCAGGCCCAGGCAGTGCCAACCACGGGCGTAGCGGTCTTCCAGCAGCTTGGCTTCAATGCGGTGCAGGGTGCTCATCTTATTGTTCTCCGGTGTATCACGGGGTGTGCTGTGCGAGTGATTCTGCCGCCCCTGTACTGGCGGGCATCGTCTGAACGGACGATGGCCGCCCGCTGGCTGACGGCTCTACTGGTGCAATCAAGCCAGCAGCGGGAGAGCAAAATGAGCAACGAGCAGGGGCGGGTGGCGGTGATTACCGGCGCAGCCAGCGGTATTGGCCGGGGCCTGGCCGAGCATGCGGCAGGGCTGGGCATGCAGTTGGTGCTGGCCGATGTCGATGGTCCGGGCTTGCAGACGCTCTGCGCGCAGCTGCAAGGGCAGGGGGCGCAGGCGATCGCCCAGGTGACCGATGTCAGCGATGTGACCCAGGTCGAGCGCCTGCGCGATGTCGCCTTGGCGCATTTTCAGCGGGTCGACCTGCTGTTCAACAATGCCGGGGTGATGCAGACCGGCTACAGCTGGGAAATCAGCCACGAGCAATGGCAGCGCATGCTCGCCATCAACCTGCAGGGGACGATCAACGGCATCCGCAGTTTTGTCCCGCTGTTGCTCAAGCAAGGCCACCCGGCACAGGTGATCAATACCGCGTCGCTCGCCGGGCTGCTCAGCAGCCCGTTGATGGCGCCGTACAACGTCACCAAGCAGGCGGTGGTGGCGTTGTCCGAGACCCTGCAGTTCGAGTTGAGCATGCTCGGCGCCCAGGTCTCGGTGTCGGTGCTCTGCCCGGGGCCGGTGGCCAGTGAAATCATGGCCTCGAACCAGGCCCGCGATCAGGCCGGCGCAGCGTTCAGCGCCGTACTTGACGACAGCATCCGCCAGGGCATGACGCCCCGCGCCTTGGCCGCCCAAGTGTTTGCGGCCCTGGCCGAGCAGCGCTTCTGGATCTTCCCCCATAAAGACTTCAAACCCGCCCTGGAGCTGCGCCTGCGCAGCATCCTTGAAGAAACCAACCCGCAGTTCCAGATGATCGATGTGCAAGGAGATGCCCATGCCGCTCGATAAGCAGATCGCCGCTGTGCTTGAGCCGTTCAGCGCCCGGGGTGAGCCCGACTACGACCAGCTCGATGCCGCGCAGTACCGCCAGTATGCCGACCACCTGTTGCCGCCGATCCCGGGCCCGGTCATGGCTGAAGTGCGCGACCTGCGGGTGGCCGGCGCTGCCGGTGAGCTGGATGCCCGGCTGTATCGGCCGCTGGATCAGGACAACCTGCCGCTGCTGGTGTTCTTCCATGGTGGCGGCTTTGTCATCGGCACACTCGAAACCCATGACCACCTGTGCCGGGCGCTGGCCAGTGCAACCGGCGCGGTGGTGGTCTCGATTGCCTACCGGCTGGCACCGGAGGCGCGCTTCCCGGCGGCGCCGCTCGATTGCTATGCCGCCACCTGCTGGCTGGTCGAGCAGGCCGGCAGCCTGCGGGTCGATGGCAGCCGCCTGGCACTGGCCGGCGACAGCGCCGGGGCCAACCTGGCGATCGCCGTCAGCCGCCTGGCCGCACAGCACCAGGGCCCGCGGATCCGCTATCAGTGCCTGTTCTACCCGGTCACCGATGGCCGTTGCGACAGCGCTTCATACCAGGCGTATGGCGAAGGTTATCTGTTGTCGCGGGCGATGATGGCCTGGTTCTGGCGCAGCTACCTGCAACGCCCTGAGCAGGTTGAGGATCCATTGGCCTCACCGCTGCTCGCCGAATCGCTGAGCGGGATGCCAGCCACCACGCTGATCACTGCCGAGTACGATCCGCTACGCGACGAAGGCGAAGCCTTTGCCGAGCGCTTGCAGCGGGCGGGTGTGGCGACTCGGGTCGAGCGCTGCGCGGGCATGGTGCATGGTTTCATCAGCATGACGGCGTTTGTCGAACGCGCTGGCACGACCCTGGCCGGCGCCGCGGCAGACCTGCGCCGGGCGCTGGTCTGAGCGGCGGTTTTCTAGTCCGTTTGGACGAAGCAGGTTGTCGCAGCAGTTTTTAGTCTGGGGCGCACAACGTCTTTTCCTCGTCTGTGGTGGAATGGCCATGAAAACAACAAAAACAATTTGCCTTGCCTTGACTGTCTGCGCCTTTGGCGCAGCCTATACCGCTCTTCTGAACCGCCCGTTACCGGCGCCAGTGACCATGGCTTACTACTGCCAACCCGGCTTCCAGCCTTGTTACATCCCGGTGCCGAGTGTTGCCAGGTTGATGCCCTAGGCTTTCTTGCCCAGCGCCAGCAGCGCTCTCTCGTGGCTCAGTGGCTGCATGACTCCGGGCGAATCGCTGATGTGCACATACAGGTAGTGCTGGCCTTGGTCATCGCGCAGTATCCGGTGCACCTGGATCGCCTCCGGGTGATAGCGGCGCTGGGTGCGGTCGAGCAGCACTTCGTGGTGATCAATCCGGAGCCGTCGCAGCGCCGTTTCGAACTCGCTGTCGACGGCCTCGCGCAGCTTGCGCATGCGGCGTATCGACAGATAGCCAAGGCCAAAGGTCAGCGCGAAGAAGAACAGCGCCTGCAACAGTGATTTGTAGTGCTCCATCCTGGATTTGATTAACTCTTGATTCGTGTGGTGAGCGGCGCTTGCTTGACCTGACCGTGGAGCACAATGGCTATCCCTGCCAGTATTTGCCACACAGTACTCGAGTTTGACGTCGAATGCTGTTGCCTCAATCCAGATCCTGCGCCGAATGCCGCTCAGCCACCTGACTCGATTCATCGCCCCAGGTGCGGTTCACCCGCAGGCCGCGGAGCACCGCCGGGCGTTCGGCAATCGCTTGTGCCCAGCGTTGCACGTGGGTGTAGTCCTGCACGCCGAGGAACTCGCCCGCCGAGTACAACCTGCCCAACGCCAGCTGGCCATACCAGGACCAGACGGCAATATCGGCGATGGTGTAGCTATCACCGGCCAGGTACTTGCTTTCCGCCAGGCGGCGGTCGAGCACATCCAGCTGACGCTTGGTTTCCATGGTGAAGCGGTTGATCGGGTACTCGAATTTCTCCGGCGCGTAGGCGTAGAAGTGACCGAAGCCGCCGCCCAGGTAGGGCGCCGAACCCATCTGCCAGAACAGCCAGTTCATGGTCTCGGTACGACCGGCCGGGTCGGTCGGCAGGAACTCAGCGAATTTTTCGGCAAGGTAGAGCAGGATCGAACCGGACTCGAACACCCGCAGCGGCGGCTGCACGCTGTAGTCGAGCAGGGCAGGGATCTTCGAGTTGGGGTTGACCTCGACGAAGCCGCTGGAGAACTGCTCGCCTTCGCTGATGCGAATCAGCCAAGCGTCGTACTCGGCGCCGGTATGCCCGAGCGCCAGCAGCTCTTCGAGGAGGATGGTGACCTTCACGCCATTGGGCGTGGCCAGGGAATACAGTTGCAGCGGCTGCTTGCCCACGGGCAGGGCCTTGTCGTGGGTCGGGCCGGCCAGCGGACGGTTGATGTTGGCGAACTCGCCGCCAGACGGCGCGTCGTGCTGCCAGACCCGAGGCGGGACATAGGGTGCCTTGCTCATGCGATGAACCTCCTGGTGTGCTCGAGGGGCTCATGTTCCGGTCTGGCGCGCGCGGTTGTCAAACAGGGCTGCTGGTGCTTCCCGGGGAGCCTGCGGCACAGGCTCCGGGGCTAAAGGGCGGGCGTTCTAGAAGCTGTACTCGAGCACGCTGGCGATGGAGGTTTGCACCCGGCGGTCGACGATCGGACTGTCACTCACATGCCCGGAGAGGTTCTGCACATCCAGCAGGGTATGCAGGCGGGTGTTTTCGCCCAGTGGCAGACTCCAGGTCAGGTTGACGCCCTGACTTACCAGGCCGCCGTGGGTCTTGTGTGCGGCAAAGCGGCTGTTGGCGGCTTGCTGCTCGCTGACGCCGTACCAGGTGCGGACGTAGTCGGCGTCACCAAACAGCGCATTGATGTTGCCGGTCAGGCTACCGAAATCACCTTCGTACAACGATGTGCCGACACTCAGCTCCAGGGTCTGGTAGGCGGAGCCGGTGTCTTTGTTGCTGTCTTTTTTCAGCGCATGTTCGAACGTCGCACCGAAGGTGACCGGCCCCCAGGTGTAGGACCCTTCCATGCCCACCAAGGCGCGGGATTTGATCGATCCCATGCCACGCAGGCGATCGGAGCCGCGGTAGCCTTTTTTGCGGTCTTTTCGCTCGTCGCTGGTGCCGATGTAGGTGCTGAAACTGGCGTCATCCCATTCCTGTTTCCAGCCTAGGCCTTTGTCCTGTAGGAAGAATCCATAAGGGCTTTCGATCTCGAAGCCGAGCATCGGTACTGTCGAGCGCTCACTGCTGCCGCTGTAACGGGGTGCATTGGCCGCGCCGCCTTGCAGGGTAAATAGCCAATCGTCAGCCAATAAGTCCGCCGAGGCGGTCACCAGGCAGAGGCCGGTCAATGCAGTGTAAATCCTTGTTATCTTCATGGTGGTTTACGTTGTTCTCGTGGGCTAAAGTTTGTTTAGGGTACGGGACTTGGTTGTTATCATCAGTGTGCAGAATGTAAAACTCTGTTAGTGCCATGATTATTCAATGGGCTTCCAGTTTTTGTAGAACATCCGGCGAAGCCCGAAGACCAACTTCGAGAACAGCAGCACCAGGCCGCTCAGTAGGCGGTGAACAGGGGAAGGGCGGACGATGTCGATAAACAGGCAATAACGTTTGCCACTGCTGTTGTTGTACGAGGCATGTAGCAGGGTGTCATCGAAAATAAACAACGGCTGGTCGTGCCAGTAGTGCTTTTCCTGTTTTACCTGGATGTATACACCTTCGTTGTGCAACGGTGGACTGATGTTGTAAAGCACCCGCAGCATCAAACGCAACGGCCCAAAATGAAAAGAGGTTGACTGGTTTTCATTGAACACCGACACGCCCACCGTCTTTACATAAGCGAACGGTTGCTGAAGCGCAGGAATATTCAGTTGCGTGCTGGACGAGCGCCCGTACCACTGGAAGAACAACATCCCGCGCTTGTTGTTGTGCATCCGCGATTCCAGGTGTCGGATGATCTCGAACTTGTGCCGCAGCGAAATCTCGATCACCTGCCGGACCTCGCGATTGCAGGCGTCAGGCAGGTCATGCAACTGATAGATGTGCTTGTTGGGTTTGCACAGCAGGTCGATCAGGGTGTTGAAGGGTGACAGCACCCAGGTATTGCGCCCGCCACCGAGAAAATATTTTTTGACGATGTGTTTGTCGACCGCACCGTTACGGCCGAGGTCATAAACACCGCAGGCGACAAACATCAGTATTAACCCTAGCGTCAGCAGGGTGTTCGAGTAAATTAGAAAAGCCACTACAGCGAAGATCGCCAAGTGGACGATCTGTTTGCGAAGTTTTTTGCTCATGCGTACCGCCTGAAAGAAGTCAGCTGTCCCGGATTGCAGCGTATCGGGAGTTGCTGTAACGTTCTTTCAGGCAAATGTAATAGAGTTTACATCTGCTGTTTGCGGGTGCTCATTAAGTACTCCGGGTGGCCGGTGTGTTCATCCACGGATTCGTTGATGATGGTAAAACCCTGTGCCAGGTAAAACTGCACGCTGGCGCTGTTTTCTTTATACACCGACAGCGTCAATTCTGTGCAGTGCTGCTTGGCATGGGTAATCAACGCTTTGCCAATACCTTGACCTTGGCACGCCGGGCGGACAAAGATCGCCGCCAGGTTATTATCATGTACTGCATAAAAGCCAGTCGTTCTGCCTGCTGCTTCGAATACATAAACCTGCGAGGCGGGTAAGTAGAGCGTGCGCATGTTGTCGACCTGGTCTTGCCAAACGGCCGGGTCGACAAAGTCATGCGCCTGGATCGAGGCCGTTAACCAGATATCCAGAACTGCATCCATGTCGTTTGCTTCAAATTGTCTGATCATTGCGTGCCTCTGTTAGTTGCTGTTGCGCTGCAGCCCGGTCTTGCGCGGTCACGGAAGTGAGTTTTGCCAGGCGCGGGGCCAGCCAGTTGTTCAGGTCGTCCATATAGCTGAAGACCACCGGTACGAAGACCAGGCTGAGCAAGGTCGACGTCACCAGTCCGCCGATAACGGCAATCGCCATGGGCCCGCGAAAGCCCGCATCGGCGCCGCTGCTGAGGACCGCTGGAATCATACCGGCGACCATGGCGATGGTGGTCATTACGATTGGCCTGGCACGTTCGGCACCTGACTGTATCAGTGCCAGGTGCCGGGGCATGCCGGCGCGGCGTTTTTCGATGATGAATTCGACCATCAGAATCGAGTTCTTGGTGACGATACCCATCAGCATCAGCAAACCGATAACCACCGGCAGGTCGATGGCGGCGCCATACAACAGCAGGCCGCCGATGGCACCGCCGACTGCCAGGGGCAGGGAGACGAGGATGGTCACTGGCTGCAGGAAGTCGCGAAACAGCAGGACCAGCACGGCAAATACCATGAGGATGCCGAAGGTCATGGCCGTGGCGAACCTCTCGAACATTTCATTCATGTACTCGGCGTCGCCATACTCCACCTCGCGCACGCCAAGGGGCAGGTGCTGCAAGGCGGGTGTGGCCTGGATCGCTTCCAGGGCCGAGCCGATGGTCACCCCGGCCAGATCGGCGTCCACCGAGATTCGCCGCAGCCGGTCGAAGCGTTCGATCCTTGTCGGGCCACTGCCGTAGTCGATGTCGGCGACACTGTACAGCGCCAGCGTGCCGCCATTGTCGCTGGCCACCCGCAGGTTGCGCAGCGTGTCGAGGTCGCCTTGCTGCGCCTCGGCAAGTTGCACGCGAATCGGTACTTGCCGGTCGTGGAAGTTGAAGCGCGCTGAATTGGCATTGATATCGCCCAAGGTGGCAATTCGCGCCACGGTGCCGATGGCCTGGGCACTGACGCCAGAGCGCGCGGCCTCATCCAGGCGCGGGCGGATCAACAGCTCCGGGCGCGGCAAGGGTTCGTTGACCTGGACATTGGCCAGTCCCTTGATCATGCGCATATCGCTTTGCAGCGCGTAAGCGGCCTGGGACAGTTGCTGGGCGTCGGCACCGACGAGAATCACCGAGATGTCTCGCGCCGCACTGTCGCTGCGAAAGGCAAAGCGCATATCGGCGAACTCACCGAGGACCGGTCGTAGCGCGTGTTCGAATGCCTTCTGGCTCACCTCGCGCTGCTCGGGTGGCACCAGGCGCACCAGTAATTGGCCGCTGGCGACATCGGTGGCGCCGGAGGCATCTTCGCCGCCTGCGGTGCTGAAAACGAACATCACTTGTGGCTGCTGGCGCAGTTTCGCGGCCATCTGTTGCAGGGTCTGGTCGGTCTGCGCCAGGGGCGTGCCGGGTGGCAGGGAGACATCGATGCGGCTCAGGCTGGTATCGCTGACCGGCATGAAACCCGAAGGCAGCAACGGTACCAGGGCAAAGGAGGCCAGCAGGAAAACCGCCGCGATCACCAGGCTCTTGCGTCGATGCGCCAGTGCCCACTCAAGCAGGCGCAGATAGCGAGCGAGCAAACCAGTGGGCGCTTGCGTTGCCTGCTGCTGATGTTCAGTCGATTTGGGCTTGAGCAAGTAGGCGGCCATCAGCGGCGTCACCAGCCGTGCCACCAGCAGTGAGCTCAACACCGCTGCCGACACGGTGATGCCGAAGGGGGTGAAATACTGGCCGACAAAGCCGCCGATAAAACTGACCGGCAGGAATACCGCAACGATGGTCGCGGTAATTGCCACCACGGCAAAGCCGATAGCATCGGAGGCATCAATGGCCGCCTGGTAGGGGCGCTTGCCTTGATCCAGGTGACGCTCGATGTTCTCGATTTCGACAATTGCATCGTCGACCAGGATGCCGATTACCAGGGTCAGGGCCAGCAAGGTGATGCTGTTGAGGCTATAGCCGAACCAGGCCATGGCGGCGAAGGTCGGCAGGATCGACAAGGGCAGGGCGATGGCCGCCACCAGGGTCGCGCGCCAGTTGCGCAGGAACAGGAACACCACCAGCACCGTCAGCAGCGCGCCTTCGATCAGGGTCATGATCGCGGCGTTGTAGCTGGCCAGCGTGTAGTCGACCATCGAGGCGACCTGCTGGACTTCGATATCCGGGTGATGTTGCTGCAGGCGCTGGAGCGCGGCCTCTACCCCTGCGGCCACCCGGGTATCGCTGGAGCCTTTGGCGCGAAACACGGCAAAACCG
This sequence comes from Pseudomonas sp. ZL2, assembly GCF_054788455.1. NCBI lineage: Bacteria > Pseudomonadati > Pseudomonadota > Gammaproteobacteria > Pseudomonadales > Pseudomonadaceae > Pseudomonas > Pseudomonas sp. ZL2. The sequence continues at coordinate 19,489 of NZ_JBGOGX010000035.1, read as the reverse complement.
ACCACCTGCTCACCGTTCAGGCGCGCCAGCGAGCGCATTTCACCGGCGCCATCGACCACGCTTGCCAGCTCGTTCAACCGCGCCCAGCGTCCGTCCGGCAGGGCGATTGGGGTGTCGCCCAGGGCTTGCACGGTCAGGGCGCTGCCCAGTGTGCGTATGGATTGCTCGCTGTCGGCGAGAATCGCCCGCCCGCCAGGCACGTTGCTGTTGCTGTGCAGCAGCTGGGTGTTGACTTGGTCGGCCGAGATGCCCAGCGCCTCAAGGCGATCGGGCTTGAGTTCGACCTTGACCTCACGCTCGAGGCCGCCCAGGCGCTGCACTTTTTGCACCCCGGGCACGCCAAGCAGTTCCCGGCCGAGTACATCATCGACAAACCAGGACAGGTCCACGGCATTGCGGGCGCTGGATTTGACGGCGTAGTTGAGGATCGCCCCGCCCTCGACATCAATGCGCGTGACCAGCGGCTCTTCGATAGTCTGCGGCAAGTCCGCGCGAATTTGCCCGATGGCGTCGCGGATGTCGTTGGCGGCCCGGTCGGGGTCGACACCGAGCTGGAACTCCACGGTGGTGACCGAGATGGCATCGGCGATCGTCGAGGTGATGTGACGGATACCGGCCAGGCCGGACACCGCGCGCTCGACCCGCTGGGTGACCGCATGTTCGAGTTCGCTCGGCGCGGCACCGACCTGGACTACGGCGACGGTGATCACCGGAAAGTCGACCCGCGGGTTGGCGTTGATCGGCAGGTCGGCAAAGGAAATCCAGCCCGCCACGGCCAGCACCAGGAACAATACCAGGGTAGGGATGGGCCGCCGAATGGCCCAGGACGACACCGCCAGGTTCATTGCTCCAGCTCCTGTGCCAGGCTGACCACGTCGCCGTTGCGCACGAAGGCCGAGGCGCTTGCCACTACCCGCTCACCGGCGGCAAGGCCGCTGCTGACCTGCACCCGCAGGCTGTTGCGCTGGCCGAGGACCACGCTACGCACGCTCGCCTGGCCCTTGACGTCCAGGACCATGACGGTGGCGCCGCCATCGTCGGCAAAGGTCACCGCCCGTAGCGGAATGACCACCGCGGCCGCGGTAGTGCCGGTTTCGATCCTGCTGCTGGCGAAACTGCCAGCGCGCACATCGGCCGTTGCCGCGAGGCTGATGCGCACGCGCCCGAGCCGGGTGCCGGCATCCACCTTGGGCGCCAGCAAACGCACCGTGCCGGCAACGCTATCGGCCATGCCGGCAACTTGCACCTGTACCTCGGTACCGACCCGGATGGTCTGCAGCGCACTTTGCGCCAGCTCGCCATCGAGCTCGAGTTGCCCGTCACGTATCAGTTTGAACAGCGGCTCACTACCGGCCATGGCACCCAACCGCGCGTGGCGTTCGGATATGATGCCGTTGACCGGGGCCAGGATGATGGCCTTGTCGCGGCGAGTGCGGGCGTCAGTCAGTTGCGCGATGGCCTGTTGGTGCTCGGCCTGGGCGGCAGCCAACGCGGCGGCGCTGGAGTGGGCCTGGGCGCGTTGCTGGTCGAGTTGCTGGGCGCTGACCGCACCGATGCTGCCCAACTCATTGATTCGCGCCAGGCTGGCCTGTGCCTCGGTGTCGAGCGCTTGCTGCTGTTTGATCAGGGCGGCATTGCGATTGAGGGTGGCCTCGGCCTGGCGTACCTGGGCGTCGAGGGTATCGGTTTCCAGCTGCGCCAGCAGTTGCCCGGCCACCACTGTGTCGCCTTCTTCGACCAGTACCCTGGCAATGCGCGTGTCTTGCAGCGCGGTACCAATGGACACCTCGTCGCGGGCCACCAGGCTGCCGGTGACGTGGAGGGTCTGGCTCACGGTGCCGGGTTCGGCCAGCACGCTGCTGACCTTGAGCAAGGGCACTTGCGGGGGGGCGATATCCGGTTGCTCGCTGGCAGGCATCACCAGCACCCAGCCAGCCACGAGCAGTAGCAACAGGCCGGGGATCAACAGGCGGGGTTTGTCTCGCAGCACAAAAGCCATCGCGATCAATCTCGAGTGGGCATATCAACAAGGGGAGGTAACAACGAGTACAACAGGCCGATATCGGGCTGCTTATGGCTGCAACTGCAGGAACCTGCGGATGATCGTACGCAGCATCGGTTTATGGGCTTTGGCCTTGAAGCCTGGCTCGAGCACGACGCGGCCGATGCCGCCTTCGGTCAGGGCGATCAGCCAGGTCGCGGCTATCGGTGTATCCAGCGTCGGGTCAATCTGCCCGGCTTCGATGCCGCGCTTGAGCAAGGCCTGGAGATCGGCCTTGACCTTGGCGTCATTGGCGGCAAGCAGGGCGCCGACCTCGGGGTTGCGCAAGGCTTCGGCGGCGACTTCGAGGCTGATCCGGGCGTAGGTGGGGTCGCTGCACAACTCCATCATGTCGATGGCGATGTTCTCGATTGCAACGAGGGTGTCCTTGGCCTTGGCGTGGTGGGCGATCAACTCGGCCATGCCATGCTGGTCGTCCTGGGCAATGGCTTCGATGATCGCGTTCTTGCTGGGGAAGTAGTGGAACAGGTTGCCCGGGCTCATGCCCGCAGCGGCGCAGATTTGCGCCGTCGAGGTGGAGTGAAAGCCATTGCGGGCGAAGCATTCGATGGCCGCATCGAGGATCTGCTTGCGTTTGGCGGCGACTTTTTCCGGGTCTACGGTTCTCATACCTGGCTCATTAATAGACTGACTGATCGATCTATTATTGGCCTACCGCTGCACGCCGTCAAGCGAGCAAGGCGGCGGGTTGGATTACTGCCGGGTATCGGGCATGTTCTTGCTGATGCAATGAATCCCGCCGCCACCGGCGGCAATCGGGTCGATGTTGACCTGCTCGATGATCCGCCCCGGGTACAGTTTGCTGAGCAATTGCTTGCAGTGCTGGTCGGCCTGCGGGTCGCCAAATTGCGGCGCGATCACCGCGCCATTGATCGGCAGGTAGTTGATGTAGCCGGCGGCAAACTCCGGGTTGTCGCGGGTGAAGCGGTTGCTGCGCAGTTTGCTTGGCGGCGGCAGCAGGTGCACGGTCAACGGGCGGCCGTCGGCGTCGGTGGCCTGCTTGAGGATCTCCAGGTGCTTGCGGGTGACTCGGTAATCGTAGGAGTCAGGGTCATTGTCGAGGTTGGCGATCACCACCCCCGGTTTGACGAAGCGCGCATAGAAGTCGACATGGGCATCGGTGATGTCCTGGCCCTTGATACCCGGCAGCCAGATGATCTTGCGCAGGCCAAGGTTGGCTTTAAGCTCGGCCTCGACGTCGCGGCGGCTCCAGTCCGGGTTGCGGTTGGCGTTGACCCAGCAGCTTTCGGTGATGATCGCCGTGCCATGGCCATCCACTTCGATGCCGCCGCCTTCGCCGGTCAGCTCGCTTTGCAGGTAGGGCACGCCCAGGGTTTCGCTGAGCGTTGCCGCCACCCGGCTATCGTTGCGGTGGCGTTGCTTGTTGCCCCAGCCGTTGAAGTTGAAGTCCATCAGCGCGCTGTTGCCGTCGTCGTCGATGACAAAGCAGCCGCCGTAATCGCGGATCCAGATGTCGTCCAGTGGCACAGGCAGGAACTCGATGTTGTCGGTGCCGCATTGCTGGCGTGCCTCAGCCAGGTCTTCGGGACGGCAGAGTACGGTGACCGGCTGGTACCGGGCGATGGTACGGGCCAGTTGCGCGATACAGCTGTTGACCGCGTCCGCCTGGTCTTCCCAGACATTTTCGGCGGCGGCGAAGGCCAAGAAGATCCGTCGCTGGGCCTGGTCTTCTTCGGGCATGAACCAGCGCTCGTCAGCGGCCATGGCCAGGCGCAACGGGCCGAGGCCGAGGCCGGCGATGCCGGCGGCGACTGACAAATGTTTGAGAAAGGTACGACGGGGTGTCATCGGTATGGCTCTCGTGGTGGCGGCTCAATGGGCCGAGGAAGTCTTGAGGGTGGTCCAGGTGCGCATGCGCGCGCGCATGTCTTTCTGGGAAATGTCCTTGCCCGGGACCAGCCGCGCGTAGGTTTCATCGCTGACATAGATGTCCGGGTTGTCACGCATCTGCGGCTCGACCAGCGGCCGCGCCTTGGCGCTGGAGGTGGGGTAGCCGGTGAACGAACTGATGGCGGCCATCTGCTGCGGCTGCATGACGAAGTTGATAAAAGCGTAGGCGTATTCCGGGTGGGCGGCGTCGGCAGGAATGGCCATGCTGTCCATCCAGATGGTCGTGCCTTCAACCGGGATGTGGTAACGGAACTCGACCTTTTTACCGGCGGCATCGGCGGTGCGCTGGGCCTGGATCATGTCGCCGCTGTAGCCGAGCGAAATGCAGGTATCGCCATTGACCAGCTGGGTCACCGGCTGCGACTGGAACTTGCGGATGTACGGCTTGATCGCCCCCAGCATCTGGCGGGCGGCGAGCAGGTCGTCGGCCTTGCCGCTGCGCGGGTCCTTGCCCAGGTAGTGGAGCACCACCGCCAGCACTTCGTCGGGGGAGTCGATCATCGAGATACCGCAGTCGGCCAGCAGCGCGGCGTTCTCTGGCTTGAACAACAGGTCGAGGCTGTTGACCGGGGCATTGGCGATGCGTTGCTCGATGGCTGCGCGGTTGTAGGTCAGGCCGATGCTGCCCCAGGTGTAGGGCACGGTGCTCTCGCGTGAATTGGGGTAACGCTGGTGCAGGCGCTGCAGGCCAGGCTCGATGTCTGCCAGGTGCTCGAGCTTGCCCGGGTCGAGCTTCTGCAGGGCCCCGGCGCGGGCCAGGCGCTCGGCCACGGTGTCGCCGGGGAAGATCAGGTCATAGCCGCTGTTGCCTGACAGCAGCTTGGCCTCCAGGGTTTCGCTGCTGTCCATGACGTCGTAGATGACCTTGATGCCGGTCTGGGCGGTGAAGTCCTTGAGGGTGTCTTCGGCAAAGTAATCCGCCCAGTTGTACAGGCGCAGGACTTTGTCTTCGGCGCCGGCCAGGCTGCAGCTCAGGGCCAGGGAAACGGCGATCAGGGTTTTCAGGCTGTTCATGCGCCTTGCCTCCAGGTGGTGTGCGGGTGACGGCCATCCAGGCTCAACAGCGTGCCGTACATCTCCGGGCGACGGTCGCGGTAGATGCCCCAGGTCAGGCGCTCCTCGCGCATCTGCGCCAGGTCCAGCTCGGCCAGCAGCATGCAGGTGTTGTCGCGATCGGCTTCGGCCAGCAGGCGGCCCTTGTGGTCGGTGATAAACGACGAGCCGTAAAAGCGCATGTGCAGGTCGGCATCGCTGCGCGCCACTTCAACGCCGGTGCGATTGGCGGTGATCACCGGGAGGATGTTGGCGGCGGCGTGGCCGCGCTGGGTCAGTTGCCAATGGTCGCGTGAATCCAGGGCCGCGGCGCCGGGTTCGGAGCCGATGGCGGTGGGGAACAGCAGGATTTCCGCGCCCTGCAAGGCCAGGCAGCGAGCGGTTTCGGGGAACCACTGGTCCCAGCAGATGCCCACGCCGAGGCGCCCGGCGGCGGTGTCCCAGACCTTGAAGCCGGTATCGCCGGGGCTGAAGTATTCCTTCTCCTGGTAGCCGATGGCGTTGGGGATGTGGGTCTTGCGATAGACACCGAGCAAGCGCCCGTCGGCATCGGCCACGGTCAGCGAATTGAAGTAGGCGTTGCCGGCCTGTTCGAACCAGCTCAGCGGCAGCACCACCCCCAGCTCTGCGGCCAGGGCGGCAAAGCGTTGCAGCAGCGGGCTGTTGTCATAGGGTTCGGCCAGCGCCAGATGCTCGTGGCATTGCTCGATGCAGAAGTAGGGCGTGGCGAACAGCTCCGGTAGCAGGATCAGCTTGGCCCCGGCTGAGGCTGCCTCGCGCACCAGTTGCTCGGCTTTATCGAGGTTGCCTTCAAGGTTCCAGCTGCAGGCGAACTGCAAGCTGGCGACAGTCAGCGCGCTCATTGCTTGCCTCCCGCCAGGGGCCAGGCCGGTTGCTGCTGGGTGATGCAATGTACGCCGCCACCGCCGTGGGCCAGCTGGTTGATCTGCACCGGTACCACGGTGCGGCCGGGGAAGGCCTGCTGCAGAGTGGCAGCCGCCTGCTGGTCGGCGTCGATGCCGTAGGCCGGCATGATCACCGCGTCGTTGCACAGGTAGAAGTTGGTGTAGGAGGCGCAGAACACTTCGGCGTCGGTATCGACGGCAGCCGAGGCTTCGTACAGGTCGATCAGCTCGAAGCCACGGCCACGGGCGTCGGTCGCCAGTTCAAGGGCGCGGCGGTTCTCTTTGGCCACCTGGGCGTAGACGGAGGATTTGTCGTGGGTCGCGTCGACCAGCAATACGCCGGGTCGGGCGAAAGCACAGACGCCGTCGACGTGGCCATCGGTCATGTCGCCCGTGACGTAATCCGGGTCGCCCGGCAGCCAGATGACTTTGTTCACCCCCAGCAGGCGCACGAAGATTTCCTCGATATCCTTTTTGCCCATCCCCGGGTTGCGGTTGGGGTTGAGCAGTACCGATTCGGTGGTGATCAGCGTGCCGTCGCCGTCGACATGAATGGCGCCGCCTTCGTTGGCCAGGAAGCTGCCAAAGCAGGGCAGGCCCAGGCCATTGAGCACACGGCGGGCCAGGCCTTCATCAAGGTCATGGGCCGACTTGGCACCCCAGGCGTTGAAGCGCCAGCTGACCCCGGCCAGGCCCTGTTGCGGGTGGCAGATGAAGCTTGGACCGGAGTCGCGGCACCAGCTGTCGTTGACGGCGATTTCGATCAGCTCGATGTTGGCCCCGCACAGCGCCCGGGCCTGGTCGACTGCGCTGGGGTCGACCACCATCTTCACCGGCTCGAAGCGGGCGATGGCGTTGGCGACCCGGGCGAAATCGACCTGCACATCCGCCAGGGTCACGCCCCAGGTCGACTCCCACAGGGCCTGGTTGTGCGGCCAGACCATCCAGGTGGCGGCGTGTCGGGCCCATTCGGCGGGCATGAACCAGCCGTTGTTGTTGGCGCTGTCGTTGTGCATTGCAATAACCTTCAGTTAAGTAATTGTTTTCAGCGTTGTTGCCTGGGTGTCCATGCTATAACTGGGCTTTGCACCTGAACAAACGATGGATTTTGCCGATATATGATTAGCTGGGCTTATCAATCATGCTGAAACACTGGCCACCCCTCAATACCTTGCGCGGCTTTGAAGCGGCAGCGCGCCTGGGCAGTTTTCACAAGGCCGCCGAAGAGTTGCACCTGACCCAGTCGGCGATCAGCCAGCAGATCCGCAGCCTGGAAAACTACCTGGAGCAACCGCTGTTCTTTCGCGAAGGGCGCAGTGTGTCGCTCACCGATGCCGGCCATGACCTGCTCAGCACCACCCAGGTAATGCTGCAACAACTGACCGTAGGCATTCGCCGCCTGGAGCAGTACCGCAAACCCAACCAACTGGTGGTCAACACTACTCCGGCGTTCGCCCGGCACTGGCTGGTGCCGCACCTGGGCGACTTCCATCGCCGGCACCCGGAAGTGGACCTGTGGCTGTTCACCAGCGATGAAATCCCCGACATGACCACCCAGACGATTGACGTCGCGGTGCGTGACGACATCAGCGCCCAGGCCGATTGTGGCTTTCGTGTGTTGTTGCAGGATCGCTTGTATCCGGCCTGTCACCCGCGCTTGCTGGCGCAAGAGGTGCAGCAGCGGACCACTTTGCATGGCGAGCGGGAAATGGACTGGAGCTACTGGCACACCCAGGGTGGCGAGGGCGTAGGGCAGAAGCTGCAGGGCCTGAATTTTTCCGACCCTGGGCAGTTGCTCGACGCTGCCAGCCAGGGCTTGGGTATTGCGCTGGTGAGTGCATTGCTGGCCGAGCAGGCTCGTGTGCAAGGCAGCCTGGTGGCCCTGACCGAGCAGACCGTGCGCGGTCCCAAATGGGCATGGCTGGTGCACCGCAACAGTGAAGGGGAGGCCTTGACTGTGAGCTTCTGCCAATGGCTGGAGCAGCGCCTGGCGGGCAGCTCAGGGCTTAATGGTGACCCAGCGCCAGCGCGTTGATGATGCAGATTGAACCGTCAGTGCTGGGGGTGCTGTCGCTGTAGTCGATCTGGTTGTAGACCCCGCCATGGAAGTTGAAAGTGCGGCTGTTCCAGCTGCTGTCCATCTGCAGTGCGCCGCTGCTGCCGGTAGTGCCGTTGCAGGTGGCGACGAGGGTGACCACGCCTTGGGCGGTGACATCGAGGATGATCTCGAACGCGGCGCCCAGCGGCACGTTGGCCAGCAGGGTGACGCTGGCCGGGGCGGCCTGGTTGTAGCTCTGGCGAAAGCCGTAGGTGAGCTTGCCCTTGTTCCAGAACACCTTGACCGCCGGGCTGTCGTCGTTCTTGACGTGCAATTGGGAGATCACCACCTTCTGCGCCGAGTTGACCTTGCTCAGGGTCATGGTCTGGTGGTTGTGGTGTTTGGCGGCGCTGCTGAGTGACCAGTAGGTGGGTTCTTTCCATTCGCAGCGGGTGCGGTGAGTGCTTTTGCTTGAGGCGCCCTTGGTCGGGGCGGTGAAGCGGACCGAGCCGTCGCTCAAGGTGGCGATGACCTGTGGCAGTTGTTCAAGCGCCTGGGCACCGGTCAATTCCAGGGCGGTGGGGTCGGTGCTGGACTTGGGCACCGGGGTGGTGATGGTGAGTCGGTCGATGTTGACGCTCATGTGTTTCTCCTTCGGTTTTGGATGTGGGCCCTCTCTGAAATGAATGTGGGCTTGAGCTAATATTTAGCTGTAAGCTAAATATTCGTCAATGGCTAAATTAATTGCTGGCTGCAATTTCTGTGAGAGGTGCAAGACCTGTGGGAGCGGGCTTGACCCGCGATGAGTCCACTAGATGGACAGATTCAGCACCCGCTCGCCCTGGGTATTCCCCGCAGGCTGCCTGCGATTCACCGCCAGCTCGCCCATCTTGATCAACCGGGTACGGGTGACGTTGCGACTCAGCCCGAGCAGGTTCGCCGTATGCACCTGGTTGTAATGACTGAACCGATACGCCGCCCGCAACAGCGCATCCTCGACCTTCTCGTGCAAGGCGCCGCCGGGCTGCTCGAAGAGTTTCTGGAAGGCCCGCTCCAGCAGCCCCTCAGCCGAGTCATCACTGCCGGGGCTGTCGTCGGCGCGTTCGATGCGCATGTTCGACAGGCGCAGGTCCTCCTGGCGGATCACGCCGTCGCGGCAGATCAACAAGGTGTGATGGATGACGTTTTCCAGCTCGCGAATATTGCCCGGCCAGCCATAGCCGCGCAGCTTGGCTTCGGCCTCGCTGCTGAGGCTGACCTCGCCATAGCCCAGGCGCTGGCTGTAGGCCTGGATGAAGTGGCGGGTCAACGGCAGGATGTTGCCCGGGCGTTCGCGCAGCGGCACCAGCTCCAGGCTGACCACGTCGAGACGGTAGTACAGGTCTTCGCGAAAATGCCCGGCGTTGATGGCTTTTTCCAGCTGCACGTTGGTCGCCGCCAGCACCCGCACATCGATGGGGATGCTCTTGCGCGAGCCCAGGCGCACCACTTCGCGCTCTTGCAACACGCGCAGCAGCTTGACCTGGATCGGCATCGGCAAGTCGCCGATCTCGTCGAGGAACAGGGTGCCGCCGTTGGCTTCTTCGAACCAGCCGGCCTTGGAGCTGAGGGCGCCGGTGAATGCGCCTTTTTCGTGACCGAACAGCTCGGCCTCGACCAGCGATTCGGAAAACGCCCCGCAGTTGACCGCCACGAAAGGCTTGTCGCGCCGGCCGCTCAAGTTGTGGATGTGGCGGGCCACCAGCTCTTTGCCGGTGCCGGTTTCGCCGATGATCAGTACGCTGGCTTCACTCGGCGCAACCCGCTGCAGGTGCGCCAGCAAGGCCTGCGACTTGGGGTCTTCAAACACTTGCGCAGTGGCGCGGATCGAGGTGGCCAGGGCCGGGGAGGGCGGTAGGGTCAACAATTGCATGGCGGTCACACTATGAGTAGAAGGTCGGAGTCGGCAATTGCCCACGCAGGGCCCATTCACCGAGTTCGTGCAGCTTGTAGTCGAGCGGGTCGTGCAGGCTCTGGGTGCGCAGGTTGCGCCAGTGCCGGTCGAGGCCCACCGAGGCCTGGGTGGCGCGGGCACCGGTGACTTCAAACACCTTGCTGCAAATCTCCAGGCCATCACGGCTGGCGGCAACCTTGGCGGTGGCAATGGTTACGGCCAGGCGCCCGCGTTGTTCGGCACTCAACGCCGCGCCCCTGCCCCAGGCCTGGTCCAGCTCGAGGGCGGCCTGCTCGACCAACAAACGTGCGCCCTGCAGGCGCACCCAGAAGTCGCCGAAATGGTTGAGCACGTAAGGGTCGGCGCTGCTCTGCTCGGCGGGTGACTTGAACCATGGCCGCGATTCGCGCAAGGCGTAATGCCGGGCCTCGTCGAAGGCGCCTTCGGCGATGCCAAGGAAGATATTGGCGAAATGCAGCTGGGCAATCAGCGGCCGCAGACAGGCGAACGGCGTGCTCAAGGGGCCGGGCTCAAGCAGCAGGTCGCTTTCTTCCACCCGGACCCGTTCGAAGGTGGCGCTGCCACTGTCGGTCTGGCGCTGACCCATGTTGTGCCAGTCGTTGTGCAGGGTGATACCGGTGCGGCCGCTGGGAATCGCCGCGATCAACAGCTTGCCGCCCGCGCTTTCGTCCACCGCCGAGGCGATGAGCATTTCCGAATCGCTGGCGCCGGAGCAGAAGCTCTTTTTGCCGGAGAATTCACGAAAGCTGCCGCGGTCTTTGACCACCGTGCGGGTGTCCAGCGGGTTGAGGGCGTTGCCCCAGAACCAGCTCTTGCGCGCGGTCAGTTCGAACCACGGCTGCCACTGCGCCGGGGTGGCAAACAGACGCACGGTGGCGAGCATCAGGTGATGAAAGCCGAACACGTGGGCCAGCGAGCTGTCGACACGGGCGAATTCACGGACCACGTCGAAGGTTTGCGTCCAGCTGGCGCCCAGCCCGCCGAAGTCGCGGGGGATGCTCAAGGCCAGCAGGCCGCTGTTGCGGATGGCATCGCGCTCGGCCTTGGGCGTGCCGCCCTGGCGGTCGCGCTCGACTGCGGTGCGGGCGAACTCACTGGCCAGTTCCCGCGCGATTTGCAGAGGGGTCGATGGAGTGCTGTGCAAAGGTGGCGCTCACTTGCTCTATGAGGGTGGCACCGATGCTAAAGGATCTAAAAAACTGAAAATAAATAACTTATGGATCTTTCTATATGACGATTTTTATATTTCTTTTGGTTCTATATTCGTAAGTATTTATTCTTTTTAATTTTATCTGCCCAGGCGCACTCTGCACCTCAAGCACTGCGCGGCAGTGCACCCCAGGACGAGGAAGCAGCGCATGACCATCAAGGCGATCAACGTACGCAATCAGTTCAAAGGCACGGTCAAGGAGATCATCGAAGGCCCGGTGGTCTCGGAAATCGATGTGCAGACCTCCGCTGGCATCGTCACCTCGGTGATCACCACCCGCTCGGTGCACGAGCTGGAACTGCGGGTCGGCAGTGAAGTGATTGCCTTCGTCAAATCCACCGAGGTATCGATCGCCAAGCTATGAAGGACAGGAACAAAAACAGGCCGAGCCCCGGCGACGGGGCTCGGCCTTTTTGTTTCAGGAATGGCTGCTTTGCGGCAGGATCATCTGCGCTGGGGCATCGGCGGCCTTGCGCCGTGCAACCAGGTAATACAGCACGCTCGGCACCACCAGGCCGATGATCCACGACAGGTCGACGCCGCCCAGATGGGCAACCATGGGACCGGTGTAGAGCTTGGTGGAAATGAACGGCATCTGCACCAGCACGCCAATGGTGTAGACGATGATGCCGGGCATGTTCCAGCGCCCGTAGCGGCCGTTGGGATTACCCAGTGCCGGCACGTCGTAGCGCTCCTTGGTGATGAAGTAGTAGTCCACCAGGTTGACCGCACTCCAGGGCACGAAGAAAGTCAGCAGGAACAGGATGAACGACTTGAACGCAGCCAGGAACGAATGCTGGCCGAGCAGGGCGATCAGGGTCGAGGCACCGACAATGGCCAGGACGAAGAACAGGCGCTGGCGCCGGGTCACTTCGATGTGCCCGCGAAAGCCACTGATGATGGTGGCGATGCACATGAAGCTGCCGTAGGAGTTGAGGGTGGAGATGGTCACCTTGCCGAAGGCGATGCTGAAGTACAGCAGCGCGGCGGTGGCGCCGGTACCGCCCAGGCCAACGATGTAGGCCACTTCACGGCCGGAGAACTGGCCGTTGGCAATCGCTGCGGCAAACACCCCGAGCACCATCGACGCCTGGGCGCCGACCACCGAGCCCAGGCCCGCGGCGAGGAAGGTCTTGAACGATGAGGTGTTGCTCGGCAGGTAGCGCGAGTAGTCGGCGACATACGGGCCGAAGGAAATTTGCCAGGACGCCGACAGCGACACTGCGAGCAGGAACGAGGCCCAGGTGAAGTGGCGGTTCTCCAGCAACTGGCTGATGTCGCTGATGACCATGATGCGGCTGAACAGGTAGACGAAGGCGATGATCCCCAGCACGCTGGCGACCCGGCCGATCCAGTGGATCATGCGGTAGCCGAACACCGTGGCGAGGACGATGACCCCGGCGAAGATCAGGATGCCGGCGCTGTCACTGACACTCAGCAACTGGCCGATGGCCTGGCCCGAAAGCACTGTGCCGGTGGCGGTGAAGCCCAGGTACATCAGGCACACCAGGGCAATCGGGATGGCCGCGCCATACACACCGAACTGCACGCGGCTGGAGATCATCTGCGGCAGGCCGAGTTTCGGCCCCTGGGCGGCGTGCAGGGCCATGACCGCGCCACCGACCAGTTGGCCGAGCAGCAGGCCGATCAGCGACCAGAACACATCGCCACCAAGCACCACGGCCAGGGCCCCGGTGACGATTGCGGTGATTTGCAGGTTGGCGCCCAGCCACAGGGTGAACTGGCTGTAGAGGCGTCCGTGTCGTTCGTTTTCCGGGATGTAGTCGATCGAGCGCCGCTCGATCAGGGGCTTGCTGCGCGAGGCATTGGCCTGGGTCATTGCTCGGGATCTCCGCCTATTGTTGTGTTGTCGCGGTCGGGTCGCCAGCCGAACGCAGGTGGGCGACTGAAACAGATATGAGCATGTATATACAAATACAGTCAAGTGAAGGTGTCGACTTTGCTGCACCCATCCGTCGCGATGGATGAAGGTGATCAATTCAGTGGTCGGGGCAGGGCTTCGCAAGCCTGCGTCGGCAAAGCATGACCGCCGACAATGTTTTACCTGAGCAGGGTGGTTAGCGTTCTGTGGGTTGTGCATTGGCAGGCACGGCTCTAATATCCAAGTGTTTTCTTGTGTTATTGCGCTCAACCACCACGGACGTTCAAATGGATTTGCACACTTCCCTCTGGCTGTTCCAGGCCGTTCAGGCTATTGGCCTGAGCCTCTGGCTCGGCATCGCGGTACTCAACAACCTGCAGGCGTTTCGCGCTTCCCTCGGCGCGGTTGGCGCGACCATGGCCATGGCGCCGTTACGCCAGGCACCGGCCATCGATATTCCGCTGTTGTCCCGGGCCCTGCACGCCACTGCTGCCCACCGCATCGCCTTGCTGGTGGTGCTGGTACTGCAGGTGGTCGCGGCGGTCGCGGCCCTGATCGGCACCTACGTCCTGTTGATCGGTACCGGGCTCGAGCCAGCGCGGCCCTGGCTGAACCTGGCCCTGAGCGCGTTTCTCGGTTTTTCCTTCGCCATGCTCCTGGGCGGGTTGTGGTTCGGCTACTGGATTCGCCAGGAAGGCTTGCAACTGACCCATCTGGTACTGGTGCTCTGGGCCCTGCTGGCCTTCGTGGTGTTCAACGTGCAGTGGGCCTGAGGCCAGCCTCACAGGGAGTGATGGATGAACAGGAAGAACCTCGCGCTCGGCACCGTACTGGTGGGCGCAGCAATAGCGTTGCTGGTGGTCTGGCAACAACCGCATGGCGCACAGGCTTCGGCGCCGCCGGCCAGGTCGCTTATCAAGGTGGCATTGGGCACGGTGCAGCGTGGCCCGGCCAACGGTTTTTTCGCCGGGGTCGGCGAGCTTGAGGCGGCGCGCCAGGTGCTGGTCTCGGCTGAGATCGGCGGGCGGGTGACGCGGATCAACTTCGTCTCCGGGCAAAAGGTGCGCCGTGGCGATGTGCTGATCACCCTCAACGACGCCCCCGAGCAGGCCGAACGCATTCGCCTGCAGGCGCAGTTGCACAATGCGCAGATCAACCACCGCCGGGTCCGTGAGCTGGTGGCGGAAAACGCCGCCACCCAGGAGCAGCTCGACAACGCCCTGGCCGCCCGCGACATGGCCAGCGGCGAACTGGTGCACACCGAGGCGGTAATCGCGCAGAAGACCATCCGCGCGCCCTTCGACGGCGTGCTGGGCATTCGCAAGGTCAACGAAGGCCAGTACCTGAATGTCGGCGATGCCATCGTCAGCCTGATCGACACCCGCACCTTGTATGTGAACTTCTCCCTCGACGAGCAACTGAGCATCCACCTCAAGCCCGGGCAGCCGGTCGAGGTGCTGCTCGATGCCTATCCCGAGCGAACATTCCCGGCGCGCATCACCGCCATCGACCCATTGATCGGCCGTTCGCGTACGGTGCAGGTGCAGGCCACCCTGGACAACGCCGATGCGCTGCTCAAGGCCGGCATGTATGCCAGCGTCAAGGTCGCCGACCCGCAGGTGGCCGAGATCCTCAGCGTGCCGGAAACCGCCGTGACCTACACCGCCTATGGCGACACGGTGTTCCTCGCCCGCCATGACGAGCAGCAACAGGCGCTGGTGGTGCAACGGGTGCCGGTGAAGATCGGCGAGCGCCAGGACGGCCGGGTGATCATCCTCGAAGGGCTGGACGAGGCCGACCAGGTGGTGACCTCCGGCCAGCTCAAGCTCAGTGACGGGGTAGCGGTGGAAGCCACCGCAGACACCCTGCAAGCCCCGGCGCTGTCCGGCTCCTGACCGATCGCCCAGAGACCCTCCGATGAAATTCACCGATCTGTTCGTGCGTCGGCCGGTGCTGGCGCTGGTGGTCAGCATCCTTATCCTGCTGCTGGGCATCCTCTCCCTGCGCCAGTTGCCGATCCGCCAATACCCGATGCTGGAAAGTTCCACCATCACCGTCACCACCGAATACCCCGGCGCCTCGGCCGAGCTGATGCAGGGCTTCGTCACCCAGCCGATCGCCCAGGCGGTGTCGTCGGTCGAGGGCATCGACTACCTGTCGTCGTCCTCGGTGCAGGGCCGCAGCCTGGTCACCGTACGCATGGAGCTCAACCGCGATTCGACCCAGGCGCTGACCGAAGTCATGGCCAAGGTCAACCAGGTGCGCTTTCGCCTGCCCGAGCAGGCCTATGACCCGGTGATCGAACGCTCGTCCGGCGAGTCGACGGCGGTGGCCTATATCGGCTTTGCCAGCAACAGCCTGTCGACTCCGGCGATGACCGACTACCTGGCGCGGGTGGTCGAGCCGATCCTGACCACCATCGACGGTGTGGCCAAGGTTCAGGTGTTTGGTGGCCAGACCCTGTCGATGCGTCTGTGGATCGACCCGGCGCGCCTGGCTGCACGCGGCCTGACGGCTGCGGATGTCGCCGAGGCAGTCAGGCGCAACAACTACCAGGCAGCGCCCGGCAAGGTCAAAGGCCAGTTCGTGGTTTCCAACATTCGGGTCAACACCGACCTGACCAGCGTCGGCGAATTTCGCGAGCTGGTGATCCGCAACGACGGCAATGGCCTGGTGCGCATCAAGGATGTCGGCACCGTCGAGCTGGGCGCCGCCTCGGTGGAAACCAGCGCCTCCATGGATGGCGTGCGCGCCGTGCACCTGGGCCTGTTTCCGACCCCCGGCGGCAACCCGCTGGTGATCGTCGACGGTATCCGCAAGGTGCTGCCGGACATCCGCAAGACCCTGCCGCCGGACGTCAAGGCCGAGCTGGCGTTCGAGACCGCGCGCTTCATCCAGGCGTCCATCGACGAGGTGACCAAGACCCTGCTCGAAGCGCTGCTGATCGTGGTGATCGTCATCTACCTGTGCCTGGGTTCGCTGCGTACGGTGCTGATTCCGGTGGTGACCATTCCGCTGTCGATGCTTGGCGCGGCGGCGCTGATGCTGATGTTCGGCTTCAGCCTCAACTTGTTGACCTTGCTGGCCATGGTCCTGGCCGTTGGCCTGGTGGTGGACGATGCCATCGTCGTGGTGGAGAACGTCCACCGCCATATCGAGGAGGGTAAGACTCCGGTGGCCGCTGCCCTGGTGGGGGCGCGGGAAGTGGCCGGGCCGGTGATTGCCATGACCATCACCCTGGCTGCGGTGTACGCGCCGATCGGCATGATGGGCGGGTTGACCGGCGCGCTGTTTCGCGAGTTTGCCCTGACCCTGGCCGGGGCGGTGGTGGTCTCCGGGGTGGTGGCCCTGACCCTGTCGCCCGTGATGAGCTCGTTCCTGTTGCAGTCCAAACAGTCGGAAGGGCGCATGGCCCATGCCGCCAACCGCTTCTTCGACGCCCTGGCAACGCGCTACAGCCGGGCGCTGGAGTTCTCCCTGGCACGGCGCTGGCTGAGCGTGGGTTTTGCCTTGCTGGTGCTGCTCAGCTTGCCCTGGCTGTACGGCTTGCCCCAGCGCGAATTGGCACCGACCGAAGACCAGGCCGGGCTGCTGACCGCGATCAAGGCGCCGCAGCACGCCAACCTCGAGTACGTCGAGCGCTTTGCCGACAAGCTCGACCAGGTCTACAACCGTCTGCCGGAAACCGTCAGCACCTGGATCATCAACGGCAGCGACGGCCTGGCCTCGGGCATCGGCGGCATCAACCTGTCGTTGTGGGACGAACGGGAGCGTACCGCTGCGCAGATCCAGGTCGACTTGCAGGCGGCGGTCAACGATGTCGAAGGCACCAGCATCTTCGCCTTCCAGCTGCCGGCCTTGCCGGGTTCCACCGGTGGCTTGCCGGTGCAACTGGTGCTGCGCAGTTCCCAGGATTATCAGGTGCTGTACCAGACCATGGAGGAGATCAAGCAGAAGGCCCGAGACAGTGGTCTGTTCGCTGTGGTCGACAGCGACCTGGACTACAACAACCCGGTGGTCCAGGTGCGGGTCGACCGGGCCAAGGCCAATAGCATGGGCATTCGCATGCAGGACATCGGCGAGTCGCTGGCGGTGCTGGTGGGGGAGAACTACTTGAACCGCTTCGGCCTGGAAGGGCGCTCCTACGACGTGATCGCACAGAGCCCGCGCAGCCAGCGCCTGACCGCGCAAACCCTGACCCGCCAGTACGTGCGCAGCGAAGACGGCACGCTGGTGCCGCTGTCGACGGTGGTGCAGGTGTCCGAGCAGGTCGAGCCGAACAAACTGACCCAGTTCAACCAGCAGAACGCCGCGACCTTTCAGGGCATTCCAGCGGCCGGGGTGACCCTGGGCGATGCGGTAGCGTTTCTCGACCAGGTGGCGGCATCATTGCCGGCCGGCTTCAGCTATGACTGGCAGTCCGATGCGCGTCAGTACACCCAGGAGGGCAGTGCGCTGATGCTGGCATTCCTGGCGGCGGTGATCGTCATCTACCTGGTGCTGGCGGCGCAGTACGAAAGCCTGATCGACCCGCTGATCATCCTCATCACCGTGCCGCTGTCGATCAGTGGTGCGCTGATTCCGCTGGCACTGGGCTATGCGACGGTGAACATCTACACCCAGATCGGCCTGGTGACCCTGATTGGCCTGATCAGCAAGCACGGCATCCTCATGGTTGAATTCGCCAACACCCTGCAGGAAGAAGAGCAGCTTGACCGTGCTGCGGCGATCAGCAAGGCGGCGCAGATTCGGTTGCGGCCGATCCTGATGACCACTGCGGCCATGGTGGTAGGCCTGATCCCCTTGCTGTTCGCCTCCGGCGCCGGGGCCAACAGCCGTTTCGGCCTGGGCCTGGTGATTGTCTGCGGCATGTTGATCGGCACCCTGTTCACCCTGTTCGTGCTGCCCACGGTGTACAGCCTGTTGGCGCGCAAACACTCGGTGGCTGCGCGCACGCCGCGTGCGGTGTCCCTGGCTGATGCGCTGAGGAGCGAAGGATGAACAGAGCGAACCTGGCCCTGGCCTGTGTGCTTTCGAGCCTGGCAGTGGCGGGCTGCAAGGTCGGCCCCGACTATGAAAAGGCAACCCCTGCGCCAATCCCCTTGAGCACGCCGCAACAGCAGCAGTTTGCCGCGGGTGCGCAGTTGCCGGCGCAGTGGTGGTCGTTTTTCGATGACCCGCAACTCGATCACCTGGTCGACACCGCGCTCAAGCACAACCACGACATCCGCCAGGCCCAGGCCAACCTGCTGGCGGCGCGGGCGCTGTTCGATGACCGGCGCCTGGACCAATATCCAGGGGTGACCGCGCGCACCGGCTTCAGCCAGAGCCTTGAGCAACAGCAACTGGCCGATGGCAGCGAGCCGCAGCGCATGTTCTCGCGCAGCTATCGCGCAGGTTTTGACGTGCAGTGGGAGATCGACCTGTTCGGCCGTTTGCAGCGCCTGACCGCTGCGGCTGAGGCACGCTCGGAGGCGGCGCGGGCGGACCTTGAGCAGATGCGCCTGAGCATCGCCGCCGAAGTCGCCCGGGCCTATTACCAGCAACAGGGTTTGCGCCGCAGCCTTGAAGTGGCGCAGGCCCAGGTCGAGGCCTGGCGCGAAACCCTGAAACTCACCAGTGCCCAGGTGCGTGCCGGCAGCGGCCAGTACGAGGACGAGCAAAGTGCCCATGCCAACCTGCTGCTCAGCGAAGCGGCGGTGCCACCGTTGCAGGCATCGATCCAGGAGGCCGGGTACCGCCTGGATGTACTCACCGGACGTGCGCCCAGCCTTGCCCAAGAGCCTGCGCAAGCACGGTTTTTGCCACCGCTGGCGCGGCAACTGCCTTTGGGCGACGTCAACGCGCTGATCAACAATCGCCCGGATGTCGCCAGTGCCGAACGGCAACTGGCGGCCAGCAGCGAAGACGTCGGCGTGGCCACCGCCGAGCTGTACCCGCGCCTGGACCTGGGCGGCTTCATCGGCTTCTTTGCTTTGCGCAGCGGCGACCTGGGCAGCGCGGCGCGGGCCTACGAACTGGCGCCAACGGTGACCTGGCCGGCGTTCCGTTTGGGCAATGCCAAAGCCCGTTTGCGAGCTGCCGAGGCGCAATCGCAAGGAGCGCAGGCGCGCTATGAGCAGTCACTGTTGCTGGCCCGCGAAGAAGTGGAAAACGCCGTCACTCGCCTGGCCCGCAACCAGACCCGCCTCGGCGCGCTGATGCAGTCGGCGGCCCATGGCGCTGATGCCATCGACATCGCCTCCAAGCGCTATCGGCGCGGGGCGGGTACCTACATGGCCGTGCTGGAAAACCAGCGCGCGTTCTTCTTGATCAAGCGTGAAGTGGCGGAGGCGGAGACCGCTTCGTACTTGAATGCGATTGCCTTGTACAAGGCGTTGGGCTGGGGCAGTGGTGGGGTGCAGTGATCGGCTCATCGCGGTCCGGCGTACACAGATCCACTGTGGGAGCTGGCTTGCCAGCGATGAGGCCGGT
>NZ_JBGOGX010000034.1:0-43742 GCF_054788455.1 Pseudomonas sp. ZL2 | reverse complement strand
TCGTCCCCTTCGTCTAGTGGCCTAGGACACCGCCCTTTCACGGCGGTAACAGGGGTTCGAGTCCCCTAGGGGACGCCATTTTTTGCGGGAATAGCTCAGTTGGTAGAGCACGACCTTGCCAAGGTCGGGGTCGCGAGTTCGAGTCTCGTTTCCCGCTCCAAATATGGTGCTCCAGCGTTTGATAACGCTGTAGTGATGGAGCAAGTGCAACAGCGCTTGTTCTTGCCGGATTTACCGGTCGCTACAAAATTTGCGGGAATAGCTCAGTTGGTAGAGCACGACCTTGCCAAGGTCGGGGTCGCGAGTTCGAGTCTCGTTTCCCGCTCCAAATAAAGAAACGCCGTTCGTTTGAACGGCGTTTTTTTTCGTCTCGATTATTTAATCGCTGGTTGTGGGCGGCAGGGCTGTTTGTCAGCCCTGCACACCTTCATCGCTTAATGCTTGCTGTCGTCGTCCGACATGCTCAGCAGCTGTTTTTCCTGGTTCCAGTCGAAGGGTTCGTCATTCTGCTCGGCTTCGAAGCGGCGCTCTTCCAGTTCCTGGTACATGTCCAGCTCGTTCTCCGGCATGAAGTGCAGGCAGTCGCCGCCAAAGAACCACAGCAGGTCGCGTGGCACCAGGTGCGCGACCTGTGGATAGCGCTGGATGACCTGGCACATCAGGTCCTGGCCAAGATAGGTGCTTTCCGGGTCGACGGGCAGTTGCAGCATCAGATCGTCGAAGCGCTCCAGAAACAGCGCGTGGCTTTCTTCCGGCACCTGCTCGGCTTCGCCCAGGGCAACCAGGATGGTGCGCAGGTGGGTGAGCAGGGCGAGATGGTATTCCAGGCGATCGGTAGCCATGCAGGCAGTCCTCTTGAGCAAAAACGGGCGCGGGAGTATACGGCTCCCGGCGCCCGATGTCCCGGCCCTTAGCGAATCTTGCCGTCAGCCGGTAGCAGTTGCTCCTTGTCGAAGGCATCGACGTCGATCACCCGCCGGCGTGCCGACTCAGCGGCATGCAGGCTTTGCGCCTCGCTGGCCTGGAGTACGCCGGCATGCAGGGCCGCGTCGATTACCGACTCGCCCGGAGCAGGGACAACCTGGCCGCTCTTGAGTGCCTGATGCAATTTTTTGCGCAGTGGCTCACCTGCACTGAGTTGATCGTAAGCCTGTTGCAGGGCGGCAACCGGGTCACCGTCCGCTTGTGGCCGGTAACAACCGGCAAGCAGCTCTTCCAGGGCCGGGTCGCCCTTGGCCCGGCCGATCAGCTCGGCGATTTCGGCGTCCAGTTCATCGCCTGGCCCGGTGTGACGGCGGCCGAAGGGGAATACCACCAGGCGCAGGGCGCAGCCGAGGAAGCGGTTTGGGAAGTTGTCGAGCAGCCGGTCCAGGGCTTTTTCAGCCTGGCCGAGGCTCTCTTCCAGGGCCCAGCGCAGCAACGGTTGCAGGTGCTCGGGCGAATTCAGGTCGTGGTAACGCTTGAGCGCCGCCGAGCTCAGGTACAGGTGGCTGAGCACATCGCCCAGGCGTGCCGACAAACGCTCGCGACGCTTGAGCTCGCCACCGAGGAGCATCATGCACAGGTCGGCGAGCAGGGCGAAGGCCGCCGCCTGGCGGTTGAGCGCGCGGAAGTAGCCCTGGCTCAAGGCGTCGCCTGGGACTTTCTCGAAGTGACCCAGGCCCAGGCCGAGCACCAGGGTGCTGGCGGCGTTACCCACGGCGAAGCCGATGTGCTGCATCAGCAGGTGATCGAACTCCTTGAGCGCCTGGTCGTGGTCTTCGCGACCGGCCAGGGCCATTTCCTTGAGCACGAACGGATGGCAGCGAATCGCCCCCTGGCCGAAGATCATCAGGTTGCGCGAGAGGATGTTGGCGCCCTCGACGGTGATGAAGATCGGCGCTCCCTGCCAATTGCGCCCCAGGTAGTTGTTCGGGCCCATGATGATGCCCTTGCCGCCGTGCACATCCATGGCGTGCTGGATGCATTCGCGGCCGCGCTCGGTAAGGTGGTACTTGAGAATCGCCGAGAGTACCGAAGGCTTCTCGCCCAGGTCCACGGCCTTGGCGGTGAGCAGGCGCGCGCTATCCATCAGGAAGGCGTTGCCGCCGATCCGGGCCAGGGATTCCTGGATGCCTTCGAAGGCTGCCAGCGGCACATTGAACTGCTCGCGGATGCGGGCGTACTGGCCGGTGACCAGGCTGGTGTACTTGGCTGCGCCGGTACCCACGGCCGGCAGGGAAATCGAGCGGCCAACCGACAGGCAGTTCATCAGCATCATCCAGCCCTTGCCGAGCATGTCCTGGCCGCCGATGAGGAAGTCCAGCGGCACAAATACATCCTTGCCGCTGTTGGGACCGTTCATGAAAGCGGCCCCCAGGGGCAGGTGGCGCTTGCCGATCTCGACACCGGGGGTGTCGGTGGGAATCAGTGCCAGGCTGATGCCCAGCTCTTCCTTGTCGCCCAGCAGGTGCTCAGGGTCGTAGGCCTTGAACGCCAGGCCGAGCAGGGTGGCGACCGGGCCGAGGGTGATGTAGCGCTTTTCCCAGTTCAGGCGCAGGCCGATAACTTCCTCGCCTTGCCATTGGCCTTTGCAGATGATCCCGGTATCGGGCATGGCGCCGGCGTCGGAGCCGGCCAGCGGGCCGGTGAGGGCGAAGCAGGGGATCTCGTCGCCGCGGGCCAGGCGTGGCAGGTAATGATTGCGTTGCTCGTCGGTGCCGTAGTGCAGCAACAGTTCGGCCGGGCCCAGGGAGTTGGGCACCATCACGGTCGAGGCGAGGTCACCGCTACGGGTTGCAAGCTTCATCGCCACCTGCGAGTGGGCGTAGGCCGAGAAGCCCTTGCCGCCGTATTCCCTGGGAATGATCAGGGCGAAGAAACCGTGGCTCTTGATGTGCTCCCAGGCGTCTGGCGGCAGGTCCAGGTCCTGGCCGATCTGCCAGTCGCTGACCATCGCGCAGAGTTCTTCGGTGGGGCCATCGATGAACGCCTGTTCTTCTTCCGTGAGTTCGGCCTTGGAGTAGCCGAGCAAGGTGTTCCAGTCCGGGCGGCCGCTGAACAGCTCGCCGTCCCACCACACGGTGCCGGCGTCGATGGCTTCGCGTTCGGTCTGCGACATCGGCGGCAGGGTGCGCTGGAACCAGCCGAACAGCGGTGCGGTAAGCACTTTGCGGCGCAGGTCGGGGAGCAGCAGGGGGGCAGCCACTGCGGCCAGCAGCAGCCAGAAAATCGTCAGCAGCCAGCCTGGCGCGTGGCTGAAAATGCCCATCGCCAGCAGGTACAGGGCAACGATGCCCAGCGCCGGCAAGGCGGCGATGCGACGGTGGGCCAGGTACGCCACGCCGATCACCAGGACCACTAACCACAACAGCAACATAGGAATTCCTCCGTGAAACATTGGGGCATTTCGCCATCCATCGAAGCTTAGACCGCATCCGCTAAATGGCTTGTCTGAACAGTGACAGGACATGAACTCAGGAGTTCGCCTGGATGCCAAACGATTGCCAGCGCGACCGCCTGGAGTAGACTGGGCGACCAGCCAAATCATCAGGGAAATATCATGCTCAAGATCTGGGGCAGGAAGAATTCGTCGAATGTCAGGAAAGCACTGTGGTGCGCCGAAGAGCTGGGTCTTGAATATGAGTCGATCGATGCCGGTGGCGCCTTCGGCCTGGTGAACGAACCGCAGTACCGGGCACTGAACCCCAACGGCCTGGTGCCGATGATCGAAGACAATGGCCTGGTGCTCTGGGAGTCCAATGCCATCGTGCGTTACCTGTCGGCGCAGTATGGCAGCGCGTCTGGCTGGTATGAGGCGGATGCGCGCAAGCGCGCCGAGGCCGACAAGTGGATGGACTGGGTCACTTCTTCCCTGGCCACACCGTTCCGCCCGTTGTTCTGGGGCATCCTGCGTACGCCTGCCGAGCAGCAAGACTGGGTGGCCATCAATGCCGCGCACAAGACCTGCGCGCAGTTGCTGTCGATTGCTGACCAGGCCCTGGCGCATAAGCCGTACCTGTCCGGCAGCGTCCTGGGCATGGGCGATATCCCCCTGGGCTGCTTTGCCTACGCCTGGTTCGAGATGCCCATCGAGCGCCCCGAGATGCGCCACTTGCGTGCCTGGTACGAGCGCTTGCAGGAGCGTCCGGCCTACCAGGCGGCGGTGATGACCGCGCTGACCTGATCAAGGCGGTCAACCTGATAGTTATTATCGATATACATGACTGTACTTGTCTGGCACGGACAAGCACCATGATCATATTCACTGCGGCTGGCCTTGCCCGGCTGCGTCTAGAACCTTCCAAACTGGTACGCGACCCGCTATGAGTTCTGCTCTGTCCATAAGGCAGCTAACCAAAACCTACGGCAACGGTTTCCAGGCCCTCAAGGGTATTGACCTGGATGTCGCCGAAGGTGACTTCTTCGCCTTGCTCGGCCCCAATGGCGCCGGCAAATCCACCACCATAGGCATCCTCTCGACCCTGGTCAACAAAACCAGTGGCAGCGTGAACATCTTCGGTCACGACCTCGATCGCCAACCCGCCGCGCTCAAGCGCTGCATCGGCGTGGTGCCGCAGGAATTCAATTTCAACCAGTTCGAAAAGACCTTCGACATCGTCGTGACCCAGGCCGGTTACTACGGCATCCCGGCCAAAGTGGCCAGGGAGCGTGCCGAGCAGTACCTGACCCAGCTCGGTCTGTGGGACAAGCGCGATGTACCGTCGCGTTCGCTGTCCGGCGGCATGAAGCGCCGGTTGATGATCGCCCGCGCCCTGATCCACGAGCCGCGCCTGTTGATTCTCGACGAGCCGACCGCGGGCGTCGATATCGAGCTGCGCCGTTCGATGTGGAGCTTTCTTACCGAGCTCAACCAGAAAGGCATCACCATCATCCTCACCACCCATTACCTGGAAGAGGCTGAACAGCTGTGCCGTCACATCGGCATCATCGACCACGGCACCATCGTCGAGAACACCAGCATGCGGGCATTGCTCAGCAAGCTGCACGTCGAGACCTTCCTGCTCGACCTCAAGCAGGACCTGCCCCAGGCGCCAAGCCTGGTCGGTTATCCGTGCCGGTTGATCACCCCGCACACCCTGGAAGTGCAAGTCGACAAGGAAGTGGGCATCACTGCGCTGTTCGGCCAGCTGGCACTACAGAACATCGAGGTGCAGAGCCTGCGCAACAAGACCAATCGTCTCGAGGAGCTGTTCGTGTCCCTGGTTGAGAAAAACCTGGCAAAGGTGGCGGTATGAGTTCGGAACTGAGCGCCAACCTGGTCGCCCTCAACACCATCGTCTACCGCGAAGTGCGTCGTTTCACCCGGATCTGGCCGCAGACCCTGCTGCCCCCGGCGATCACCATGGTCCTGTACTTCGTGATCTTCGGTAACCTGATCGGCCGTCAGATCGGCGACATGGGCGGCTTTACCTACATGGAGTACATCGTCCCGGGGCTGATCATGATGTCGGTGATCACCAACTCCTACGGCAACGTGGTGTCGAGCTTTTTCGGGAGCAAGTTCCAGCGCTCGATCGAGGAGTTGATGGTGTCGCCGGTGTCGCCGCACACCATCCTCGTCGGCTACACCCTGGGCGGCGTGTTGCGCGGCCTGGCGGTGGGGGTGATCGTGACCTTGCTGTCGTTGTTCTTCACCGACCTGCAGGTGCATCACCTGGGCGTGACCATAGTCGTGGTGCTGCTGACGGCGACGATTTTCTCGCTGTTGGGCTTCATCAACGCCGTGTTCGCACGCAATTTCGATGATATCTCGATCATTCCGACCTTCGTGCTCACGCCGTTGACCTACCTGGGTGGGGTGTTCTACTCGATTACCCTGCTGCCGCCATTCTGGCAGACCGTGTCGATGGCCAACCCGGTGCTGCACATGGTCAACTCGTTCCGCTATGGCATTCTCGGCGTGTCGGATATCCGTATTGGCGTCGCCATCAGCTTCATGCTGGTCGCCACTGCGGTACTGTACGTCGGATGCGCGCGCCTACTGGTCAGCGGGCGAGGAATGCGCACCTGATTGCTTGACCTTGCGCCGGCGCCACTGCCGGCCTACCCACCAGCGCCAATAGAGCATGGTCAGGCAGTAGGCGAGGGCGCCGAGCAACACGCCACACACCACCGAGCCGAGCAAGAACGGCTGCCACAAGGTCGACAGCTGGTCGGTGATCCACTCGAAGGTCAGTTCTTCAGGCAGGGTGCGCGGTGGGATCTGCATCAGCCAGGCGCCCATCTGGTAGGTGCAGAAGAACACCGGCGGCATGGTGATCGGGTTGGTCAGCCACACCAGGCTGACCGCGATCGGCATGTTGCCGCGCACCATGATCGCCAGGCTGGCGGCCAGCAGCATCTGCATCGGAATCGGAATGAAGGCGGCGAACAGGCCGACGGCCATGGCGCGCGCAACCGAATGCCGGTTGAGGTGCCAGAGGTTGGGGTCGTGCAACAGCCGGCCGAGAAAGCGTAAGGATTTGTGTTCCCTGATGCTGGTCGGATCGGGCATGTAGCGTTTGAAGAGACGACGCGGCATGTGGGGTCTCGGCAATCTGAAGGGTGCCAGTATGCACGGATTCTAAAACTGCCTTATTCAGACTTTGTGACAATTATTTAGCGAGCTGTTGCTGTCACTGATCTAAGCCTCAGGGGGTGGTTTACTTCTGGAGCTTCACGCTTATGCGCACAGGGATGTTGGCGCTTGCACTCGGGCTGATCAGCCTCGGGTTCCTACCGGTCGTGCCGTCCGTCTGGACACTTGTCCTGCTGACATTTATCGGGCTTTCCAGTCTGCTTTCAAGGCTCTGGCCAATCGGGCTGTTTCTGTTGGGACTGAGCTGGGCCTGTGTCTCGGCGCAATTGGCGCTGGATGAGCGCCTGGCGCCGCAGCTCGATGGCCGTACCCTGTGGATAGAAGGCCGGGTCACCGGCTTGCCGGAGCAGGGGGCGCGCTCGGTGCGGTTCGAGTTGAGCGACGCCGAGTCGCGTCGCGGACAATTGCCGCAACGGCTGCAGCTCAGCTGGTTCGGTGGGCCAGCGGTCAACAGCGGTGAATATTGGCGATTGGCCGTCAGCCTCAAACGCCCCTCTGGCTTGCTCAATCCTCACGGCCCGGATCAGGAAGCCAGCCTGTTGGCGCGACGTATCGGCGCGACCGGTAGTGTCAAGGCCGGGGAACGTCTGCTGCCAGCGACGGCGGCATGGCGTGATGGCCTGCGCCAGCGCTTGCTGGCGGTCGATGCCCAGGGCCGAGAGGCGACGCTGGTGGCGTTGATTCTGGGCGATGGTGGCGGGTTGGCGCGGCAAGACTGGCAAGTGCTGCAGGCTACCGGCACGGTGCACTTGCTGGTGATATCTGGTCAGCACGTGGGCCTGCTGGCCGGGCTGGTGTACGCCTTGATTGCCGGGCTTGCGCGCCTGGGCTGGTGGCCGCAAAGGCTGCCCTGGCTGCCTTGGGCGTGCGCGCTGGCATTTGCCGCGGCGCTGGCCTACGGCTTGCTGGCCGGTTTTCAGGTGCCGGTGCAGCGGGCGTGCATGATGCTAGCCATGGTGCTGCTCTGGCGCCTGCGTTTTCGCCACCTGGGCGTTGGCTTACCGCTGTTGCTGGCGCTGAATGCGGTGCTGCTGTGGGAGCCACTGGCCAGCTTGCAGCCAGGTTTCTGGCTGTCATTCATGGCCGTGGCCATTCTGATCTTCACCTTCAGCGGCCGCCTTGGCGCCTGGAACCCCTGGCTGGCCTGGAGTCGCGCCCAGTGGTTGATCGCCATCGGCTTGTTGCCGGTGTTGCTGGCGCAAGGTTTGCCGGTGAGCCTGACGGCACCACTGATCAACCTGCTGGCAGTACCGTGGATCAGTCTTGCTGTCTTGCCCTTGGCGTTGCTCGGCACCCTGTTGCTGCCCGTGCCGTATCTGGGGGAGGGGCTGCTATGGCTGGCTGGTGGCGTGCTCGATGGCTTGTTCCGCTTGCTGGCTGAAGTCGCTTTATGGCGACCGGCATGGCTACCTCAACCGCTGCCTTTCTGGGCCTGGTTATTGGTGTGCCTGGGGGCGTTCCTGCTGCTGTTACCGCGCGGCTTGCCTATGCGGGTGCTCGGCTGGCCATTGCTACTGCTGGCAGTGTTTGCGCCGAGAGAGCGCGTGCCGGTGGGGCAGGTCGAGGTTTGGCAGCTGGATGTCGGCCAGGGGCTGGCTTTTGTTTTGCGCACCCGTCACCACGCCATGCTCTATGACGCGGGCCCCGCCATGGGCGATTTCGATCTGGGTGAGAGGGTGGTGTTGCCCAGCTTGCGCAAGCTGGGTGTGCGCAAGCTTGACCTGATGTTGCTCAGTCATGCTGACGCCGACCATGCCGGTGGTGCCCGCGCCGTGCAACGCGGCTTGCCGGTGTTGCGGGTGCTTGGCGGGGAAGCCGCGGCCTTGCCTGAGGTGCTGAAGGCGCAGCCTTGCAGCAGTGGCGAACACTGGCAGTGGGACGGGGTGGGTTTTTCCCTCTGGCAATGGCATGAGGCTGGCGACAGCAACCAGGATTCCTGTGTGCTGCTGGTCGAGGCGCAAGGCGAGAAGCTGCTGCTGACCGGCGATCTCGATGCCCGTGGCGAGCGGGCGTGGGCGCGGGACTGGCAGGCGGGCCGGATCGACTGGCTGCAATCGCCCCATCACGGCAGCCGCAGCTCATCCAGCGAGGCCTTGTTGAAGGCGACTGCGCCGCGTGGCGTGCTGATCTCCCGCGGGCGTTACAACGCCTTCGGTCACCCTCACCCGGAGGTGATGGCACGCTATCGGACGCACGGTATCCAGGCCTACGACAATGTCGAGCACGGTGCGCTGCGCCTGCAACTGGGCGCGTTCGGCGAGCCGCAGGGCCTGCGCGCACAACGGCGTTTCTGGCGCGAACCGAGATGACGACCTTCGGCAGATGAGCCCCCTGGGGTCCTATGGTAAAGTGGCGGACTTTTTTGAGGGGATGCTTACTGTGTGGGAATTGGTCAAGTCCGGTGGCTGGATGATGCTGCCGATCATTCTGAGCTCCATCGCTGCCATGGCGATCGTCGCCGAGCGTCTCTGGACCTTGCGCGCCAGCCGGGTCACGCCACCGCACCTGCTTGGCCAGGTGTGGATGTGGATCAAGGACAAACAGCTCACCAGTGACAAGCTCAAGGCCCTGCGCGCCGACTCGCCGCTGGGTGAGATCCTTGCCGCGGGCCTGGCCAACTCGCGCCATGGCCGCGAAATCATGAAGGAATGCATCGAAGAGGCCGCCGCCCGGGTCATCCACGAACTGGAACGCTACATCAATGCCCTGGGCACCATCGCTGCCATGGCGCCGCTGCTCGGCCTGCTCGGCACCGTGCTGGGCATGATCGATATCTTCAGTGCCTTCATGGGCACCGGCATGTCCACCAACGCCGCAGTACTGGCCGGTGGTATCTCCAAGGCGCTGATCACCACGGCAGCCGGCCTGATGGTCGGTATCCCGGCGGTGTTCTTCCACCGTTTCCTGCAACGCCGTATCGATGAGCTGGTGGTTGGCATGGAGCAGGAAGCGATCAAGCTGGTCGAAGTGGTGCAGGGCGACCGCGATGTCGACCTGGCCGAGGGCAAGGCGTGAAATTCCGGCGCAAGCCACGGGAGACCGTGGACATCAACCTGGCCTCGTTGATCGACGTGGTGTTCATCCTGCTGTTGTTCTTCGTGGTCACCACCACCTTCACCCGCGAAACCCAACTGCGCGTCGAACTGCCGGAGTCGGTAAGCGGCGCGCCGGCACCGGATTCGGAGCTCAAGCAACTGGACATCACCATCAGCGCCGATGGCGTCTACTCGGTGAACAACCACCTGTTGCCCAAGAGCGACCTGGCGACCCTGACCGAAGCCCTACAGCAGGAATCCGCAGGTGATACCAAACTGCCGTTGTCGATCAGCGCCGACGGCAAGACCCCGCATCAGGCGGTGGTGACTGCCATGGATGCGGCCGGCAAGCTCGGTTTCAGCCAGTTGCGCATGACCACGGTCGAGGCGGCTCAGGGGACACCCTGATGGCTTTTGCCGATCGCCTGCTCGATGCCTGGTACGCCGGGCATCCGGCCCTGGGGCTGCTGCGTCCGCTCGAAGCCCTCTATCGGCGGGTGGTGCTGGGCAAGCGCGCGCGTTTTCTCAGCGGTGAAAGCCAGAGTTACCGTGCGCCAGTGCCGGTGATCGTGGTGGGAAACATCACCGTCGGCGGTACCGGCAAGACCCCGATGATCCTCTGGTTGATCGAGCATTGCCGCCAGCAAGGCCTGCGCGTCGGCGTGGTCAGCCGTGGTTATGGCGCCAAGCCGCCGCAGCTGCCGTGGCGCGTGCGTGCCGAGCAGAGCGCGGCCGAGGCGGGCGATGAGCCTTTGCTGATCGTTCAGCGCAGCGGCGTGCCGTTGATGATCGACCCGGACCGTTCGCGTGCGGTGCAAGCCTTGCTGGCCAGCGAGCCGCTGGACCTGATCCTCTGTGATGACGGCATGCAGCACTACCGTCTGGCCCGTGATCTGGAGCTGGTGCTGATCGACGCCGCCCGCGGCCTGGGCAATCGCCGCTGCCTGCCGGCCGGCCCCTTGCGCGAGCCGGTGGAGCGCTTGCAGGACGTCGATGCGGTGCTCTACAACGGCGCCACGGCGGACCGGGCAGATGGTTTTGCCTTTGCCCTGCAGCCCACTGCGCTGGTCAATCTGCGCAGTGGCGAGCGTCACGGCCTCGACTGTTTTCCGCCCGGCCAGGCCCTGCACGCAGTGGCCGGCATTGGTAACCCGCAACGTTTCTTCAATACCCTGCAGGGACTAAACTGGCGGCCTGTGCCACACCCTTTTGCCGATCATGCCGAGTACAGCGAGCAGGCCCTGAGCTTCACCCCTGCGCTGCCTTTGGTCATGACCGAGAAGGACGCGGTCAAATGCCGCGCCTTCGCTGCCGACGACTGGTGGTACCTTGCGGTCGATGCTGTGCCTTCGCCGGCCTTTCAGGCCTGGTTCGATGCTCAGCTTGCACGCTTGCTGCCCGGGTCGCGGCCCTCCTGATTCATTTCTTTTTCCGGCCACTGGCCTGAGGAATTTCCATGGACACCAAATTGCTCGATATCCTTGCCTGCCCGATCTGCAAGGGCCCGCTCAAGCTCAGCGCCGACAAGACCGAGCTGATCAGCAAGGGTGCCGGTCTCGCCTACCCGATCCGCGACGGCATCCCGGTGATGCTTGAAAGCGAAGCCCGCACCCTGACCGATGACGAGCGTCTGGACAAATGAGCCTGGCCTTTACCGTTGTGATTCCGGCGCGGCTGCGCTCCACGCGCTTGCCGGGCAAGCCATTGCTGCCGATCGCCGGCAAGCCGATGATCCAGCACGTCTGGGAACAGGCGCGCAGAAGCAGCGCCAGCCGCGTGGTGATTGCCACCGATGACGCGGGCATCTTCAAGGTCTGCGAGGCCTTCGGCGCCGAAGTGCTGATGACCCGCGAAGACCATGACTCCGGTACCGACCGCCTGGCCGAAGTGGCTGCCAAGCTGGGCCTGGCTGCCGATGCCATCGTGGTCAACGTCCAGGGTGACGAGCCGCTGATTCCGCCGGTGATCATCGATCAGGTGGCGGCCAACCTGGCTGCCCATCCGGAGGCGGGTATCGCCACCCTGGCCGAACCGATCAGCGACGTCGAAGCGCTGTTCAACCCCAATGCGGTCAAGGTGGTCAGCGATTGCAACGGTCTGGCCCTGACCTTCAGCCGCGCACCGTTGCCCTGGGCGCGGGATGCCCTGGCGCAGAGCCGCGAGCAACTGCCGCAAGGTGTGCCGTACCGCCGTCATATCGGCATGTACGCCTACCGGGCCGGCTTCCTGCAGGATTTCGTCGCCTGGGGTCCGTGTTGGCTGGAGAAGACAGAATCGCTGGAACAACTGCGGGCCCTCTGGCATGGCGTGCGTATTCACGTTGCCGATGCCATCGATGCGCCGCCGGTGGGGGTCGACACCCCTGAAGACCTGGAGCGCGTACGGCGCTTGCTGGAGGCCTGATGCGGGTTTTGTTCGTGTGCCTGGGCAATATCTGCCGCTCGCCCACCGCCGAAGGCGTGCTGCGTCAACAATTGCAGGCTGAAGGTCTGGGTGAGTTGATCGAAGTGGCGTCGGCCGGTACCGGTGACTGGCATGTCGGCAAGCAGCCGGATACCCGCACCTGCCGCACTGCGCGCATGCGTGGCTATGACTTGTCGCAACAGCGTGCGCAGCAGATCAAGGTCGCGCACTTCAATGAATGCGACCTGATCCTGGCCATGGACAAGAGCAATCTTGGCCATCTGCAGGCCATGCGCCCGGCCGGGGCCAAGGCCGAGCTGGACCTGTTCCTGCGCCGCTATGAAGGCGCGCTGGACGAGGTGCCGGATCCTTACTACGGCGCCGAGCAGGATTTCGAAGAGGTCCTCGACCTGATCGAAGCCGCCTGCAGTCGTTTGGTCATCGAACTCAAGGGTCGTCTATGAGCGTGCAGTGGCAGCAACAGGTATCGCTCAAGCCGTATAACACCTTTGGCATCGATGTGAGGGCTCGGTACTTCACCGAAGCCCACAACGACGATGAGGTGCGTCAGGCGTTGGCCCAGGCGGGTGAGCAGGGTGTGCCGGTGCTGGTGGTGGGTGGCGGTAGCAACCTGCTGCTGACCGCCGATATCCAGGCGCTGGTGCTGCGCATGGCCAGCCGTGGCCTGCGCATCCTGACTGAGCGCGGCGAGCGGGTTGTGGTCGAGGCCGAAGCTGGCGAACCCTGGCATCCGTTCGTGCAGTGGAGCTTGTCCCAGGGGCTGGCCGGGCTGGAGAACCTCAGTTTGATCCCCGGCACGGTGGGCGCTGCGCCGATGCAGAACATTGGCGCCTACGGTGTCGAGATCAAGGATGTGTTCGCCGGGCTTACCGCGCTGGATCGCCAGACCGGTGAACTGCGCGACTTCAGCCTGGAAGAGTGCGCCTTTGCCTACCGTGACAGCCTGTTCAAGCGTAATCCGGGGCGCTGGGTGATCCTGCGTGTGCGCTTTGCCTTGAGTCGGGTCATGCATGCCCATCTGGATTACGGCCCGGTGCGTCAGCGCCTGAGCGAGCAGGGCGTCAGTCGTCCGACCGCGCAAAACGTCAGTGATGCGATTTGCAGCATTCGGCGAGAGAAACTGCCCGATCCGCTTGAGCTGGGTAATGCCGGGAGTTTCTTCAAGAACCCGGTGGTGGCTGCAGTGCTGGCTGACAGGATCCGTTTGCAGTATCCGGGGCTGGTGGCTTATCCACAGGCTGATGGCCAGTTCAAGCTGGCTGCCGGTTGGTTGATCGAGCAGGCGGGCTGGAAGGGCCATCGTGAAGGCGATGCCGGGGTGCACCGCTTGCAGTCGTTGGTGCTGGTCAACTATGGCCAGGCGACCGGGGTGCAGTTGCATCAGCTGGCGCAGAAAATCCAGGCCGATATCCTTGAGCGCTTCGGGGTTGAGCTGGAAATGGAGCCGAACCTGTACTGAATACGCTGTGTTGTTCTGTGGGAGCGGGCTTGCCCCGCGATTGAGGTACAGGTGTTGCCTGCTGTGCTGGCTACACTGGCAATATCGCGGGGCAAGCCCGCTCCCACAGGCCATAAAAAAAGCCCCGCCAGTTACCTGGCGGGGCTTTTTTTCAGCCTGGATGATCAGACGAGCGGTTTATGCTCTTCTGCGGTTTCCAGTTTCTCTTCGACCACTTGTTCAGCCGGTGCAGCAGGCGCTTCTTCAGCGACTACGGCAGCGCTGGCTTCGGCGGCGACCGCTGCAGCGGCGGCTGCGGCAGCTTCGGCTTCACGCTTGCGACGGCGTACTTCACGTGGATCGTTCGGCGCGCGACCGCTGCTGGTCAGGGCGCTGGCCGGTGCTTCGACAGCAGGTGCCGGCTCTTCAACCGGTGCTGGCTCGACAACTGGCGCAGGCGCTTCGACTGCTTCGACGGCAACCACTGGCTCGGCCACAACCGGTGCCTGGACTTCAGGCTCTGGCTCGACCGCGGCAACAGGCTCGACCACTTCAGCTGGCGCAGCAACAGGGGCTTCGACTACTGGAGCGATACTGGCTTCTACTGCTGCTGGTGCTTCGACCGGGGCAGTAAAGGGTTGCTCGACAACCGGTGCGGCAGCGACTTCAGCAGCCTGAGCGGTTTCAACCACTTCGGCGACTTCAGAGGCTTCAACCACTGGCTGAGCAGCTTCGACGACGACGGTTTCGCTGGTAGCAACTTCAACAACAGCCGGCTCTTCGATTGTGGCAGTGGCGCGTTCGGCCTGCTGGTTGGCTTCGGCTTCGGCAGCGGCGCTGATGTTGCTGGTGGCAACAGCGGCAGTCACGGCCAGGCCAGCGGCCAGTTCAGCACCCAGCTCGGTGGCTTGCGGCTGCTCTTCGCTGCCTTCTTCCGAACCTTCTACCAGGTTGCCGTTGGCATCGCGTTGACGCTCGCGACGGTTGCTGCGGCGACGCTGGCCACGGGAGCGGCGGCGAGGGCGTTCGCCTTCGGTGCCTTCCAGGTTGTCATCCTGCAGCAGCTCTTCGTTCGGCAGTTGCTCTTCAGCAGCTTCAGCAGCCTGTTCGGCTGGGCGAGGCTGACGCTCTTCACGCGGCGGACGCGGTTGGCGCTCTTCACGTGGGGCACGTTCTTCACGCGGAGCACGTTCTTCGCGCGGTGCGCGCTCTTCACGTGGTGCGCGTTCTTCGCGTGGGGCGCGTTCTTCACGAGGCTGACGCTCTTCGCGCGGGGCGCGTTCAGGGCGTTCTTCGCTTACGGCCGGGGTGGCTGCGTCCAGTGGCTCGCGCAGTTCGCGGACCGGACGGTCCTCGCGAGGGCGGCGTTCTTCACGTGGTGCGCGTGGTTGACGCTCTTCACGCGGTTGACGTGGTGCGCGCTCTTCACGGGCAGGTGCTTCTTCGCGGGCTTCGCGTGGCTGACGCTCTTCACGTGGGGCGCGCTCGGCACGTTCTTCACGCGGTTTGCGGTCTTCATCACGGCGGCCGTTGCGGTTGCGGCTCTGCTGGCGACCGTTGCGGCGTTCTTCGTTGCGCTGCGGGCGTTCGGTGGCAGGCTTCTCGGCAACCACAGGCGCTGCGGCGGCAGGTTCGTCCTTGCCGGCGAACAGGCTGACCAGCGACTTCACCAGACCTTTGAACAGGCTTGGCTCAGGTGTGTGCTGGACCGGAGCGGCCACTGGTGCGGCAGCTTCGGCAGGTACCGGGGCGTTGGCGCGGGCCGGAGCGGTCTTGACGGCGGCTTCCTGGCGCACCAGGGTGCGGGTGGCGGCAGTCGGCTGGACTTCTTCGGTCTCGGCGGCGGTGATTTCGTAGCTGGACTGGCCGCTAAGGGCTTCCGGGCTGTCGTCGCGCAGGCGCTGGACTTCGAAATGCGGGGTTTCCAGGTGATCGTTCGGCAGAATGACGATACGGGCCCGGGTGCGCAGCTCGATCTTGGTGATCGAATTGCGTTTTTCGTTGAGCAGGAAGGCTGCAACCGGAATCGGCACTTGGGCGCGGACTTCGGCGGTGCGGTCTTTCAGGGCTTCTTCTTCGATCAGGCGCAGGATGGCCAGCGACAGCGATTCGACGTCACGGATGATGCCGGTGCCGCTGCAGCGTGGGCAGACGATGCCGCTGCTTTCGCCAAGCGATGGGCGCAGGCGCTGACGGGACATTTCCAGCAGGCCGAAGCGCGAGATGCGGCCAACCTGTACGCGGGCACGGTCGGCTTCCAGGCATTCGCGGACTTTTTCTTCCACGGCGCGCTGGTTCTTGGCCGGGGTCATGTCGATGAAGTCGATCACGATCAGGCCGCCGATGTCACGCAGACGCAGCTGGCGGGCGATTTCCTCAGCCGCTTCCAGGTTGGTCTGCAGGGCGGTTTCCTCGATGTCGCTGCCTTTGGTGGCGCGCGCCGAGTTGATGTCGATGGAGACCAGGGCTTCGGTCGGGTCGATGACGATCGAGCCGCCGGACGGCAGGTCGACGACGCGCTGGAAGGCGGTTTCGATCTGGCTTTCGATCTGGAAACGGTTGAACAACGGCACGCTGTCTTCGTACAGCTTGATCTTGCTGGCGTACTGCGGCATCACCTGGCGGATGAAGGTCAGGGCTTCTTCCTGGGCGTCGATGCTGTCGATCAGTACTTCGCCGATATCCTGACGCAGGTAGTCACGGATGGCGCGGATGATGACGTTGCTTTCCTGGTAGATCAGGAATGGCGCGGCGCGGTCCTGGGAGGCTTCCTTGATCGCGGTCCACAGCTGCAGCAGGTAGTCGAGGTCCCACTGCATTTCTTCGCTGCTGCGGCCAAGGCCGGCAGTGCGCACGATCAGGCCCATGTCGGCAGGGGCGACCAGGCCGTTGAGGGCTTCGCGCAGTTCGTTGCGCTCTTCGCCTTCGATGCGACGGGAGATGCCACCGGCACGCGGGTTGTTCGGCATCAGTACCAGGTAACGACCGGCCAGGCTGATGAAGGTGGTCAGGGCGGCGCCCTTGTTGCCGCGCTCTTCTTTCTCGACCTGGACGATGACTTCCTGGCCTTCGCTGAGCACTTCCTTGATGTTCACCCGGCCTTCGGGCGACTTCTTGAAGTATTCGCGGGAGATTTCCTTCAGCGGCAGGAAGCCGTGACGCTCGGAGCCGAAGT
This sequence comes from Pseudomonas sp. ZL2, assembly GCF_054788455.1. Taxonomy (NCBI): domain Bacteria; kingdom Pseudomonadati; phylum Pseudomonadota; class Gammaproteobacteria; order Pseudomonadales; family Pseudomonadaceae; genus Pseudomonas; species Pseudomonas sp. ZL2. Next base: position 27,090 of record NZ_JBGOGX010000034.1, on the reverse strand, counting down.
CGACGAAAGCGGCTTCAAGGCTAGGTTCGATCCGGGTGATCCGGCCTTTGTAGATGTTGGCCTTCTTCTGCTCACGCGCGCCGGACTCGATGTCCAGGTCGTAGAGACGTTGGCCGTCCACCAGAGCTACACGCAACTCTTCGGGTTGAGTCGCGTTAATCAGCATTCTTTTCATGTAATACCGTCGGTTTCCGGGCTGCCGGAAACGGCGTTCGGCACACACGACTTCTCACGGTCTGTGTCAGGTGCGCAAGGGGTGGCGGGCCACCCCCGTGTCCAGCAACTTTCGAGTCCGACTGGTCACCCAGTACTGCCGAAGTCGCGACGACGCGTCCTGCTTGCTGTGGTGTCAAATGCACTCAGTCAGGAGGAGGAATCAGCCTTCGGCCGTGGACGCCCGTGGGGCATCTTGATCAAGACCGGGTCCGGTCGCCTGGCCAATAGGCCGGTGGACTGGACGCAGTGCTACACGGTCCGACGGTTGTGCATCTCCACCCTACACGTATCCCTGATAATTCGGGTGCTGCCGCGCGCTGAATCCGCAACGGGTTGCATTTTCGCCAGCTCCATACGGGAGCCCGCGCCTTTTATGTCCAAGGCTGGTATTTCCGAAGCCGTCGCCATGACTGCGTGAAATTGACGGCACTGACAGAGTGGCAGCGAAAAAAAACGTGGGGGAGGGTGAAATACCGCTCTTGTAGTTTTTTATCGGTCTTCTCTGCGCGGCGCTGGTGGCGATTCCAGGCATTTCTGTAAACTGGCGAAAGCCCCGTCGGACGGCCTCGCGTCCTCGAGAATTGCGTCGGTCAGGGCCGGCTATAAGCCGTGAGTCCGCTGGCCAGCCGCTTTTGGCGGCGTTCGCGACTATAGCAGCAATCATTAAGTGCTTCAAATCCATAAAAAATTGTTATGATTGGCAAATGACGACTAATGCCCCTCCGACCTCCGGCGTCCAGCTGATCGAGGTCGCGCCGGAACTTGCCGGCCAACGAATCGATAATTTTCTCATCACTGCGCTCAAGGGTGTTCCCAAGACCTTGATTTACCGCATTTTGCGTAAAGGCGAAGTGCGCGTGAACAAGGGCCGGATCAAGCCCGAGTACAAGTTGCAGGCCGGTGACATCGTGCGCGTGCCGCCCGTTCGTCTGCCTGAGCGCGACGAACCGGTGCCGGTGGCCCAGGGTTTGCTTCAACGTCTCGAGGCGGCGATCGTCTACGAAGACAAGGCCCTGATTGTGCTCAACAAGCCCGCCGGCATTGCCGTGCATGGTGGCAGCGGCCTGAATTTTGGTGTGATCGAAGCCTTTCGTCAGATGCGTCCGGATGCCAAGGAGCTGGAGCTGGTCCATCGCCTGGACCGCGACACCTCTGGCCTGTTGATGATCGCCAAGAAGCGCAGCATGTTGCGTCACCTGCACGCCGCCCTGCGTGGTGATGGTGTCGACAAGCGCTACATGGCGCTGGTTCGCGGTCACTGGGCCACCGCCAAGAAGCAGGTCAATGCCCCGTTGCTCAAGAGCAACCTGCGCTCCGGCGAGCGTATGGTTGAGGTCAACGACGAGGGTAAAGAGGCGCTGACGATCTTCCGTGTGCTGCGCCGTTTTGGCGAGTTCGCGACGATTGTCGAGGCGCGGCCGATCACCGGGCGCACCCACCAGATTCGCGTACATGCCCTGCATGCCGGGCATTGCATCGCCGGCGACAGCAAGTATGGCGATGAAGATTTCACCCGCGAGATCCGCGACCTGGGTGGCAAGCGCCTGTTCCTGCATGCCTACGCCCTGACCGTGCCGCTGCCTGATGGCGGCGAGCTCAAGCTCGAGGCGCCGGTGGACGATATGTGGGCCAAGACCGTGGAGCGCCTGAGTGCAGCGTGATTACGACCTGCTGATCTTTGACTGGGACGGCACCCTCGCCGATTCCATTGGTCGGATTGTCGAGGCCATGCACCTGGCCGCCGGTCGCGCGGGCTATGCGACCTGCGATGACGAGGCGGTCAAGGGTATAATTGGCCTGGCGTTGCCCGAAGCCATCAGTGTGCTGTATCCGCACCTCGATGCTGTCCAGGTGGCTGCGTTCCGCCAGCATTACGCTGACGTCTACATGGCTCTGGACGACCAGCCTTCACCACTGTTCGACGGTGTGGTCGAGTCGCTGGAGGGCTTTCGTGCCGAGGGCTATCGCCTGGCGGTGGCTACCGGCAAGGCCCGCCGCGGGCTTGATCGGGTGTTGCGCGCCAACGGTTGGGAGGGTTACTTCGACATCACCAGGGCGGCCGACGAGAGTCGGGGCAAGCCGCACCCGCAGATGCTCGAGGAGATCCTTGCTCATTGCCAGGTCGAGCCGCAGCGTGCGTTGATGGTCGGAGATTCATCATTCGACCTGTTGATGGCCAGCAATGCCGGCATGCATTCGGTCGCGGTTGGCTACGGCGCCATGTCGCTGGAGGCCTTGAGCGCCTTCGGGCCACAGGTGTGTATCGATCATTTTTCGCAGTTGCAGGCCTGGCTTCGTCGCTCGCCTGTGGCGGCACATTCCAGGGTAGGTGAGCATGGCTGACGAGTGGAAGGCGCCCAGCGCCGAAGGCAACGAAGAGCAGAAGAGCTGGAAGCTGCTGGAGAAAACCCTGCTGGCCGGTGTTCAGGAGCAGCGTCGGGCCCGGCGCTGGGGGATTTTCTTCAAGCTGCTGACCTTCGTCTATCTGTTCGGCATCCTTGCCCTGTTTACTCCATTGATGGACATGGACAAGACGGCCTCGCGCAGTGTCAGCCATACCGCGCTGGTCGAAGTGCGCGGCATGATCGCTGACCAGGAGCCAGCCAGCGCCGACAATATCGTGGGTGGTCTGCGTGAAGCGTTCAAGGACCCGAAAACCAAGGCGGTGATCCTGCGCATCAACAGCCCGGGTGGCAGTCCGGTGCAGTCGGGTTACATCTACGATGAAATTCGCCGTCTGCGCGCCGAATACCCGGCAATCAAGCTGTACGCCGTCATCAGTGACCTGGGGGCTTCCGGTGCCTATTACATTGCCAGTGCTGCTGATCAGATCTACGCCGACAAGGCCAGCCTGGTTGGCTCCATCGGTGTGACTGCGGCCGGTTACGGTTTTGTCGGTACCATGGAGAAGCTGGGTGTCGAGCGCCGTACCTATACCGCGGGTGAGCACAAGGCCTTCCTCGATCCGTTTCAGCCGCAAAAGCCTGCGGAGACGGCGTTCTGGCAGGGTGTGCTGGAAACCACCCACAAGCAGTTCATTGCCAGCGTCAAGCAGGGCCGTGGCGAGCGCCTCAAGGACAAAGAACACCCTGAACTGTTCAGTGGCCTGATCTGGTCGGGCGAGCAAGCATTGGCGCTGGGGTTGGTGGATGGCCTGGGCAGTGCTGGCTATGTGGCGCGCGAGGTGGTGGGGGAGAAGGAGTTGGTTGACTTCACTGTCGAGGAGTCGCCGTTCGACCGCTTCTCCAAGCGCCTGGGTGCCAGTGTTGCCGAGCACCTGGCCATGTGGATGGGCTTCCAGGGGCCATCGCTGCGCTGATTGTCTGGTGCATTGAAAAAGCCGACCCTTCGAGGTCGGCTTTTTATTTGTGTAGGGGCGGGCTTGCCCTGCGATATCGATATGACCGCTCGCTCCCGCAGGTGTCAGGGCAGGTTCACGCCTTCAGTCAGCAGCATATCCACCAGGCGAATCAGCGGCAGGCCGATCAGGCTGGTGGCATCCACCCCGTGGGTGCTCTGGAACAGGCTCACACCCAGGCCTTCGGCCTTGAAGCTGCCGGCACAGTCGTAGGGTTGCTCGGCGCGCAGATAGCGCTCGATGCGCGGCAGGTCCAGCTCGCGCATGTTCACCGTGAAGGGCACGCAGTCGACCTGGCAGTGGCCGGTAGCGCTGTTGAGCAGCGCCAGGCCGGTTAGAAAGGTGACGTGATTGCCGCTGGCGGCCAGCAGTTGCTCGCAGGCGCGTTCAAAGGTGTGGGGTTTGCCGAGGATCTGCTCGCCAAGCACGGCGACCTGGTCGGAGCCAATGATCAGGTGTCCGGGGTGGCTGTCGGCCAGGGCCTGGGCTTTCTCCCGGGCCAGGCGTTTGACCAGGTCAAGGGCGGGTTCTTCAATCAGGCGTTGTTCGTCGATATCCGGGGACGCCCAGCTAAATGGCAGGCGCAGGCGTTCGAGCAGTTCGCGCCGGTAAGGTGAGCTGGAAGCCAGTAATAAAGGCAGCATGATAGACTCCTGGGCAGGTGAAACGATTCTAACATGCTGAACGGGGCCGAATTTCCTTTGACAGGGGCGGGGGTCATCCCTAGAATGCTGCGCCTATGTTGAATGACCCGATTCCACCTCACGTTGACCCGCGCAAATTGGCCGATCGTGGTGTTTCCCTCGAAGGAACACTACAACTCGCCGATTTGGAGAGACTCTGCGACCCGCTTTCCGACACTGTCGGTACGGTGCAGGCTAAATTCGATTTTGAGCGCGACGAGCAAAAGGCTGTGGTTATCCACACCGACCTGCACGTCGAGGTCAAGATGGTTTGCCAGCGTTGTCTTGAGCTGGTCACCCTGCCGATCCACAGCGAAACTACATACGCCGTGGTGAAGGAGGGTGCGAATACCCAGTCGTTGCCGAAAGGTTATGACGTGCTGGAACTGGGCGAAGATCCTTTGGATCTGCAGGCCTTGGTCGAGGAGGAGCTTCTGCTCGCCTTGCCTATCGTGCCTGCTCATCATCCGGAAGAATGCCAGCAGCCGGCGGGCGCCGATGAGCCCGAACCGAGCAAGGACGAGGTAACACGGTCCAACCCGTTCAGTGTATTGGCGCAGTTAAAGCGTGACCCAAACGTTTAGGAGTTAATCAATTATGGCTGTTCAGCAGAACAAAAAATCCCGCTCTGCCCGTGACATGCGCCGTTCGCACGACGCCCTCTCGGAAAACGCTCTGTCCGTAGAGAAAACCACTGGTGAAGTGCACCTGCGTCACCACGTATCGCCAGAAGGCGTATACCGTGGTCGTAAAGTGATCGACAAGGGCGCTGACGAGTAATCCTTGTCCGCTCAGATCATCGCGATTGACGCAATGGGCGGGGACTTCGGTCCCCGCAGCATTGTTCAGGCGAGTATTGCTTGCCTGTCGGCTACCCCCTCGCTGCACCTGACCCTCGTCGGTCAACCCTCCCTCCTTGAAGATCTTATCGCTGGCCAGTCGGCAGCGGATCGCGCGCGCCTGCAGATCGTGGCCGCCAGCGAAGTGATCGGCATGGACGAGCGGCCGTCCCAGGCGCTGCGCGGCAAGCCCGATTCGTCCATGCGCGTGGCCCTGGAACTATTGCGTGATGGCAAGGTTCACGCCTGCGTGAGTGCCGGCAACACCGGTGCGCTGATGGCGTTGTCGCGCTATGTATTGAAAACCCTGCCCGGCATCGATCGCCCGGCCATGGTTGCCGCCATTCCCACCCAAACCGGTTATTGTCAGTTGCTCGATCTGGGCGCCAATGTCGACTGCAGCGCGGAAAACCTCTACCAGTTCGCCGTTATGGGCTCGGTGGCCGCCCAGGCCCTGGGGATCTCCCGGCCGCGTGTGGCCTTGCTCAACGTCGGCACCGAAGACATCAAGGGTAATCAGCAGGTCAAGCTTGCTGCCAATCTGCTGCAGAACGCCCGCGGTCTGAACTACATCGGCTTCGTCGAAGGTGACGGACTGTACCGTGGCGAGGCGGATGTGGTGGTGTGCGACGGCTTTGTCGGCAATATCCTGCTCAAGTCCAGCGAAGGCCTGGCGACCATGATCGGCTCGCGCATCGAGGCCCTGTTCAAGGGCGGGCTTGGCGCGCGCCTGGCCGGGGCTGTGGCCATGCCGCTGCTGCGCCGGTTGCAGGCTGACCTGGCGCCGGCGCGACATAATGGCGCAAGCTTCCTCGGCCTGCAGGGCATCGTCATCAAGAGTCATGGTTCTGCCGGCGTGCAGGGCTTCCAGAGCGCCATCCAGCGGGCGCTGATCGAGATCCAGGAGAACCTGCCGCAACGCCTGCACGGTCGCCTGGAAGACCTGTTGCTTTAGGCATATGCCTCAGGAAGTGGTTAAATGTGACCGCTTGGTCCTCGTTACCATCCAACTCTTCAGTTTCTTGTGCTCAGCCTGGTGCTGGGCGCTTTATTTCCGACGACAAGATCACTAGGGGCTTGTTCAATGTCTGCATCCCTCGCATTCGTCTTTCCCGGTCAAGGTTCGCAGTCCCTCGGCATGCTCGCCGAGCTGGGCGCCCAGTATCCGCTGGTCATTGATACCTTCCGTGAGGCCTCCGAGGCTCTGGGCTATGACCTCTGGGCGCTGACCCAGAACGGTCCGGAAGAGCAACTCAACCAAACCGACAAAACCCAGCCGGCCATCCTCACCGCTTCGATCGCCTTGTGGCGCCTGTGGCTGGCCGAGGGCGGCGCGCGCCCGGCATTCGTTTCCGGCCACAGCCTGGGCGAATACAGCGCCCTGGTTGCCGCTGGCAGCCTGAGCCTGGGTGACGCTGTGAAGCTGGTCAAGCGTCGCGGCGAACTCATGCAAGAGGCCGTTCCGGCCGGGCAGGGCGCCATGGCGGCAATTCTCGGCCTGGACGACGCTGTCGTCGTGGGTATCTGCGCTGAAGCTGCCCAGGGCGAAGTGGTCAGTGCGGTCAACTTCAACTCGCCTGGCCAGGTCGTGATCGCCGGTGTCAAGGCGGCCGTCGAGCGCGCCATGGAAGCCTGCAAGGCTGCCGGCGCCAAGCGTGCACTGCCGCTTCCGGTCAGCGTGCCGTCGCACTGTGAACTGATGCGCCCGGCTGCCGAGCGCTTTGCCGAGTCGGTCAATGCCATCGACTGGCAGGCCCCGCAGATCCCGCTGGTGCAGAACGTCAGTGCCGCCGTTGCGGCGGACCTCGACACCCTCAAGCGCGACCTGCTGGAGCAACTGTACAAGCCGGTGCGTTGGGTCGAGTGCGTGCAGACCCTGGCCGCCAATGGTGCGGTACAGCTGGTCGAGTGCGGCCCGGGCAAGGTTCTGGCCGGCCTGAACAAGCGCTGCGCCGACGGCGTCAACACCTCTAACCTCAATACCCCGGATGCTTTCGCCGCGACCCTCGCGGCGCAGGCCTGATTTAGGAGAAACTTGCATGAGCCTGCAAGGTAAAGTTGCCCTGGTTACCGGCGCCAGCCGTGGTATCGGCCAGGCTATCGCCCTGGAGCTGGGCCGTCTGGGCGCTACCGTGATCGGTACCGCCACCTCCGCTTCGGGCGCCGAGCGTATCGCCGCGACCCTCAAGGAGCACGGTGTCACCGGTACCGGCCTGGAACTGAACGTGACCAGCGACGAGTCGGTCACCGCCACCCTGGCCAAGATCCAGGAGCAGTTCGGCGCACCGACCATCCTGGTCAACAACGCTGGCATCACCCGCGACAACCTCATGCTGCGCATGAAGGACGACGAGTGGTTCGACGTCATCGACACCAACCTGAACAGCCTCTACCGTCTGTCCAAGGGCGTTCTGCGTGGCATGACCAAGGCGCGTTGGGGTCGTATCATCAGCATCGGCTCGGTGGTCGGTGCCATGGGTAACGTCGGCCAGGTCAACTATGCTGCTGCCAAGGCGGGCCTGGAAGGTTTCAGTCGCGCTCTGGCGCGTGAAGTCGGTTCGCGCGCGATTACCGTCAACTCGGTGACCCCGGGTTTCATCGACACTGACATGACTCGCGAGCTGCCTGAAGCTCAGCGTGAAGCCCTGCAGACCCAGATCCCTCTGGGACGTCTGGGCCAGGCTCAGGAAATCGCCAATGTGGTGGCTTTCCTGGCCTCTGAAGGTGCAGGCTATGTGACCGGCGCGACCATTCCGGTCAACGGCGGCATGTACATGTAAAATCGAATGTGACGGATTGCTTCAAAAAAATGTCATACGAGCTGTCTAAAATCCGTTATAAAGCTGCAATCAGATTCTAGTTGGTTGGCGGGTGTGGTCTTGTAAGGCGTGTTGCGCTTGAAAAGCAGACGTCTTTCTATACACTTACACACCGGCCAGCTGCCTGACATATGTCCATTAGGAGTGAAAACAAGGTATGAGCACCATCGAAGAACGCGTCAAGAAAATCGTCGCCGAGCAACTGGGCGTTAAAGAAGAAGAAGTAGTGAACACTGCTTCCTTCGTCGAAGATCTGGGTGCCGATTCCCTTGACACCGTTGAGCTGGTGATGGCTCTGGAAGAGGAATTCGAGACCGAAATCCCTGACGAAGAAGCCGAGAAGATCACTACTGTTCAAGCTGCTATCGACTACGTCACCAGCCACCAGGCCTAAGACGTTGTAGTCGTTGCTTCTTGTCATGGAAAAACCGCACTGCCTTCGCCGGCGTGCGGTTTTTTCTTTACAAGAGATGTAGTCAATTGAATAAGGAGAGTGCTGTGTCGCGTAGACGCGTCGTGGTCACCGGTATGGGTATGCTGTCGCCACTGGGTACGGATGTGCCGAGCAGTTGGCAGGGCATTCTGGCTGGCCGCAGTGGCATAGGTCTGATCGAGCATACTGACCTGTCTGCCTACTCCACCCGTTTTGGCGGCTCGGTAAAGGGCTTTGAAGTCGAGCAGTACCTGTCGGTCAAGGAAGCCCGCAAGCTCGATCTGTTCATCCAGTACGGCCTGGCAGCCGGTTTTCAGGCAGTGCGTAATGCCGGCCTGGAAGTGACCGATGCCAACCGCGAGCGCATTGGCGTGGCCATGGGCTCGGGTATCGGCGGCCTGACCAACATCGAAGAAACCAGCCGGACCTTGCATGATCAGGGCCCGCGGCGCATTTCGCCATTCTTCGTACCGGGTTCGATCATCAACATGATTTCTGGTTTCCTGTCGATCCATCTGGGTGTACAGGGGCCTAACTACGCTATTTCCACCGCTTGCACCACCGGTACCCACTGTATCGGCATGGCCGCGCGCAACATTGCCTTCGGTGAAGCCGACGTGATGATCGCCGGCGGTGCGGAAATGGCTGCCTGCGGTCTGGGCATGGGCGGTTTCGGTGCGTCGCGGGCGCTGTCGACCCGCAATGACGACCCGACCCGTGCCAGCCGTCCGTGGGACAAGGGCCGTGATGGCTTCGTCCTCGCCGACGGTGCCGGTGCGCTGGTACTCGAAGAGCTCGAGCACGCCAAGGCTCGCGGCGCGACCATCTATGCCGAGCTGGTTGGTTTCGGCATGAGTGGCGATGCCTACCACATGACCTCGCCGCCAGAAGATGGCAGCGGTGCTGCGCGCTGCATGGTCAACGCCCTGCGCGATGCCGGCCTGAACGCCAGTGACGTTGATTACATCAACGCACATGGCACGTCGACGCCAGCAGGCGATCTGGCAGAGTCCTCGGCGATCAAGTCGGTGTTCGGCGACCACGCCTACAAGCTGGCCGTCAGCTCGACCAAGTCGATGACCGGTCACCTGCTGGGTGCTGCCGGTGCTGTTGAGGCAATCTTCAGCGTGCTGTCGATCAACAGTCAGGTGGCGCCGCCGACCATCAACCTGGATGAGCCGAGCGAAGGTTGCGACCTCGACTTCGTGCCACACCAGGCGCGGACCATGCCGATCGAGGTGGTGCTGTCCAACTCCTTCGGTTTTGGTGGCACCAACGGCTCGCTGGTGTTCCGCCGGTTCGCCGGCTGATGCACAGCTGGGTCGATGGCCTGCCGGCAGATGCGCTAACGCTGCAAAGCCGGGGGCTGGCCTATGGCGATGGTCTGTTCGAGACCCTCGTCGTACGTGCCGGTCGGCCATCGTTGCTCGAGTACCACCTCGAGCGCCTGGCGCTGGGTTGCCAGCGCCTGGCGATCAGCGCCGATCACGGCCTGATTCGCGACGAGCTATGCCGTTACGCCAGCTTGCTGGGTGACGGCGTACTCAAGCTTATTGTTACCCGCGGCGACAGCCAGCGCGGCTATGCGCCGGCCGCTGGCGTGGCGCCACGGCGTATTCTCCAGGGCAATCCCTTGCCCGGTTATCCCGCACAACATGCCGAGCAGGGCGTTCGCCTGTTCGATTGCCAGACGCGCCTGGCCGAGCAGCCGTTGCTGGCTGGCCTGAAACACCTCAACCGCCTCGAGCAAGTGCTGGCCCGTGCCGAATGGCAGGATGCCGGGCATGCTGAAGGTTTGATGCGCGATGTTTCCGGGCGCATCATCGAAGGGGTGTATAGCAACCTGTTCCTGGTGCGCGACGGTCAGTTGCTGACCGCCGACCTGAGCCGCTGTGGCGTGGCCGGGGTGATGCGCGCAGCCTTGCTCGATCACGCCAGGGATGCCGCGATCCCCTTGCAGATAACCGACTTGAGCCTGCAGGACCTGCAGCAGGCCGACGAAGTATTCGTCTGCAACAGCGTCTATGGCATCTGGCCGGTGCAGGCTTTTACATCGCTGAACTGGCCGCCGGGGCCGCTCACCCGTAAACTGCAGGCCATTGCCCGTACGCTACTGGATACCTGATTTGTGAGACGTAAATTCTTGGTGCTGCTGGAGATCGGGTTGATCCTGGCCGGCCTGATGGCGGGCTATTCTGCCTGGAAGGTGAAGTCGGCGCTGGAGCAGACCCTGCACGTGTCCCAGGAGCAGTTGCTCGACGTGCCCACCGGTACTACTCCCAACCGCATGTTCTACCGTATGCAGAGCGACGGTGTGCTGGAAGACGCCTTCTGGCTGCGCCTGTACTGGCGCTTCAACATGGCTGGCGTACCCTTGCATACCGGCGAATACCGCATGACTCCGGGCATGACCGTGCGCGACCTGTTCGAGGTCTGGCGCCGTGGTGATGTAGTGCAGTACACCCTGACCCTGGTCGAGGGCTGGAATTTCCGCCAGGTACGTGCGGCGCTGGCCAGGCACGAGAAGATCAAGAAAACCATCGACGGCCTCAGCGACACCGAGGTCATGGACAAGCTCGGCCATCCGGGAGTATTCCCTGAAGGGCGCTTCTTCCCCGATACCTACCGCTTCGTGCGCGGCATGAGCGACGTCGAGTTCCTCCAGCAGGCCTACGCGCGCCTGGAAGAAGTGCTGGCCAAGGAATGGGCGGAGCGCTCCAGCGACGTGCCGTATCGCGATCCGTACCAGGCGCTGATCATGGCGTCGCTGGTCGAGAAGGAAACCGGCGTGCCTCAGGAGCGCGGGCAGATCGCCGGGGTGTTCGTGCGGCGCATGCGCATCGGCATGCTGCTGCAAACTGACCCGACGGTGATCTACGGCATGGGCGAGCGCTACAACGGCAAGATCACCCGCGCCGACCTGCGCGAACCGACTCCGTATAACACCTACACCAATGCCGGCCTGCCGCCGACGCCGATCGCCATGGTCGGTCGCGAAGCCATTCATGCCGCGCTGAACCCGACGCCGGGCAGCAGTTTGTACTTCGTCGCCCGTGGCGATGGCAGCCATGTGTTCTCCGATGATCTCGATGCGCACAATTCGGCGGTCCGCGAATACCAGATCAAGCGCCGCGCCGACTACCGTTCGAGCCCGGCACCTGTCACCGAACCTGAACCCGAGGTTGCACCGCAGACTCCGCAAACGCCGGAAGTCAGCCCTGTGCCTGTGCCTGCGCCTGAGCAACCGGCGCCGGCCAGCGAAGAAACCTCCCCGCAATGATCAACTGTAAGGACTGCCTGTGAGCGGCTTGTTTATCACCCTGGAAGGTCCCGAAGGCGCGGGCAAGAGCACCAATCGCGAGTACCTCGCCGAGCACCTGCGCGCCGCGGGCCTGGATGTCGTGCTGACCCGCGAGCCCGGCGGTACACCGCTGGCCGAGCGGATTCGCGAACTGCTGCTGGCGCCCAGTGACGAGAAAATGGATGCCGACACCGAGCTTCTGCTGGTGTTCGCCGCGCGTGCCCAGCACCTGGCCGAAGTGATTCGCCCGGCCCTGGCCCGGGGGGCGGTGGTCCTGTGTGACCGCTTTACCGATGCCACTTACGCCTATCAGGGCGGTGGCCGTGGCCTGTCGCTGGAGCGCATCGCCATGCTGGAGAGCTTCGTCCAGGGCGACCTGCGTCCGGACTTGACCCTGGTGTTCGACCTGCCGGTGGAAATCGGCTTGTCCCGCGCCGCCGCGCGCGGTCGCCTGGACCGTTTCGAGCAGGAAGGCCAGGCCTTCTTCGAAGCCGTGCGCCAGGCCTACCTGGCCCGGGCCAAGGCCGCGCCGCAGCAGTACCGGTTGATCGATGCCGCACTGCCGCTGGCGCAGGTCCAGCAATCGCTGGACGCCTTGCTGCCGCAAATCCTGGAGCGTTGCCGTGGCTGAGGCCTTCCCCTGGCAGCAGGCTTTGTGGCAGCAACTGGCCGGACGTACCCAGCATGCCCATGCCTACCTGCTGCATGGCCCGCAAGGCATCGGCAAGCGGGCCATGGCCGAACGCCTGATGGCGTTGCTGCTGTGCCAGCGTCCAGAAGGGTTGCAGGCTTGCGGGCAGTGCAAGTCGTGCCTGTTGCTCGCAGCAGGCAGCCACCCCGACAACTACGTGCTGGAGCCGGAGGAGGCCGACAAGCCGATCAAGGTCGACCAGGTTCGCGACCTGGTGTCCTTCGTGGTGCAGACGGCGCAGCTGGGCGGGCGCAAAGTGGTGTTGATCGAGCCGGCCGAGGCGATGAACGTCAATGCCGCCAACGCCCTGCTCAAAAGCCTTGAAGAGCCCTCGGGCAATACCGTTTTGCTCCTGGTCAGCCATCAGCCCAGCCGCTTGCTGCCGACCATCAAGAGCCGCTGCCAGCAGCAAGCCTGTCCGCTGCCGAGCCGCGAGCAAAGCCTGGCCTGGCTCGAGCAGGCCTTGCCCGACTGCGACGAGCAGGAGCGCCTGGAGTTGCTCAGCCTGGCCGCCGGCTCGCCTTTGGCGGCCGTCAGCCTGCAGGCCCAGGGTGTGCGCGAGCAGCGCGCGCTGGTGGTCGAGGGCGTGAAGAAGTTGCTCAAGCAGCAGCAATCGCCCAGCCAACTGGCCGAAGCCTGGAATGCCATTCCCTTGTTGCAACTGTTCGACTGGTTCTGCGACTGGTCCAGCCTGGTCCTGCGTTACCAGTTGACCCAGGACGAGGAGGGGTTAGGCTTGAGCGATATGCGCAAGGTGGTCCAGTACCTGGCGCAGAAGAGCAACCAGGGCAAGGTCCTGGAGATCCAGGACTGGATTCTGGCCCAGCGCCAGAAGGTGCTGGGCAAGGCCAACCTCAATCGAGTGCTGTTGCTCGAGGCGCTGCTGGCGTCCTGGGCGATGTTGCCGGGCCAGCGTTGAGCTGCGCCGTTCCTTCATTACTTTTCAGCGTTGTCATCCGCCCATGCTTGTAGATTCCCATTGCCACCTCGACCGTCTCGACCTCACTGCCCACCAGGGCTCCCTGGATGCGGCCCTGGATGCGGCTCGCGCGCGTGGCGTCGGCCACTTTCTGTGCATCGGCGTCAGTGCCGACAATGCTCAGGCGGTCAAGGACCTGAGCGAGCGCTACAGCGATGTCGACTGTTCGGTGGGTATTCACCCGCTGGACCTCACCCCTGATGGCGCGCCGCCGCTGGACTGGCTGCTCAAAGAGCTTCAGCACCCGCACGTGGTGGCCATCGGCGAAACCGGCCTGGACTATCACTACGAGCCAGAGGCTGCCCAGGTGCAGCAGGACTCGTTCCGCCTGCACCTGGAGGCAGCCAAGGTCACTGGCAAGCCGGTGATCATCCACACCCGTGCGGCGCGCGCCGACACCCTGACCTTGCTGCGTGAAGCGGATTTGAGTCAGGCCGGTGTGCTGCATTGTTTCACTGAAGACTGGGACATGGCCAAGGCGGCGCTGGATCTGGGCTATTACATCTCGCTGTCGGGCATTGTCACCTTCCGCAACGCCGATGCGTTGCGCGATGTGGCCCGGCAGGTGCCGGCCGATCGCCTGCTGGTCGAGACCGACTCGCCATACCTGGCGCCGATTCCTTATCGCGGCAAGGCCAACCTGCCGCAATACGTACGGGAAGTGGCGGAGTTCGTCGCGATGGTGCGCGGTGAGCGCTATGAGCAGCTGGCCGAGCAGACCACTGCCAACTTCAAGCGGTTGTTTCCGTTGGCGCGGGTGGCCTGAACGGCTCCTGCAGGTGGTAAAAATCGCAGACAAAAAAAACCCGGGTTCTGGGGGGTGAATCCGGGTTAAGACCATTAGGAGTAAAACAAAGGCGCGCGGTCCCTGAGCACCTTTATCGGCGCCACATGGGGGGATGCGCTGCGCCAACATCTGAAGTATTGGTCAGGATTGGCGCGCCGCCACCGGCCGCTGCTCGTTTTTTAAACAGATTTGGAATACGCCTGCCGCTGCTGAGCACTCATCGCTCTGCAATCTGCCGCACAATGGCCAGAGTTTCGTCGATTATCGACTTGGGTGTGTAGAAGTGCGGAGAAAATCGCACCCCGGGGCCCCGCGGAATGCATATCACCTGTTCCTGCTTGAGTCGCTGATAGATCTGCGCGTTTTCAACGCCATCCATGCTGAAGGAAACAATCCCCGAGCGGCGCGCCGGGTCCTGCGGGCTGTGTACGCGTACCCCGGGGATCGCCGCCAGGCCCTCGGTGAGCCACTGCGCCCGTTCCAGTAGCGCTGTCGCCACCTGTTCCATGCCCACTTCCTCGAGCAACGACAGGCTGGCCTCCAGTGCTGCAGCGCCGAGCATGTTCGGGCTGCCGCATTCAAAGCGCCGCGCGCTATGGGCCGGTTGCCATTCACTGCGTGTGTAGTCGCCCATGTGTTCGAGCATGTGCCAGCCGTACTCGCTGAGCTTGAGCAGCGGGCGCACCTCGGCGCGGCAATAGAACACCCCCAGGCCTTCCGGGCCGAGCATCCATTTATGCCCGTCAGCCATGGCAAAGTCGCACTGGTAGGCCTGGACGTCGAAGGGCAGGGCGCCCAATTGCTGGATGGCGTCGATGCAGAACAGCACTTCCCGGTCACGGCAGCCCTGACCCAAACGTGGCAAGTCCAGGCGCAGGCCGCTGGCGAATTGCACGGCGCTGATTGCCAGCAGGCGAACCTTGGGGCCGCAGGCGGCCAACAGATCGCCTTCCGGGTCGCTGCCCTTGAGGCTCACCTGGATGACGCTGACGCCTTTGTCGGCCAGGGCTTCCCAGACAATCCGGTTGGAGGGGAATTCTTCGTCGCTGATAACGATCTGGTCGCCGGCCTGCCAGTCGATACCGAAGGCAACGAAAGACAGCGCCTCGGAAGTGTTCTTGACCAGTGCGATGTCATCCGTCGACGGTGCATTCGTCAGGCGCATCAGGCGTTCACGTAAACGTTGCTCCATGGCCATCCAGTCCGGATAGTCCCTTGCGCCGAGCAAAACGTTCTCGCTGGCGAAGCGTGAAACCGCCTGGCTGGCGCGTTTCGGCCAGGGTGCCACGGCGGCATGGTTCAGATAGCGCAGGCCCGGCGCCTGTTCAAACTCATCAAGAAACATAGACATGGTTGGATGATCCGTGCATTTTGGCGCAAGTTAGGCATAATAACCGGCTTCGATTTTGATCCAGTCCTTCTTATGCAGAAAGAACCTCGTAAGGTCCGTGAGTTTCGTCGCCGTGAGCAAGAAATTCTCGATACCGCGCTCAAGCTGTTTCTCGAACAGGGTGAAGACAGCGTCACCGTCGAGATGATCGCTGATGCCGTCGGTATCGGCAAAGGCACGATCTACAAGCACTTCAAATCCAAGGCGGAGATCTACCTGCGCCTGATGCTCGACTACGAGCGCGATTTGAACGAACTGCTGCACTCTGCCGACGTCGACCGCGACAAGGAAGCCCTGTCGCGCGCCTACTTCGAATTCCGCATGCGTGATCCGCAGCGCTACCGCCTGTTCGACCGCCTCGAAGAGAAGGTGGTCAAGGGCAACCAGGTGCCGGAGATGGTCGAGGAGCTGCACAAGATCCGCGCCTCCAACTTCGACCGCCTGACCCTGCTGATCAAGGGCCGCATCAGCGAAGGCAAGCTCGAAGACGTGCCGCCGTACTTTCACTACTGCGCGGCCTGGGCGCTGGTGCATGGGGCCGTGGCGCTCTATCACTCGCCGTTCTGGAGCAATGTGCTGGAAGATCAGGAAGGCTTCTTCCAGTTCCTCATGGACATCGGCGTGCGCATGGGCAACAAGCGCAAGCGCGACACGGATACCGCCGGTAGCTGAGACATTCAGCCAAACCATGGCGCTACTGGGATCGGCTGCCGAGGAATATACTCAGGTATGAGGCTTGCAAAAACCTGATTTTTGAGTCAGGTTTTGCAGGCCCGATTCACCCATGCCGGAGTCACCCATGATCGTCGACCGCCAAGGCAGGCGTTTTCGCAATTTGCGTGTCAGCCTGACGGCTGCCTGCAACTACGCCTGTACCTATTGTGTGCCGGACGGCAAGCGTCTGGTGGCGGCCCAGGACGAGCTCTCGGCCGAGGCCATGGCTCGCGGCGTGGCTTACCTGGTGGAGGCCGCCGGTATCGAGCGGGTGCGTGTCACCGGCGGCGAGCCGCTGGTCAGTCCGAAGCTTGAAACTTTTCTCGGCTCAATCGCCACTCTGGGTCTGGATGAAATCAGCCTGACCACCAATGGTCAGTTGCTGGCGCGCAAGCTGCCCTTGCTGCGCGCGGCGGGTATCCGTCGCCTCAACGTTTCCCTCGACACCCTCGACCCGGACGCCTTCCGTCGTATTGCCCGTGGCGGCGACCTGGCCACTGTGCTCGACGGCATGAGCCAGGCCCGCGCTTGCGGCATGCAGATCAAGGTCAACATGGTGCCCTTGCGCGGGCAGAACTTCGATCAGGTCCTGCCGCTGCTCGAGTATTGCCTGGCCCACGGCTATGAGCTGCGCTTCATCGAGCTAATGCGCATGGGTCACCTGGCCCGCGACAGCAATGCCTTCCTGCAGCAGTTCGTCAGCCTCGAACACCTGCTGCAGATGATTGGCGAGCAATACGAGTATTTGCAGGCCAACGCACCGGTAGATGCCACCGCGTTGCGTTATCAGATCCCGGGCCAAGGCTATTTTGGCGTGATCGCCAACGAGAGCGTGCCGTTCTGCCGTACCTGTTCGCGCTTGCGCCTGTCGTCTACCGGCTGGCTGCACGGTTGTCTGTCGTCGAGCAACCGTCACTACATCGGCGACCTGCTCGATAAACCGCGTCATCAGGCCTTGCCGGCACTACAGGGCTTGCTGGTCAAAGCCCTTGGCGACAAGCAGCCGGTGGCATTTTCCGGTGGTGCGACGGTGATGAAGATCATTGGCGGCTAAGACTGGCGCAAAAGCTGCATCTGCCAGCTGTTCGCCGGTTTTCCGTCACCGGCCACTGGAGGATAGATGCGTAGCCTGGTTTTGCTGCTGGCGCTGACGGCGCTGGGCGGCTGCATGAATGTCAGCGATATGGGCGAGGGCGCCCGTTATCACATGAGCGATGCCGGTCTGCTCGATCACAGCGACACCCGCCGTTCACTGTCGGTGCGCCTGCAGCCTGATTCATTCATTTACATTGGCCAGGGTGCCTTCGTGCCACCGGGCAAGGGCCCGTATCCACGCCCCAATGTGGTGGCCGAACAAGCCTTCAATGGCTTTATCGAGTATTTCCCCATGGTCCGCCGTGCCCCGGCACCGCTAGGGCTGGAGCAGGCATTGATCGAGGCGCGCGAAGTCGGCGCGCATTATTTGCTGTACACCCGCTTTGCCCGAACTGACGATCGCATCGGCAATGGTGATGAGTGGTACGACGAGCAGGCGGTTGATCGGCTGGGCGTCGATACAGGCGTCGTGCAGCTGATGCTGATCGAAACCAGTACCCGATACCTGATCGACACCGCGCGCATCAAAAGCCGCGGCGGTTTGCTGACGTTCCACGACAACACGCCGGAAGATTTGCTCAGGCCGCCGCTTGAGGATTACGCTCGCAGTCTGTTGGGCATGAGTCGCTAAGGAGAGGTTGATGCAAGATTCCGGCAAGGCCAGTGATCTGCTGGCACAGATTCCCAAGGCAGAAAAGGGCCTGCCGCCCGTGCATCTGTGGAACCCGGAATTCTGCGGCGACATCGACATGCGCATTGCCCGCGACGGCACCTGGTACTACCTGGGTACGCCGATCGGACGCAAGCCGATGGTGCGGCTGTTCTCGACCATCATCCGCCGCGACGGTGACGACTACTTCCTGGTGACGCCGGTGGAGAAGGTTGGCATCAAGGTTGATGACGCGCCCTTTGTTGCTGTCAGTCTTGAAGTGCAGGGCGAGGGTGAGCAGCAGCTGCTGCGCTTTACCAGCAATGTCGACGATCAGGTCGAGGCCGGCCCCGAGCATCCGCTGCGCTTTGAAATCGATGCGCAAACCCAGGAGCCTTCGCCGTATGTGCACATGCGCAGCAACCTCGAAGCGCTGATCCATCGCAACGTCTTCTACCAGTTGGTCGAGCTGGCGGTGCCGCGGCAGATCGATGGCCAGCAATGGCTGGGCGTCTGGAGTGGCGGCAGCTTCTACCCTATCGGCCGGGCCGATTAGCCTCCGCGCATTGCCTGTGGCGCAACTTTTGTGCGCTCGGAAACGAAAAAACCTCCAGTGCTCAAGGCAACTGGAGGTTTTTCAGGTGTTTGGCTCCGCGACCAGGACTCGAACCTGGGACCCAATGATTAACAGTCATTTGCTCTACCGACTGAGCTATCGCGGAATCTGTGGCGTATCTTACTGATTGCTAAGGGGAAGTCAAGCCTCCCCTATGCAATTGAGTAATTTACAGGACCTCGACGATCGCCTTGGTCACCACATGGATGTTGCTTTGGTTCAGCGAGGCGACGCAGATGCGGCCGGTATCCAGAGCATAGATACCGAACTCGTTCTTCAGGCGGGCCACCTGCTCAACGGTCAGACCGGAGTAGGAGAACATGCCGCACTGGCGACCGACGAAGCTGAAGTCCTGCTTGGCGCCGTACTCGGCCAGCAGCTCGACCATCTGCTGGCGCATGCCGTGGATGCGCTGGCGCATCTCGGCCAGCTCGTCTTCCCACATCTTGCGCAGCTCTGGGCTGTTGAGCACGGTGGCGACGATGGTCGCGCCGTGGGTCGGCGGGTTGGAGTAGTTGGTGCGGATCACGCGCTTGACTTGCGACAGCACGCGCGTGGCCTCTTCCTTGGACTCGGTGACGATCGACAGGGCGCCAACGCGCTCGCCGTACAGCGAGAAGGATTTGGAGAACGAGCTGGACACGAAGAAGTTCAGGCCCGACTCGGCGAACAGGCGTACGGCGGCGGCGTCTTCAGTGATACCGGCGCCAAAGCCCTGGTAGGCCATGTCGAGGAACGGCACGTGGCCTTTGGCCTTGACCACTTCGAGGACGTTTTTCCAGTCTTCTGGGGTCAGGTCGACACCGGTCGGGTTGTGGCAGCAGGCGTGCAGCACAATGATCGAGCCGGATGGCAGGGCGTTGAGGTCTTCGAGCATGCCGCTGCGGTTGACGTCATGGGTGGCGGCGTCGTAGTAGCGGTAGTTCTGTACCGGGAAACCAGCGGTTTCGAACAGTGCGCGGTGGTTTTCCCAGCTCGGGTCGCTGATGGCGACGACGGCGTTCGGCGACAGCTGCTTGAGGAAGTCGGCACCGATCTTCAGGGCGCCGGTACCGCCGACGGCCTGGGTGGTGATCACCCGACCGGCGCTCAGCAGCGGCGACTCGGCACCGAACAGCAGCTTCTGCACGGCCTGGTCGTAAGCGACGATACCGTCGATCGGCAGGTAACCGCGGGAAGCGTGCTGGGCAGCGCGCTGGGTTTCGGCTTCGATCACTGCGCGCAGCAGTGGGATACGCCCTTCTTCGTTGCAGTAAACACCTACACCCAGGTTGACCTTGTTGCTACGGGTATCGGCGTTGAAAGCTTCGTTGAGGCCCAGAATGGGGTCGCGTGGTGCCAGCTCGACAGCGGAAAACAGGCTCATTTTTACCTTGGCTCTGAATGGAGAGTGGAAGAGGTCGCACGCTCCAGTCGCTTGCACTAGAGCGGTGCACAAACGGGGAGTCAGTATAGTGATACCGGTCGGTCACGGCGACAGTCTGTCGCAGCTTTTCCTGCTGTTTGGCCGAATATTTTTCGACCGTTAGTCGATTTGATCGGTCCATAGTCGGAAATGCCCACAACACTGAGTTGAAACTGGCGCTCCCGGCCCTAAATTCGGTATAACTACTGTCTATAAATACAGTTGTCCGCGCCAGCGATGAAACCATCGCGATCACACAGAGGTTTGTCATGTCCGAGTTCCAGCTCGTCACCCGTTTCCAGCCGGCCGGCGACCAGCCCGAGGCCATTCGCCTGATGGTCGAAGGAATCGAGGCGGGCCTTGCGCACCAGACCCTGCTCGGGGTGACCGGCTCGGGCAAGACCTTCAGCATCGCCAACGTGATCGCCCAGGTGCAGCGCCCAACGCTGGTGCTGGCGCCGAACAAGACCCTGGCGGCGCAGCTGTACGGCGAGTTCAAGTCGTTCTTCCCGAACAACTCCGTGGAATATTTCGTTTCCTATTACGACTACTACCAGCCCGAAGCCTATGTGCCGTCGTCCGATACCTTCATCGAGAAGGACGCCTCGATCAACGACCATATCGAGCAGATGCGCCTGTCGGCGACCAAGGCGCTGCTGGAGCGCCGTGACGCGATCATCGTCACCACCGTTTCCTGCATCTATGGCCTGGGCAGCCCGGAAACCTACCTGAAGATGGTCCTGCACGTGGACCGCGGCGACAAGCTCGACCAGCGCGCGCTGCTGCGTCGCCTGGCCGACCTGCAGTACACCCGCAACGAGATGGACTTTGCCCGCGCCACCTTCCGCGTGCGCGGTGACGTGATCGATATCTTCCCGGCCGAATCGGACCTGGAAGCCATCCGCATCGAGCTGTTCGACGACGAGGTGGAGAACATCGCCGCCTTCGATCCGCTGACCGGCGAAGTGATCCGCAAGCTGCCGCGCTTCACCTTCTACCCCAAGAGCCACTACGTGACCCCGCGCGAGACCCTGCTCGAGGCGGTGGACGGCATCAAGGAAGAACTGGCCCAGCGCCTTGAGTACCTGCACAAGAGCAACAAGCTGGTCGAAGCCCAGCGCCTGGAGCAACGCACCCGTTTCGACCTGGAGATGATCCTCGAGCTGGGCTACTGCAACGGCATCGAAAACTACTCGCGCTACCTCTCCGGGCGCCCGGCCGGTGCGCCGCCACCGACCCTCTACGACTACCTGCCGGACGACGCCCTGCTGGTGATCGACGAATCCCACGTCAGCGTTCCGCAGGTCGGCGCCATGTACAAGGGCGACCGCTCGCGCAAGGAAACCCTGGTCGAGTACGGCTTTCGCCTGCCCTCGGCGCTGGACAACCGGCCGATGCGTTTTGACGAGTGGGAAAACGTCAGCCCGCAGACCATCTTCGTCTCGGCGACCCCGGGCAACTACGAGGCTGAACACGCCGGCCGCGTGGTGGAACAGGTGGTACGCCCGACCGGCCTGGTCGACCCGCAGGTCGAGGTGCGCCCGGCCACCACCCAGGTCGATGATCTGCTGTCGGAGATTCGCAAGCGCGTGGCGGTGGAAGAGCGCGTGCTGGTCACCACCCTGACCAAGCGCATGGCCGAAGACCTCACCGACTACCTGGCCGATCACGACGTGCGCGTGCGTTACCTGCACTCGGACATCGACACCGTGGAGCGGGTCGAGATCATCCGCGACCTGCGCCTGGGTACTTTCGATGTGCTGGTGGGCATCAACCTGTTGCGTGAAGGCCTGGACATGCCCGAGGTGTCGCTGGTGGCAATCCTCGATGCCGACAAGGAAGGCTTCCTGCGTTCCGAGCGCTCGCTGATCCAGACCATCGGCCGCGCGGCGCGTAACCTCAATGGCCGGGCAATTTTGTACGCCGACAACATGACTGGCTCGATGCAGCGGGCGATTGGCGAGACCGAACGGCGCCGCGACAAGCAGATAGCCTTCAACGCCGCCAACGGCATCGTGCCCAAGGGCGTGGTCAAAGACATCACCGACATCATGGAAGGCGCCAACGTGCCCGGCTCGCGCAGCAAGAAGCGCAAGGGCATGGCCAAGGCGGCAGAGGAGAGCGCCCGTTACGAAGCCGAACTGCGCTCGCCGGGCGAGATCGCCAAGCGTATCAAGCAGCTGGAAGAGAAGATGTATCAGCTGGCGCGGGACCTGGAGTTCGAGGCAGCGGCGCAGTTGCGCGACGAGATTACCGCGTTGCGCGAGCGGATGATCACCGCCTGAGGGCCTTATCGCTGGCAAGCCAGCTCCCACATGGTCCTGTGAATGACATACCTGTGGGAGCTGGCTTGCCAGCGATGGCCTGCAAAGCAGGCCCAAAACGGGTCAGTGCGCTTCCCCCGCCTTCAACCCCTGGGGCAGTTTCCGCGTCATCACCACGGCCAGCATACTGATCGCCAAGCCGATGCCGACAAAATGGAAGGCGTCGTTATAGGCCATGATCATCGCCTGCTGGTGGGTGATTTCACTCAGCTTGCCCAGCGCCGCGCCATCGCTGCCCAAACGCTCCGCCAATTGCGCCAGGCGTTCTGCCACCTGCGGATTGCTCGGCACCACTGACTCGCGCAGGTAATCGAAATACACCTTGGTCCGCGCATCCAGCAGGGTTGCCAGCAAGGCGATCCCGATGGCACCACCCAGGTTGCGCAGGATGTTGAACAGGCTGGACGCCGAGCCGGCATCCTGGGGCTGGATATACGCCGTGGCAATCAACGAGATGGTCACCATGATCATCGGCTGGCCGAGGGCGCGGATGATCTGGATATGGTTGAACTGCTCGCCGGCAAAGTCCGGGTTGAGCACCCCGGAGCTGAAGCTGGCCAGGCCGAACAGGCCGAAACCCACGGTGCAGAGAATCTTCGGCGAGATCACCTTCATCAGCTGCGGTACCAGCGGAATCAGGAACAGCTGCGGAATACCCATCCACATGATCACTTCGCCGATCTGCAGGGCGTTGTAGTTCTGGATCTGCGCCAGGTACAGCGGCAGCAGGTAGATCGAACCGTACAGACCCACGCCCATCCCCAGGCTGGCGATACTCGACAGGCCAAAGTTGCGGTTGCCGAGGATGCGCAGGTTGATCAGCGGGTTGGGCTTGGAAAACTGCAGGATGACGAAGGCGATCAGGCTGAGCAGGGCGATGCTGCCCAGGGTGACGATCAGGCTCGACTCCAGCCAGTCCTTGCGGTGGCCCTCTTCGAGGAACACCTGCAGGCAGCCAAGGCCGACGCCGAGGGTAACAATGCCGGCATAGTCGGTGCTTTTCAGCAGTTCCCAGTGTGCTTCTTTCTTCTCCAGACCGTACAGCAAGCCGCCGATCATGATCAGCCCCGGCGGGATGTTGATATAGAAGATGTACTCCCAGCCCCAGTTCTCGGTCAGCCAACCCCCCAGGGTCGGGCCGATTGATGGCGCGAATGTGGCGGTCATGGCAAACATGGCCATGCCTTTGGCGCGGTGGTGTTCTGGTAGTTTGATCAGGGTCAGGGTGAAGGCCAGGGGGATCAGCGCGCCGCCGGTAAAACCCTGCATGGCGCGGAAGATGATCATGCTCTCCAGGTTCCAGGCCATGGAACACAACAGTGATGAGGCCAGAAAACCCAATGACACCCACACCGCCAGGCGTCGCGCCGAGAGCAGTTGCACCAGCCAGGCGGTGAGCGGGATCATGATGATCTCGGCCACCAGGTAGGAGGTGGAAATCCACGAGCCTTCCTCCAGGGTCGCCGACAGGGCGCCCTGGATGTCCTTGAGCGAGGAGTTGGTGATCTGGATGTCGAGCACCGCCATGAAGGCGCCGAGCATCACGCTCATTACCGCGATCCAGTCGCGCCGGCTGGGTTCGCCGGCGGGACGGATCAACGGGTCACCGGCCATGGTCGGCGCTGTCGCGGATGTCGACAGTAGCGGTAACCGACATGCCTGGGCGAATCTTGCCGTGCAGCGGGTTGTCGCTGGCGAAGGTCAGTTTCACCGGGATGCGCTGCACCACCTTGGTGAAGTTGCCGGTGGCGTTGTCCGGTGGCAGCAGGCTGAACTGCGCGCCGGAGGCGGCGAACAGGCTGTCGACTTGCGCTTCGATCGGTGTGTCCGGGTAGCTGTCGAACAGCAGCTCGGCTTTTTGCCCGGGCTGCATGTGGCCGATCTGGGTCTCCTTGAAGTTGGCCTGAATCCAGATGTCTTGATCGGGGACGATCGACAGCAGGTAAGCACCGGCCTGCACCACCTGGCCATTGCGCGCGGCGCGCTGGCCGATGATGCCGGTGATCGGTGCGTGGATTGCGCTGCGGGTCAGGTTCAGTTCGGCCTGGGCCAGATCGGCACGGGCGTTGACGATCTGCGCATCCAGGCGCTTGATCTCGGCGGTCAGGGCGTTGACCTGCTGGCGCTGACCTTGCAGGTCGGCCTGGGCCTTGCTCACCTGGGAGCGGGCGACGTGGTTCTCGGCCGACAGGGTAGTGACCCGTTCTTCGGAGACAAACCCTGGTTTGCGCAGCGCTTCGGCGCGGTTCAGGTCCAGTTGCGCGCGGCCGAGGGTGGCCTGGTTGGCGGCGACCTGGGCTTGCCCGGCGGCAATCAGGCTGGCTTGCTGGGTGAGCCGGCTTTCGGCCTGCAGGCGTTCGGCTTCACGGGTGTCGAGGGCAGCGCGGGCGCGCTCCACGGCCAGGCGGAAATCCTCCGGCTCCAGGCGCACCAGCAGGTCGCCCTTGGCCACGTGCTGGTTGTCCTGCACCAGCACTTCATCGATGCGCGCGCTCAGCTGGCTGGAAACCCGGGTAATTTCGCCCTGTACGTAGGCATTGTCGGTGCTTTCATAGAAGCGTCCCTTGAAATACCAATGGGCGAGAAAGGCGAGGGCAATCACTACAACCAGAGTGAGAAAAATCAGCAGGCGACGCTTGAGTTGGGCAGGCATGGGGATGATCGTTGCAAAAATGTAAGCAAATTTAACAGCGTTTGGATCCGTGCTTACAAGTGCCGATCGCGCCCATTGCTGGAGCCCGGTGCCCGCTCCCTGTTAACATCCAGCCTTTGTTTCATCTCTAGTTCGAGACTGTCCATGACCACCGTTCGCACGCGTATCGCGCCTTCGCCTACTGGCGATCCCCACGTCGGCACCGCTTACATCGCCTTGTTCAACTACTGCTTTGCCAAGCAGCACGGCGGCGAGTTCATCCTGCGTATCGAAGATACCGACCAGCTGCGCTCGACCCGCGAGTCGGAACAGCAGATCTTCGACGCCCTGCGCTGGCTCGGTATCGAGTGGAGCGAAGGTCCGGACGTCGGCGGCCCGCACGGCCCTTACCGGCAGAGCGAGCGGGGCGATATCTACAAGCAGTATGCCCAGCAGCTGGTCGACCTCGGTCACGCCTTCCCGTGCTTCTGCACCGCCGAAGAGCTGGACCAGATGCGTGCCGAACAGATGGCCCGTGGCGAAACCCCACGCTACGACGGTCGCGCCTTGCTGCTGTCGGCTGAAGAAGTACAGCGCCGCCTGGCCGCTGGCGAGCCGCACGTGATCCGCATGAAAGTGCCGAGCGAAGGCGTCTGCGTGGTCCCGGACATGCTCCGTAGCGACGTCGAGATCCCGTGGGACCGCATGGACATGCAGGTCTTGATGAAGACCGACGGCCTGCCGACCTACTTCCTGGCCAACGTCGTCGATGACCATCTGATGGGCATCACCCATGTGCTGCGCGGCGAAGAGTGGCTACCGTCGGCGCCCAAGCTGATCAAGCTGTACGAGTACTTCGGCTGGGAACAACCGACCCTGTGCTACATGCCGCTGCTGCGTAACCCGGACAAGAGCAAGCTGTCCAAGCGCAAGAACCCGACCTCGGTGACCTTCTACGAGCGCATGGGTTTCATGCCGGAAGCCATGCTCAACTACCTGGGCCGCATGGGCTGGTCGATGCCGGACGAGCGCGAGAAGTTCTCCCTGGCCGAGATGGTCGAGCACTTCGACCTGTCGCGCGTTTCCCTCGGCGGGCCGATCTTCGATATCGAGAAGCTGTCGTGGCTCAACGGCCAGTGGCTGCGCGAGCTGCCGGTGGAAGAATTCGCTGTACGCCTGCAGAAGTGGGCATTCAACAGCGACTACATGATGCAGATCGCGCCGCATGTGCAGGGCAGGGTAGAGACCTTCAGCCAGGTCGTACCGTTGGGGGGCTTCTTCTTTGAGGGTGGCCTCAAGCTCGATGCCAAGCTGTTCGAAAGCAAGAAGCTTTCGGCCGACCAGGTGCGCCAGGTCATCCAGCTGATCCTGTGGAAGCTCGAAAGCCTGCGTCAGTGGGAAAAAGACCGCATCACCGGATGCATCCAGGCGGTGGTCGAAGCCCTGGAGCTGAAGTTGCGTGATGCCATGCCGCTGATGTTTGCTGCGATTACCGGCCAGGCCAGCTCGGTCTCGGTGCTCGATGCCATGGAAATCCTTGGCCCGGACCTGACCCGCTACCGCCTGCGCCAGGCCCTGGACCTGCTCGGTGGTGTGTCGAAGAAAGAAAACAAGGAGTGGGAAAAGCTCCTGGGCACCATCGCCTGATTGCTTTCCTTCCCCTGTGGGAGCCGGCCTTGCCGGCGATGGCATCAGCGCGGTGCTCGTGATTGCGCGGTGTCTGCATCGCCGGCAAGGCCGGCTCTCATGGGGTTTCACCCCAGTAAAATCGGGGTGTTTCCCGGTTCTGGGCGGTAAGTGTTTGTTATCTCGGAAATTTTTTTTGAATTTTGTTGAAAATATATTTGACAGGTTCGCCATCCGATCTTAATATGCGCCCCGTCCACAGCGATGAACGAAAACGAAACGCGAAGCACCCAGCCAAGCGGTTCAGTTCAAAGCGACATTGTGGGGCTATAGCTCAGCTGGGAGAGCGCCTGCATGGCATGCAGGAGGTCAGCGGTTCGATCCCGCTTAGCTCCACCAAATTCCGATTCGTAGTCAGCTAGACTGACTGCGAAATCAACCGGGTTCCAGCGACCGGGTTGGTAAGGTAAGAAGGTTCGTCCCCTTCGTCTAGTGGCCTAGGACACCGCCCTTTCACGGCGGTAACAGGGGTT
>NZ_JBGOGX010000033.1:0-53039 GCF_054788455.1 Pseudomonas sp. ZL2 | reverse complement strand
CCTGCACTTCGCCCAGGCCTTCCTGGGTGATCTTGCCGGCTTCGATCGACACCAGTTCACCGAGTTCGGCCTTGTGCTTGCGCAGCACTTCGCCAAACAGGCGCACCAGTTCGCCACGGCGCGGCGCCGGCACATCGCGCCAGTGCAAAAAGGCCGCATGGGCGGCGTCGATTCGGCGGGTGACCGCCTCTTTGCTCTCCAGGGTAAGCGCTGCGATCTGGCTGCCGTCGATGGGCGTAAAAACAGCATGAGTGCCGCCGTTATATAAACTTTCGGGCACGCCCAAACGGGTAAGTAGTTCAGCAACCATCTTATTATTCTCCTACAGCGGATACGGGTTGAAATCATTGATGCAGGTCAGTATTAATCTATAGGGCCGCTGCTCACAAACGACCTTTTAGAAGCACATGATTCCGTAACGGAATGACCTTATCTCTTTTTCGCCCGGTTGATCCCGCCCATGTCCAAACGCCTGATGCCCTCCACCACCGCCCTGCAGTGCTTCGAAGCCGCCGCCCGGCACCTGAGCTTTACCCGCGCCGCGCAAGAGCTGCACCTGACCCAGAGCGCGGTGAGCAAGCAGGTCGCGCAGCTTGAAGAGATGCTCTCGCACCCGCTGTTCCAGCGTATCCGCCGGCGCCTGCACCTGACCCCGGCCGGCGCCCTGTACCTGGCCGAGGTGAACAAGATCCTGGTGCAACTGGACATGTCCAGCCGCTACATCCTCAGCTACGGCGGCGAAACCGAGGTGCTGCGCATTGCCACCCAGCCGACCTTCGGCGAGCGCTGGCTGGTGCCCAACCTCAAGGGTTTCGGCGAGCGCCATCCGCGGATCCACCTGGACATTCGTAACGAACTGGAGCCCTTCGACCTGGTCCAGGCCAAGGCCGACATCGCCTTCTTTTTCGGCCAGGGCACCTGGCCCGGGGCAACCTGCATCGAGCTGTTCAAGGAGCAGGTGGTGCCGGTGTGCGCGCCGGAGCTGCTGGCCCGACAGCGTTTCGACAGCGCCGAATCGCTCACCGAACACCGCCTGCTGCAGTGCACCTCGCGGCCCGAGGCCTGGCACGAGTGGTTCCTCGGCCAGGGCCTGCACACGCAGAACAGCTACCACGGCCCGCGCTTCGACACCTTCTACATGTGC
Organism: Pseudomonas sp. ZL2; assembly: GCF_054788455.1. Taxonomy (NCBI): domain Bacteria; kingdom Pseudomonadati; phylum Pseudomonadota; class Gammaproteobacteria; order Pseudomonadales; family Pseudomonadaceae; genus Pseudomonas; species Pseudomonas sp. ZL2. Next base: position 51,895 of record NZ_JBGOGX010000033.1, on the reverse strand, counting down.
ATCCGCGCCGCCCAGGCCGGCTGCGGCATCGCCCTGATCCCGCGCTACCTGGTGGCCGAAGAGCTGGCCGAGGGCAAACTGGTGATTCCCTGGAACCACCCCAAAACCAGTGAAGGCTCGCACTTCATCGCCCATGCCGAGCATGCTGCCGAGGTGCCCAAGGTACGTGCCTTTGTCGAGTGGATTGCCGCACGTGTACGCGTGGCCGGGCAAGTTCCCGACTTGAAGGAATGATTGCAATCCTTTATTTCGTTTGCACTCAATTACCGTGCCTCGCTTAGATAATAAGAAACTGCAGCGAGGGCACGGGTAAATGAGTCACGAAACTATCAGCCAGTCTATTTCCGTAGTTCACCCTATTACACTGTCCCACGGTAAAAATGCGGAAGTCTGGGACACCGACGGTAAACGTTATATTGATTTCGTTGGCGGCATTGGCGTGTTGAACCTGGGCCATTGTCACCCGCGGATTGTCGCCGCCATCCAGCAGCAGGCCACGCGTCTGACTCACTACGCTTTCAACGCCGCTGGGCATGAACCCTACCTCGAATTGATGAACCGCCTGGCGCAGTTCGTACCGGTGTCCTACCCGCTCAGCGGCATGCTCACCAACAGCGGTGCGGAAGCGGCAGAAAACGCCCTGAAGATCGCCCGCGGTGCCACCGGCAAGACCGCGATCATCGCCTTCGACGGCGGCTTCCATGGCCGCACCCTGGCGACCCTCAACCTTAACGGCAAGGTTGCGCCCTACAAGCAGCGGGTCGGCGTGTTGCCGGGGCCGGTGTATCACCTGCCCTACCCCAGCCGGGACACCGGCGTCAGCAGCGAGCAGGCGCTTCAGGCCTTGGCGCGGTTGTTCAGCGTCGAGATCGACGTCAACGATGTGGCTGCATTCATCTTCGAACCGGTGCAGGGTGAAGCCGGCTTCCTGGCAATGGAACCAGACTTCGCCAAAGCCTTGCGCAGCTTCTGTGACCAGCACGGCATCCTGATCATCGTCGATGAGATCCAGTCGGGGTTTGGCCGCACCGGCCAGCGCTTCGCCTTCCCGCGCCTGGGCATCGAGCCGGACCTGCTGTTGCTGGCCAAGAGCATCGCCGGCGGCATGCCGCTGGGCGCAGTGGTCGGCCGCAAGGCGCTGGTCGACAACCTGCCCAAAGGCGGCCTTGGCGGCACCTACTCCGGCAACCCGATGGCGTGTGCGGCAGCCCTGGCGACCCTGGATGAAATGAGCGACGCCAACCTTTCGACCTGGGGCGAACGCCAGGAAGCCGCACTGGTCAGCCGCTTCGAGCGCTGGCAGGCCAGCAAGCTCTCGCCTTACCTGGGCCGCCTGACCGGCACCGGGGCCATGCGCGGCATCGAACTGCTCAAGGCCGACGGCACACCGGCCACCGAGCAGCTGACGCAACTGTTGGCAGCGGCCAGGAGCGCCGGCCTGCTGCTGATGCCCAGCGGCAGGGCCCGGCACATCATCCGTTTGTTGGCGCCACTGACCATCGAGCCTGAAGTGTTCGAAGAGGGCCTGGACATCCTCGAACGCTGCCTCGCCGAGCTGGGCTAGTCCTGCAGTAGCCCCGGCCACTGTTCGACACCCTGAAGATAGTGCCGCGCCCTGAAGCCCCCGGCTTTCAGGGCCGTCACCGCATCACGGGAAAACACGCACCAGGGCCCGCGGCAATACGCGACCACTTCGTGGCTGGCCGGCAACTCGCCCAGGCGCTGCTGCAGTTCAGTGAAGGGAATGTTGATCGCCCCCGGCAAATGCCCCTGGGCAAACTCCTCGGCCGGGCGCACATCGAGCAGGGTCACGCTGTGATCCTGCAAACGCTCCAGCAGCTCTTCCCTGCTGATCGCCTCCAGGTGCTCGGGCGCGCTCACGCTATCGCTCATCAGCTCACGGATCGCCGCGCGGTTGAACGCCGCCAACTGGCCGAGCGCCGCCAGCACTTGCGGGATCGGCCCGGGACTGAGCCGGTAGAACACGCGCTTGCCATCGCGGCGGGTCTGCACGAAGCCGGCGCGACGCAAGTGCTGCAGATGCTGGGAAGCATTGGCCACCGACAGCTCGCACTGCTGGGCCAGTTGCTCGACGGCAAGCTCGCCGGCGGCGATCTGTTCGAGCAGGTTGAGGCGATGGGCGTGGCCAAGGGTCCGCGCCAGTTCGGCGATGTGCTGGTGCTGCTGGGTTTTCATATCGGTCATTGACAGGAAGGTAGCATTGGCCAATCATTCAATCAATCTATTGAATGATGACAACTGGAGCACGCCATGCTTGAAGGATTAACCCTAGCGGTACTGATTGGCCTGACGGCCACCGCCCTGGCCGACCTCTGGTCGCTGTTCCAGCAGCGCGTGCTGGGCATGGCCGGGCCGAATTGGGGTTTGGTCGGACGCTGGATCGGCCATATGCCACAGGGGCAGTTCACCCATCAGAGCATCGCCAAGGCGCCGGCACTGGCCAATGAACGGCTGATTGGCTGGAGTGCGCATTACACCATCGGGGTGATTTTCGCCGCGTTGCTGCTCGCCCTTTGTGGGCTGGAGTGGGCGCAGCAGCCACGCTTTGTGCCGGCGTTCGTGCTTGGCCTGGCGACCGTAGCGGCGCCCTACCTGATCATGCAGCCCGGCATGGGCGCGGGCTTCTTCGCCTCGAAAACCCCCAAGCCAAATGCGGCGCGGGGCCGCAGCCTGCTGGCTCATGGGGTGTTCGGCGTGGCCTTGTACCTGGCCGGGTTGTTCTGGGCTGCTGTGCTGTAGCCCAACGGATTACAGGCCCAGTTCTTGCGGAGTAAGCATGTCGCATTCAAAGGCGATCCAGCCGCCTTCCAGCTCGGCATGGCCGTTAACGATCGGGCCGTAGTAGCTCAGGCCGTTGTCGAGGGTCACGCAGATGTGCGTCGCCTTGTCCGGAGCGGCCAGGGCACCGACAAAGTGGACCTTCTTCAGCGACTCGGTAACGGCTTCAAGACCCACCCGAATCGCAACGTTTTCCACGGCTTCAACGTCTGCATGCAGGTCGTCGCTGACGGTCACGGTGGCTGTGTAGTTGTACATGGTCGAACTCCAACGACAATTCTATCGGCGTCTGCTGACGCTCACGGGCGCATAGGGTAATGGAGCAGCACGGAAAAAGCCCGCGCCCTTCGACGAGGCGACGCACGAAGGTACCCTCGGCCCGCCCCGGCTGGTATTGTGCCCCCCGGTAAAAACCTGTCAGAGGAATGACATTGAGTGCTGAACAGAACCTGACCTCGGACATGTTCGAGGTCGACAAGCGCCTGGGGCTCAAGCCCGTGGTGGATTTCAACAACTACCTGGGCAAAGCCTTCGGTGATGGTCCGTGCACCTGCATCCGCTGCCGCACCAGCGGCGGTGACGAAACGGGCTACGAGTACCAGCATACCTTCGTCCTTGACGGCCAGACCCTCAACCGCCGCTTTGCCAACACGGCGGGCAGCGATGTGCTCAATGCGTTGAAGAAAGCCTGGCTCTCGTACACCAAGGCCGACCTGCCGGCGCTGGGTGCGCTGGACCTGACGGCAGTGAAAGGCTTCGTCGAACCGCAGCTGCACAAGCGCTTGCTGCCGTTGTTCCTGGCCAGCGGCCTGGTGCGTGAGGTTGACGGGCAATGGATGCTGCAGGTGCAGGCCGGCGATTGAGTACCCGGGGCTGCTCTTCGCAGCCCATCGCCGGCAAGTCCGGCTCCCACAGTTCTGTGGCACCTGTGGGAGCTGGCTTGCCAGCGATTAGGCCTGTCCTGCCAAATGCGCCCTCACCCGCCCACCGCCAACGCAAACGGCCCCTCAGCCAGTTGCTCACGCAAGAACGCCACGCAACTGCGCACCTTCGCCGAACGGCTCGAACGCGCCGCCGTCACCGCCCAGACATCCGCAGGCTGGTGATACGCCGGCAGCACCCTCAGCAATGAGCCCTCCTGCAAGCTGCCAGCCACGTCCCAATACGAGGCCATGATGATGCCGTGCCCGTCCATGGCCCACTGGCGCACGATATCGCTGTGGTTGGCGGCCATGGGCCCGGTAACCTTGACCGTTTCCGGCCCGCCCGGGCCAACCAGCCGCCACACGCCGAAACGATCGTCGCGGCTGCGAAACAGCAAGCAATCATGCTGGGCCAGTTCCGCCGCTACCCGCACCGGGCCGCGCCGGGCCAGGTACTCCGGCGATGCCGCCAGCACCCGCTTGTTCTCGGCAATGCGATGGGCGATCAGGTGTTTTTCCTGCACCTCACCGACGCGAATGTCGATATCGAAATTTTCGCCAATCAGGTCAACCCGCCGGTCGAGCAGCTCCAGCCAGATATCCAGGGTCGGATAACGCTTGCGCAGCAGCGACAGGATCGGCGCGATGTGCTCACGGCCCAGGCGCAGGCTGGTGCTGATGCGCAAGGTGCCGCGCGGCTCGCTGTGCGCCCCGGACAGCGACTCGAGCATCGACTCGACGTTCTCGAGAATCTTCTGCGCCCAGATGAACACCGCCTCGCCATCGCTGGTGATGTTCACCCGCCGCGTGGTGCGGTTGAACAGCTTGACCCCGAGCAACGTCTCGAGGGTGGCGATGCGCTTGCTGACGTGGGCCGGCGACAGGCCGATCTCGGTAGCCGCGGCGATGAAGCTGGAGCGCCGCGCCACTTCGCAGAACAACTGCAGGTCGCGCAACAGCGGTTCATTATTCGCTAGTAGCGCATTCTGAATCTTCATCTGCCCCGATTATCTCCTGGGATTTTTTTATTAGCCTCTCACAAAACCGCTGTCGCGGTCCGCATAACAATAATGAGAGCGCCATGCACAAGATTCGTATTGCCGTCGCCGGTGCCGGCCTGATCGGCCGCCGGCATATCGAACTGATCCAGGCCAGCGCCGAGTGCGATCTGGCCGCCCTGGTCGACCCGGCCCCGGCCACCGCCGAATTGGCTGCCGCCCACGGCGTTGCCCTCTACCCTTGCCTTGAGCAGTTGTTCGCCGAGCAACGCCCGGACGGCGTGATCCTGGCCACGCCCAATCACCTGCATGTCGAAGGCGCCCTGGCCTGCGTTGAACACGGTGTCGCCGCGCTGATCGAAAAACCCGTGGCCCACACCCTGGAGGAAGGCAAGCGCCTGCTGGCCATCGCCGAGCAAACCGGGGCGCGGCTGCTGGTCGGCCATCATCGCGCCCACAGTGCGATCCTCGCCAAGGCCCGCGAAGTGATCGACGAGGGCCTGCTCGGCAAGCTGGTGGCGGTCATGGGCAGCGCGCTGTTCTACAAACCCGACGACTATTTCGACGCTGCGCCCTGGCGCCGCCAGATCGGTGGCGGGCCAGTGTTGATCAACATGATCCACGAAATCGGCAACCTGCGTTCGCTGTGCGGCGAGATCGTCGCCGTGCAGGCCCAGGCTTCCAGCACCACCCGCGGCTTTGCCGTCGAGGACAGCGTCGCCATCAGCCTGCGCTTTGCCAGCGGCGCCCTGGGCACTTTCATGCTGTCCGACACCGCCGCCTGCGCCCGCAGCTGGGAACAGACCGCACGGGAGAACCCCGATTACCCCAGCTACGCCGACGAAGACTGCTACGTGATCAGCGGCACCCAGGGCACGCTGTCAATCCCGACCATGCGCCTGAAGTTCTACGAGCAGCGGGCCGAGCGCTCGTGGTGGAAGCCCTTCAGCACTGCCGTGGCGCCGCGGCAAAACGCCGACCCGCTGGCCCGCCAGCTGGCGCACTTCTGCCAGGTAATTCGCGGCGAGCAACAACCGCTGGTAACCGTGCGTGACGGTCTGCGCAATTTGCAGATCGTCGAAGCCATCAGCAGCGCCGCGCGCAGCGGCCAGATCGTCCACACCGCCAGCCTCTGAGCCCTTTTTACCCGCCTACGACGCCCTGTGCGCCAACACCCTGACTGGAAACCTGCACCATGAAAACCCTGCTCGTGCTCAATGGCCCCAACCTGAACATGCTCGGTATGCGCCAACCGGAGGTCTACGGCCGCGAGACCCTGGCCGACGTCGAAAGCCTCTGCCAGCAGGCGGCCAGCCGGCTGGAACTGAAGCTGGAATTCCAGCAGACCAACCACGAAGGCCAGCTGATCGACTGGATTCACCAGGCCCGGGGCCGGGTCGCCGGGATTGTCATCAACCCCGGGGCCTGGACCCATACTTCGGTGGCGATTCATGACGCCTTGATTGCCGCCGAGGTGCCGGTGATCGAGGTGCACATCTCCAACGTCCACCGCCGTGAAGCCTTCCGCCACCACTCCTATGTGTCGCTGGTGGCCAAGGCAGTGCTGGCCGGCTTCGGCAGCCACGGCTATGTGCTGGCGATCGAACATTTTGCCCGCGAGCTCACGCCATTGGCACGCCTGTGCACGACGGCCGAGGTCAGCTGAGCACACACCCCTGCAACCACTCAATCATCACCCGCAAGCGCAGCGGCAAAGGATCGTGCGGCGGATGCACCAGGTAATAGCCCTGCCCCGGCGTCTGGCTGAAGCCGACCAGGGGCAGGATCAGCGCGCCCTGATCAAGCAACGGCTGCACCAGGCGCTGGCGCCCCATGGCCACACCGGCATGGTGGCTGGCGGCGGCGCTGCACAGGTCGGAGCGGTCGAAGGTCAGGTGGCTGGCGGGCAGGTGCTGCTGCACGCCCTGCTCGCGGGCCCAGCGTTGCCACTCGGCGTCAAAGGCGGCGTGTTCCCAGGCCAGGGCATCGTGCAGCAAGGTGCACTGGGCCAGACGCTCGGGGTGGCCGATCAGGCCGTGGCGTTCGGCGTACTTCGGGCTGCACACCGGGGCGACCCGCTCGTCCATCAACAATTGGCTGACCAGCCCCGGAAACTCGCCGTCGCCATACAGCAAGGCCAGGTCCACCGGACGGGTGCGAAAATCCACCGGGTCGTTGCCGGTGCGTATGTCCAGGCTGACCTGCGGATAGCGCTGCTGAAAATCCGCCAGGCGCGGCACCAGCCAGTGCTGGGCCACCGAAGGCCGCACATAGAGGCTCAGGGATCCGCTGACTTCCTGCGTCGAAGGCTGCAGGGCTTCCTGCAGTTGCGCTTCGAAGCCTTGCAGCACCTGATAGAGCCGCTCGCCTTCGACGGTCAGGCGGATGCGCCGGGTCAGGCGTTCGAACAGGCGTAGCGCCAGGGCCTGCTCCAGGCGGGCGATACGATGGCTGACGGCGCTGGCGGTCAGGCACAGCTCCTGCGCCGCCAGGCTGAAGCTCAGGTGCCGGGCGACCGCGAGGAAGGTGTGCAGATTGGCGAACTGGGCGCCGCTCAAGCGGGTGCCGAGGCGATCGGGCAGGTTGAGCATGCTCAATTGCCGGCCAGCACGGCGCGGCCCTTGGCCAGGTAGCGGTCCATCTCGTCGCGCGGCACCATGCTGCCGCCGGTGCCCCAGACCAGGTGGGTGGCGCGGGCCATGCGCTCATCGCTCAGACCCAGACGCTGACGGTAGCCTTGCTGCTCTTGCAACACGCTGAACATGCCCGCCAGCCCGGCCAGTGCCGACGGTTCCAGCTCGATGCCTTCACACGCCTGCATTTGTGCGAGCTGGCGGTACAGGGTGGCATCGCTGACGGTGTAGTAGCCGTCGATCAGGCGCTGCAGCGAGCGCCCGACAAAGCCCGAGGGCCGCCCCACCGCCAGGCCGTCGGCGGCAGTCTGGTTGTCGATGCCGAAGTCATACACCGACACACCGTCGTGCAAGCCGGTGTACACGCCAAGGAACATGCACGGTGAATGGGTCGGCTCGGCGAACAGGCAATGCACCGCATCGCCGAAGATATGCTTGAGACCGAAGGCCACGCCGCCAGGGCCACCGCCGACGCCACAGGGCAGGTAGACGAACAGCGGATGCTCGGCGTCGACCTGTATGCCCTGCGCTGCCAGCTGGCGCTGCAGGCGCTCGGCCGCCACGGCGTAACCGAGGAACAGGTTCAGCGAGTTTTCATCATCGACAAAATGGCAGTGCGGGTCGGCCTCGGCCTCCTGGCGCCCCTGCTCCACCGCCACGCTGTAGTCGGCGCTGTACTCACGCACCTCGACACCGCAGGCGCGCAGGCGATCCTTCTTCCACTGGCGGGCATCGGCGGACATGTGCACCGTGGCCTTGAAGCCCAGGCGCGCACTGATGATGCCGATCGACAGGCCCAGGTTGCCGGTGGAGCCGACCGCCACACTGTACCGGCTAAAAAAGGCCCGGGCCTGATCGCTGTCGAGCTTGGCGTAGCTGTCGCCCGGCTGCAGCAGGCCACCGGCCAGGGCCAGGTCTTCGGCGTGCTTGAGCACTTCATAGATGCCGCCGCGGGCCTTGATCGAGCCGGAAATCGGCAGCAGGTTGTCGGCCTTGAGCCACAGGGCGCCGGTTGGCGGCAGTTGCTGTTCGGCACAGAGCACCGCCTGCAGGGCATGCAGCGGCAACAACGGCGATTCGATGATGCCGGCAACGGCTGCGGTCTCGGGGAAGGCCGAGGCGATGAACGGGGCAAAGCGTTCGAGCCTGGCGCTGGCCTCGTGAATATCTTCAGCGCTCAGCGCCACATCACCCAGGGCTTCGGCGCTCGGCGCCAGGGCCGGGTTGAACCAGCTGGTCGGGCGCAACGCCACCAGTTCGGCGATCAGCGGATGGCTCTGGCACCAGGCGTTCACGGATTTTTCCAGCGGCATTGTCGTACTCCAGCAGGCATCGAATAGAACGATTAAGCGTCAGCACCACTGGCTTTACAACCGATGGTTACTCAGGCCATGGATGAAGCCTGTTCAGCCATGCCGCGCCGTGCAAGCCGGCGCACTTCTGCTACCTTGGGAGTACCCTCTTCATCCGCATCACACACAGGTGACCCCTCATGGCGCGCACCACCCCCATCGAGCTGTACCGCAACATCGGCATCGTCGCCCATGTTGACGCCGGCAAGACCACGACCACCGAACGCATCCTGTTTTACACCGGGGTCAACCACAAGATGGGCGAGGTGCACGACGGCGCCGCGACCATGGACTGGATGGCCCAGGAGCAGGAGCGCGGCATCACCATCACCTCGGCGGCGACCACGGCGTTCTGGCAGGGCTCAAGCAAACAGTTCGCCGACAAGTACCGCTTCAATATCATCGACACCCCCGGCCACGTCGACTTCACCATCGAGGTGGAGCGCTCGCTGCGCGTGCTCGACGGCGCAGTGGTGGTGTTCAGCGGCGCCGACGGCGTCGAGCCGCAATCGGAGACGGTCTGGCGCCAGGCCAACAAGTACCATGTGCCGCGCCTGGCCTACGTCAACAAGATGGACCGCCAGGGCGCGGATTTTCTGCGCGTGGTCAAGCAGATCGACCAGCGCCTGGGTCACCACCCGGTGCCGATCCAGCTGTCGATCGGCGCCGAGGAACACTTCGCCGGGCAGATCGACCTGGTGAAGATGAAGGCCATCTACTGGAACGAAGACGACCAGGGCACCAGCTACCGCGAAGAAGAGATTCCGGCCGACATGCTCGAGCTTGCCAACGAGTGGCGCGCGCACATGATCGAAGCTGCTGCCGAGGCCAATGACGAGTTCATGGAGCTGTACCTCAACGGCCAGGAGCTGAGCAACGAACAGATCAAGGCCGGCCTGCGCCAACGTACCCTGGCCAACCAGATCGTGCCGGCGATCTGCGGCTCGTCATTCAAGAACAAGGGCGTGCCGCTGATGCTCGACGCGGTCATCGACTACCTGCCGGCGCCGTCGGAAATCCCGGCGATCAACGGCACCGACCCGGACCACGAAGACAAGCACCTGGAGCGCCACGCTGACGACAACGAACCGTTCTCGGCGCTGGCGTTCAAGATCGCCACCGACCCCTTCGTCGGTACCCTGACCTTCGCCCGGGTCTACTCCGGCGTGCTCAGCTCCGGCAACGCCGTGCTCAACTCGGTCAAGGGCAAGAAGGAACGCATCGGCCGCATGGTGCAGATGCACGCCAACCAGCGCGCCGAGATCAAGGACGTATGCGCCGGCGACATCGCCGCGCTGATCGGCATGAAGGACGTCACTACCGGCGACACCCTGTGCGACATCAACCAGCCGATCATCCTCGAACGCATGGACTTCCCGGACCCGGTGATCTCGGTGGCGGTCGAGCCGAAGACCAAGGCCGACCAGGAGAAAATGGGCATCGCCCTGAGCAAGCTGGCCCAGGAAGACCCGTCGTTCCGGGTGCGCACCGATGAAGAGACCGCGCAGACCATCATCTCCGGCATGGGCGAATTGCACCTGGACATCATCGTCGACCGCATGCGCCGCGAGTTCGGCGTCGAGGCCAATATCGGCAAGCCCCAGGTGGCCTACCGCGAGAAGATCCGCAACACCTGCGAGATCGAAGGCAAGTTCGTTCGCCAGTCTGGCGGGCGCGGCCAGTACGGCCACTGCTGGATCCGCTTCGCCCCGGGCGAGGAAGGCAAAGAGGGCCTGGAATTCGTCAACGAAGTGGTCGGCGGCGTAGTGCCGCGCGAGTACATCCCGGCGATCCAGAAAGGTATCGAAGAGCAGATGCAGAACGGCGTGCTGGCCGGCTATCCGCTGATTGGCCTCAAGGCCACGGTGTTCGATGGCTCGTACCACGACGTCGACTCCAACGAAATGGCCTTCAAGGTCGCGGCGTCAATGGCCACCAAGCAACTGGCGCAAAAAGGCGGCGCGGTGCTGCTGGAGCCGGTGATGAAAGTCGAAGTGGTGACTCCCGAGGAGTACCAGGGCGACATCATGGGTGACCTGAGTCGCCGGCGCGGGATGATCCAGGAAGGCGGCGAGACCCCGGCGGGCAAAGTGGTACGCGCCGAGGTGCCATTGGGCGAGATGTTCGGTTACTCCACCCAGATGCGCTCCATGACCCAGGGCCGCGCCAGCTACACCATGGAGTTCACCAAGTACGCCGAAGCGCCGGCGAGCATCAGTGAGGCGATTATCAAGAAACAGGGCTGATACGGCGACCGCTTCGCGGTCGATCGCCGGCAAGGCCGGCTCCCACAGGATAGCGGCGCACTCGAATCCTGTGGGAGCCGGCCTTGCCGGCGATGGGGTGCGCAGCAGCCCCACCTCGAACAAAAGCCGATTGAACTCCCAGCCCTGCCGCCCAATCCCAATGCTTAGGACCCGTCCAAAAGCCGCAGGACACCGCCATGGCCAAGCCGTTGCAGGAGTACGCGCGCAAGCGCAATTTCGACGCCACACCGGAGCCGGCTGGTAACCCTGTCCGAGGCAAAAAAACCGCCCACGCCCTGCAATACTGCATCCAGAAACACGACGCCAGCCACCTGCACTACGACTTTCGCCTGGAGCTGGACGGTACCCTGAAAAGCTGGGCCATCCCCAAGGGCCCGTCGCTGGACCCAAAGGTCCGGCGCCTGGCCGTGCACGTCGAAGACCACCCGCTGGACTACGCCAACTTCGAAGGGCAAATCCCCGAAGGCCATTATGGCGCCGGTGACGTGATCGTCTGGGACCGTGGCGTGTGGATCCCCGAAGAAGATCCGCACACGGCCTATGCCAAGGGCAAGCTGCGCTTTCGCCTGCAGGGCGAGAAACTCTCGGGGATCTGGAACCTGTTTCGCACCCACCTGGCCGGCAAGCAGGAGCAGTGGCTGCTGATCAAGTCCGACGACGCCCAGGCGCGCCCGCAGGCGGACTACGACATCCTCGAGGCCGAACCGGACAGCGTGCTCAGCGAACGTACGCTGATCGCGCGCAAACCCAAGGCCGCGACGAGCAAAGCCACAAGCAAGGCCAGGCCCGCGAGCAAAACCGAACTCAGCGGCGCCAGGAAAGCCGCCCTGCCCGATTCGCTCAAGCCGGAGCTGGCGACCCTGGTGGAAACTCCGCCCGAGGGCGACTGGCGCTACGAAGTGAAATTCGACGGTTACCGCATCCTCGCCCGCATCGACGGCGACGCGGTGCGCCTGTTCACCCGCAACGGCCATGACTGGACCGCCAAGCTGCCCAAACAGGCCAAGGCCCTGGCCAAGCTCGGCGTGCAATCGGCCTGGCTCGATGGCGAGATGGTGGTGGCCAACGAACATGGCGTGGCGGATTTCCAGGCCCTGCAAAATGCCTTCGACCAGGCCCGCGACGAGCAGATCCTCTACTACCTGTTCGACCTGCCGTACCTCAACGGCATGGACCTTCGCCAGTGCCCGCTGGAGCAGCGCCGCGCGGCGCTGGCGAAGGTGCTGGAGAAAGCCGATGAAAAACGCCTGCGCTTTTCTGCCGACTTTGACCAGACCGTCGAGTCGCTGCTCGACAGCGCCTGCAAGATGGCGCTGGAGGGCCTGATCGGCAAGCGCCTGGGCAGCAGTTATCTGAACCGGCGCAGCAGCGACTGGATCAAGCTCAAGTGCAAGCAGCGCCAGGAGTTCGTGATCGTCGGCTTTACCGACCCCAAGGGTTCGCGCGAGGCCTTCGGCGCACTGCTGCTGGCCCTGCACGATGAGCGTGGCGAGCTGCGCTATGCCGGCAAGGTCGGCACCGGTTTCAACAGCGCGACCCTGGCGCAGATTCACCAGCGCCTGGCGCCGCTTGAAGTCGCCAAGCCGCAGTTCCGCAGGCCGCCAACCGGCGCCGAGGCCAAAGGTGTGCACTGGCTCAAGCCAACGCTGCTGGCCGAGGTCGCCTATGCGCAGATGACCCGCGACGGCGTGGTGCGCCATTCGGTGTTCCATGGCCTGCGCGACGACAAACCGGCCAAGGCCATCGGCCTGGAGCAGCCCGTGAAAACCCCGGCAAGCCACCCCTCCAACCTGCACCTGACCCACCCGGAACGCGTCATCGATGCCAGCACCGGCATTACCAAGCGCCAGGTGGCCGAGTACTACGCCCAGGTCGCCGAGTGGATCCTGCCCCATCTCAAGCGCCGCCCCGTGGCCCTGGTACGGGCACCCGATGGCCTGGCCGGCGAGCTGTTCTTCCAGAAGAACGCCGCGCAACTGAACATCCCCGGCCTTGAAAGCCACGACAAGGCCGAAGCCGGCCAGGCGCTGATGATCATCGACCAGGCTGAAACCCTGCTGGGCGCAGTGCAGATGAACACCCTCGAACTGCACACCTGGAACGCCACCGCCAAGGACTTCGACAAGCCCGACCGGCTGATCCTCGACCTCGACCCGGACCCGGCGTTGCCGTGGAAGGCCATGCTCGAAGCCACCCAACTGACCCTGGCGCTGCTCGACGAACTGGGGCTGCAGTCCTTCCTCAAGACCAGCGGCGGCAAGGGCATGCACATTGTCGTGCCGCTGACCCGCCGTGCCGGCTGGGACGAGGTCAAGGGCTTCAGCCAGGCCATGGTCCAGCACCTGGCCGGGCTCTTCCCCGAGCGCCTGTCGGCGGTGTCCGGGCCGAAGAACCGGGTCGGACGAATCTTCATCGATTACCTGCGCAACGGCAAAGGCGCGACCACGGTCTGCGCCTATTCAATCCGCGCCCGCGAAGGCCTGGCGGTGTCGGTGCCGATTCGCCGGGAAGAGCTGACCGCGCTCAAGGGCGCCAACCAATGGCACCTGCTCAACCTCGGCGAACGCCTGGCCGAGGGCGATGACCCCTGGGCCGACTACGGTCAGGTACGCCAGTCGATCAGCAAGGACCTGCGCCGCCGCCTGGGGCTTGAATAATGGACGACCTGGACTGGATCGACCTGCTGCAATGGCCGGCCATGTTCGCAACGATCCTGGCCGCCTGGTGGATCGGCTCGCGTCAACCGCGGCGGCGGCGGATCGGCTTTGTCTGCTTCATCGCCAGCAACCTGCTGTGGGCAGTCTGGGGCTGGCACGCCCAGGCCTGGGCGCTGATCGTGCTGCAGGTATGCCTGTGCGCGATGAACCTGCGCGGCCTGAAAAAGAACACCAACGGCACCCCCCCTTCGCCCCGGGAGTCGACTTCATGAACGATGCTCACCTGGGCCGGCAATTGAGTGCAGCACCCGACGGAGGCTGGCAGCTATGACCCTGCAGCAATCGCAAAATCCGATGCGCGCACCCGGTACGCCGCTGGTGCACTGGCAATCCTCGGCGACGCTGCAGGCAGTGCCGGCCATCACCCATGCTCAACTGGTACCGGTTGGCCGCCGCCTGGTGGTGGTCGCCCCACACCCGGATGACGAGGTGCTCGGCTGCGGCGGCGTGCTGGCCGGCATGCGTGGCCGCGAGCAGGATCTGCTGCTGATCTCGGTCAGCGATGGCGAAGCCAGCCACCCTGATTCGCGCCACTGGACCAGTGAACGCCTGCGCCAGCAACGCCCGCGGGAAAGTGCCGACGCCCTGCGTCGCCTGGGCCTGGATCTGACCCGCTTGAACTGGCTGCGCCTGGGCCTGGCTGATAGCGCCGTGGCCAACCATGAACGCTGGCTGGCTGAACGCCTGGTGCAGCTGTTAAGCGCCAGCGATCAGGTACTGACCACCTGGCGCCTGGACGGCCATTGCGATCATGAGGCTGTGGGCCGCGCCTGTGCCCGGGCCTGTGAAACCGTCGGCGCGCGCTTGATCGAGGTGCCGGTCTGGGCCTGGCACTGGGCCCGTCCGAGCGATCCGCGGCTGCCCTGGCAGCGCGCCCACAAGCTGTTTCTCGACCGCGCGGTGCTGGCCCTCAAGCAGCAGGCCATCGCTGCCCATACCAGCCAGCTGCAGGCCGACGAGCAGACACCGCCGGTACTCGACCGCGAGGCGCTGGCACGGCTGCAGCAACCTTTCGAGCTGGTATTCACATGAGCGTATCGGCGAGCTATTTCGAGCAACTGGGTGATCCGACCCAGGCGTCGTGAACAGCACAGCGTAGAAGCCATAACCGCGCGGTGCACTTCTTCACAAAATCCCTCAGGTTAAAAACCATCATAACCATTATGATTTTTTCGCTTGCCTGACGCCTGTCCGACGGTTGCGCAGCATTGAACCGACACGACAGGCAGCAGGTTGAAGTTTCTCAGGTTGTTAACCAACGACCTGCAATTCTGATCGTTGCACCTGTAAAAAATCGTAAGGGAGAACACCATGGATGTCAGTTGGCTGTTTCTGAGTACGCCGGCAGCCGAACATTTTAGCCAGGTGGTTCAGACCACACCTGCGCAAGTCAAAAACGACATGGGCCGAATTTTCAAGGAGCTCTCCAGAAAAGCTGGCCCAGGTTGTGTGTTCAGTGCCGAGAAAGAGAATGCCTTTGTCATACAAGGCGCGACAGGGTTTGCTGACATCGAGAAGAAAAAGCCGCTGACTGCAGATTCGGTATTCAACCTCGCGTCCGTGTCCAAGCAATTCACCGCGTTTGCCATTCACCTCTTGGCCACTGAGAAAAAACTGTCGCTGGATGACTCTGTTCGCCAGTACGTTCCTGAACTGGGCAGCTACGCCGATCCGGTGACCCTGCGCCATTTACTCCATCACACCGGTGGCCTGCCAAGCTACGAGGACGCGGCCGAGGCGCAAGGCATACCTGATACCAAGCCACTGAGCCAGGCCACGGCATTGCAATTGCTGGCAGCGGAGAAACAACCGTTATTCGCTCCCGGCACCCGGTTTTCGTACAGCAATACCGGCTACTTCATGTTGTCGCTGGTGGTCGAGAGGGTCAGCGGAAAAAGCATTCGCCAGTTCTCCGAACAGGCCATCTTCAAGCCGCTGGAGATGAACCACACCCGGATCGTCGACACCTACCCTTTGACCTTCGAGGTCGCCCGCGGCTACAAGCGCTCGTTCTGGGGGAGCGCTCGATTGTATGAAAGCCCGTGGGAAGTGACCGGCGACGGACAAGTGCACTCCACCGTCGGTGACTTGATGAAATGGGGCGCCAATCTGCAAAACGGTACTGTCGGTGGCCCCAACCTGTTGGCCGTCATGTCCAGAGCCGGCCCACGGGTCGCCATCGATCATGAGGATTATGCGATGGGCTTGTCGCCCAAACTGTACAAAGGGACGCGGCTGCTCGAACACTCAGGCGGCTGGGCCGGTTACTCGACTCAGTTCCTGGATTTCCCCGACGCCCATATCACCGTCGCAGTCCTGTGCAACGCAGAAGACCTCGATGCCGCAACCTACAGCGAGAAAATCGCCGATGTACTGGCCGTGGAAAAGTGGGCCAGCGCGCGTTAAGCAGGCGCCCTGAATCTGTTGCTCAGCCATGAACCGCCGGCCTGCCACGCCTTGTGGCAGCTCGGCGGCTGATTACCTGCCCCGCCCCCAGGCCGTCAGGGCCGCTGCCAGCCTTGCCGTTTGACCATGGCCCTTGCCGGCCGGCTTGAGATGTTTGGCCTGCTGCTTGCGCAAAACATAATAACCGTTATGATCTTTTTCGTTGAGCCGTGTTGTCCATCCACAGCGGAGAACGCCATTGACCCCTCACCCGAGATTTGCCCGCATCGGCCGCATCACCCTCGCCTACGAGACCCTCGGGCCCGAACATGCGCCACCGGTGCTGTTGGTCCATGGCCTTGCCCAGCAGCTGACCGCATGGCCCGACGCGCTGGTACACAGCCTTGTCAAAGCGGGCTTTCGGGTGATCCGTTTCGACAACCGCGACATCGGCAAGTCCAGCCGCATGTGCGGTACACCGCACCTGGCCTGGCACTACCTGAACGCACAGGTTGGCCGCCGCAGCCGCGCGCCCTACTCGCTGGATGACATGGCCCATGACACGCTGGGCTTGATCGACAGTCTCAAGCTGGGCCCGGTGCACCTGGTCGGCGCATCGATGGGCGGCATGATTGCCCAGATCGTCGCCGCGCGTTTTCCCTATGCGGTGCGTTCACTGACCTCGATCATGTCCAGCTCCGGTGATCGACGCCTGCCCAACGCCCGTGCCGACGTGCGCAAGCTGTTGCTCAACCCGGTGCGCCAAACCTCCTTGCAGCGCGAGATCGACCATAACCTGCAGCTTTGGGAGCTGATCGCCAGCCCAGGCTACCCGACACCACGCGAACAATTGCGAGCGCGGCTTGAAGACGATCTCAGGCGCAACGCACCTGCGGCCGGAGGCATCGAACGACAGTTCGCCGCGATCCTGGCCTCGGGGTCGCGCGTGCCGTTGCTGTCGCAGATCGACACCCCCACCCTGGTGCTGCATGGCCTGGAAGACCCGCTCATACCTTTCGAGGCCGGACGCAGCACCGCCGAGCACATCCCCGGTGCGGTGTTCGAAAGCATCGCCGGAATGGGTCACGACCTTCCAGCGGCACTCCTGCCGAC
This sequence comes from Pseudomonas sp. ZL2, assembly GCF_054788455.1. Taxonomy (NCBI): domain Bacteria; kingdom Pseudomonadati; phylum Pseudomonadota; class Gammaproteobacteria; order Pseudomonadales; family Pseudomonadaceae; genus Pseudomonas; species Pseudomonas sp. ZL2. Next base: position 34,708 of record NZ_JBGOGX010000033.1, on the reverse strand, counting down.
ACTGGCTGAGCGCCTGCTCAAGCATTTTCGCCAAGCCGTTCGCGCACAGCTGCCCCCTCTGCAGTCGCGGCAGTGCGCCAAGCCCCTGACCTACAACAAAACCAACTGACAGGAACACGACCATGAAGGTGATTGCATTAGGCGGCTGTGGCCATATGGGCCGGCACTTTGTCGAGACGGCGATCCAGCTCCAGGCCTTTTCCTGGCTGACGGTAGCCGACCGCAACGCCGAGGAGGCGCTACGCTACGTGGCCAGCCTGGGCCGATCGAACATTGATGCGTTGCAGGTCGATGCGCGCAATCCCGAGGCCCTCACCCGGGTCTTGCGCAACTACGATGTGGTGGTCTCGACCATCGGGCCTTACTACCTGTTTGGTACGACGGTGCTGCAATGCGCCATCGACGCGGGCTGTCACTACATCGATATCTGTGATGACCCCGAACCCACCCTGGCAATGCTCGACCTCGATGCGCGTGCACAAGCCGCGAACATCACCGCCATCGTCGGCATGGGCGCCAGCCCAGGCGTGGCCAACCTGCTGGCCAGCAAAGCCATCCGCCAGGTCGGTGCCCCGCACCGCGTGGTCACCACCTGGGGCAGCGCCTCGCGTGCCAAGGAAGCAGCCAGTCACGATACCGACATGGGCGCGGCACTCGATCACTGGGTCGAACAACTGACCGGCAACATCCCGGTGTTTCGCGGTGGTCGCATCGCCAGCGGCCTGCCATTGACCGAAATAGACCTGCTGGTGCCCGGCATCGGTGCGGTGCGCGCCCATACGGTGGGGCATCCGGAACCTGTGACCTTGCCGACGACTTTCGCCTCGATCCGCGAATGCGCCAACGCGATGGTGTTTTCCAACAGCCTGATCAGCCTGCTGAAGTTGATCCAGGCCCGCGTCGACCAGCGCGGCCACAGTGTCAGCCAAGCGGCGTCCGAATTGCGCAAAGTCGCGCTGAACAACGACCTTTCGGGCCTGAGCCTGGGTGAGTCCCTGTCCCTGCTAGTGGGTTCGGCAAAAGAAAGTCTGTTTGGCCGGCGCTACATTCCAGCGGAAATGTCCGCTATCGCCGAAGGCCTGAGCCAGGGCCGGCGACATGTGTGCAGCGCCTGGATCAATGGCGAAATCCCCGGCGGCATGGGGCCCAACACCTGCATTCCGACGGCAGTGGCCCTGCTCATGCTGGTGCAGGGCAAAATCAGCCGCAAAGGTGCGTTCGCCCCCGAGGCCGGCATCGATGCCGACCAGTTTTTCACCTTGCTGCAGCCCTTCATCAAGGCCGAGGATACCCAGCAACCGGTGATCACGCTGCGTGAGGTCGTACTGTGAAAGGCGCGCCGCCGGGGCTGGTGTTGACCCGCGAACGCCAAGCCATGCTGACGGAGCTTGAACAACTGCTGGGACAGCCGGTGCACGCCTATGTCTGGGCCTTTCGCCAGATCCACCCCGGCTGGCTACTGTTCGTCAGCTTCATGACTTCACAGGTCATCAACGAACTCATCATCTACGAGCTTTTCGAGGCGCGTGGCCGCTACGGCATCGAGCGCACCCTGTTTGAAATCATCTCGCCGCTGCTGCTGTGGTTTCTGCTCGACACGGCCATCCAGCTCGCCTTGACGCTGGCCGGCCGTGGCCATCGCCTGCTGGTACAGACGTTGAATGGTGAACTGCTGGTGTTTCATCGCCGGCTCTTCAGCGCCAGGCCCGAACGCCTGGAGCGGCGCATCAAGGGTTCATTGGCGCTGAATGCGCAACTGATGGGCTTTGCGATAGACCGCCTGGACACCGACATCGGGCGCTTCTACGTGTGGGGCCGTTGGCGCGACGTGCGGGTGCTGATGCGGCCTGCCAGGGAGGCTTGCGATGCGCACCACTGAAGCGTACGCCTCAGGCCTGTGGGGTGAGAAACGCCGCGATGTGGCGCTTGACCAGCATGCGCTGCTGCTCAGGGTCAAAACGCTCGGGATCGATGACTCGCCCAACGCCCAGGCCGTCGGCCAGGGCAACCATGGCATCGGCTTCGAGCTTCAGGTCGAGGCCGGCCCGGATCGCCTTTTGCGCCTGCAGGCGGGTCAGTTCGTCGACCAGCGCACTGCGCATGAAGGCATACCGCCGTTGGTGTTCGGCACCCAGTTTTTCATTGCCCACGCACGTACGCAGGAACGCCAGCCAGATACGCCAGGCAGTTTCACCGGCCTCATCGAGCGGCAACGAGGCGTGCAGGATGCACTCCAGGCGAGCGATACCCTCGACACCTTCAAGGCACTGGGTCACCTCCTCGACCATGCCGGTAATGAGGTGGTCCAGCGCATACAGAAGCACTTCGTCCTTGGTCCTGAAGTAGTGCACGACCGCCCCGGTGGTGGCCTGCAGTTCACCCGCTATCTCGCGGATCGTGACATTCTCGACCCCCACACGAAGAATCGCTCGCCACGTGGCCTCCAGCACCTCCTGGCGCTTGCGTTCATTGTTGGAAACCGCAGCGCCCGCCTTGCGTCGGGTGCGGGCCGGGGCTTCTCGGGATATCGCCATGGGCATTGATCTCGCTGTTGGCAGGTTCGACTCGTCGCACATCATAACAATGATGATCAAACAATAAGATGCTCGATAACGGAGAACGCTGTGATCAATCAACCAAGAGCCAAGCTTTCGACGGAACTGGACGCCGACGTGATCATCGTCGGCAGCGGCTTCTCCGGGCAGTGCATGGCGATCAAGCTTCGCCAGGCCGGTTTCCACTCCGTATTGCTTCTGGAGCGCGGCGCCACGGTGGGCGGCACCTGGCGTGACAATCACTACCCCGGCGCAGCCTGCGACATCCCTTCGCACCTGTATTCCTTCTCGTTCATGCTCAACCCGAACTGGTCACGCACCTATCCGGGCCAGGCCGAAATCCTCGGTTATCTGCATGCCACTGCCGAACGGCACGGGTTGCTCGAACACATGCGTTTCAACACCCTCGTCAGCGGCGCAAGCTTTGATGCGGGCCGCCTGACCTGGCAGGTAGAAACCGACGGTGGGCCACTACGCTGCCGCTTCCTGATCCTGGGTACCGGCGGTTTGAGCGAGCCTGTGGTACCCCGCCTGGCGGGGCTGGACACCTTTGCGGGACGCACCTTCCACTCGGCGCGCTGGGACCACGACTATGCCCTGCAAGGCAAGCGCGTGGCGGTGATCGGCAGCGGAGCCAGCGCCATCCAGTTCGTGCCGCAGATTGCGCCGCGCGTCGAGCGGCTCAGTGTGTTCCAACGCACCCCGGCGTGGATCGTACCGCGCCAGGACCGCCCGTTCAGCGCCTTGCAAAAAGCGCTTTACCGCTACCTGCCGGGGGTGATGCGGCTCAAGCGCTGGGGCATTCACTGGCTGAACGAAGTGCAGGCCCTTGGCACGGTGGTTGACCCCAAGTACATGGCCCTGGGTGAGAAAATCGCGCTTCAACACCTGCACCGGCAAGTCGCCGATCCCCAGCTGCGGGCCCGCCTCACGCCCGACTATGTGATGGGTTGCAAGCGCATCCTGATCTCTGATGACTGGTACCCCGCCCTGCAACGGGCCAATACCTCGCTGGTGAGCGATGCCATCGAACGCATCACCCCCACCGGCGTCTTGACCTGCGATGGCCGCTTGCACGAGGTCGACGCGATCATCTTCGGTACCGGCTTCCAGGCCACCGAAGCGCTCGGCAAGCTGCGTATTCGCGGGCGCCTGGGACGTGAACTGAACGAGGTCTGGGCCCAGGGTGCCGAAGCCTATGTCGGCGCCAGCGTCAACGGCTTTCCCAACCTGTTCCTGATCACCGGGCCGAACACCGGATTGGGGCATAACTCGATGGTGTTCATGATCGAGGCAAACGTGGCACACATCGTCGGTGCGCTGAAAGCTGCCCGGCAAGCCGATGCCCAGGTAGTAGAGGTCAAGCGTGAGGTCCAGGCGCGCTACAACCAGAATCTGCAGCGGCGCCTGGAAAAATCGGTCTGGGTGACCGGCTGCAAGAGCTGGTACCAGGACAAGGCCAGCGGCAAGGTCACCACGCTCTGGCCTGGTTTCAGTACTCAGTATTGGGCAATCGCCCATCGCTTCAAGGCTGACGACTACCTGCTGCTGGCAGCAGGTTCGCCTCAGGCCCCCGCGCCCGTTTCGGCGAGGTAAGCCTTGATGAAATCGATCCAGGCACGGACCTTGCGCGGTACATGGCGGCTTGCCGGATACAACGCGTAGACACTTTGTCGGGCGAAGCGGTAAGCGGGCAACGCATCGAGCAACTGTCCACTCGCCAGGTCATCGGCCACCAGCCATTCCGGCAGCAAGGCGACACCCGCACCCTGCACGGCGAAAGCACGCAGGATTGACGCGTTATCGGACACCAGCAAGGGCGTGCTGTGCGTCTCAAACACCGCACTGCGGCCAGCGTCCCCCTGCAGTTCCCAGCGGCTGTTCTGCTCGAAGCGGCTGTGCACCAGCTGCGCCACGGCGGCCAGGTGCGAAGGTGAGTCGATGATCTGCCGGCCATGGGCGGCCAGCAGGCTGGGCGCCAGCACCAGGCGCACGTCGTAAGTGGCCAGGCACACGCCACGGTAGCTGGAGTCCTGGGCCTGGCCCAGGCGGATGGCGACATCGAAACGCTCGCGCACCAGGTCGACCTGGGACGTGTGGGTTTCCAGGCGCACGCTCAGGTCAGGGTGCAACCGGCAGAACGCCTGCAACGCCGGGGCGAGGGCTTTCAGCCCGTACTCGACGGTGGAGGTAATGCGCAGGCTGCCCTGCAAGCCAGCATGCTCGGCGCGCGCCTCGTCGATGGCGAAGCGCGCATCTTCGACCACCTGCAGGCAGCGCTGATAAAAGCGCTCGCCGGCATCAGTGAGGGCAATTCGGCGGGTGGTGCGGGTCAGCAAGGTCACGCCCAGTTCAGCTTCCAGCTGCTTGATGCTGAAGCTGACGGCGGCGCGGGTTTGCTGCAGGCGCTCGGCGGCGCCGGTGAAGGAGCCGGCCTGGACCACCGCGCAGAACAGTTCGAATCGGTCGAGACTGACCATGCAATGCCTTCGCCATTGTCAAAATAATTTGACCAATCTGCCGGTTTTTTGCGTCTTATTCAAGCACCTGCAAGCCTCTAGACTGCGCCTTTCTCCGGCCCGTCGAACTGCTCATGCCCTATCGCTCGAAAGTCACCCTGATCTATTTGCTGGGTTTCACCCTCGACCTGCTCAACATGTTCGCCCTCAACGCCGCCTACCCGGCGCTGGGCCAGGAACTGCACGCCTCGGTGGCGCAACTGAGCTGGACCAGCAACCTGTACATGCTCGGCCTGACCCTGGTGATACCGCTGGGCACCTGGATGGCCGCGCGGCTGGGCGAACGCCAGACACTGCTGCTGTCGCTGGCGCTGTTCGGCCTGGGCTCGGCACTCGCCGGCAGCGCCGGCACCATCGACAGCCTGCTTGGCTGGCGGTTGTTGCAAGGGCTCGGTGGTGGCTTGTTGATTCCGGTAGGCCAGGCCATGGCTTATCGCTTGTATGCGCCTGAGCAACGCCACCACCTGACCTCGCTGGTAATGATGGTAGCCCTGCTGGTACCGGCCTTGTCGCCGGCACTGGGTGGCGTGGTGGTCGATCAGGGCTCGTGGCGGTGGATCTTCTTTGCCATGCTGCCGCTGACGTTAATGGCTGGCGTACTGGTGCTGGCCTGGCTGCCTGCAAACCAGCCGTTACCGGCCCCTCAGCCAATCCTTGACCTGCACCTGCTCGGCCAGCCGCTGCTGCGTACGGCGATGCTGGTCTACCTGTGCGTGCCGGGCGTGTTCATCGGCGCCAACCTGGTCGCAGCCCTGTACCTGCAACAACGCCTTGGGCTTAGCGCCACGGCCACCGGAGCGCTGATGTTGCCCTGGTCGCTGGGCGCCCTGGGCGCCATTGCTTTTGTGCGCTGGCGTTTCAACCTGACCGGGCCCAAGTGGCTGCTGAGCGCCGGCATACTGATCCAGTGCGCCGCACTCCTGTGGCTGGCCTTGCCCTGGGTAGCCGCGCATCACGCCTGGCTGGCGCTGATCTTCGCCCTGCTTGGCCTGGGCAGCAGCCTGTGCAGCAGCAGTGCGCAAAGCCTGGCGTTCCTGGCCATAGCGCCGGAGCAGATGGGCCAGGCCAGTGCCCTGTGGAACCTCAACCGGCAACTGAGTTTCTGTCTCGGTGTGGCCGTGCTCGGCGCTGTGCTCAATCAGCTGCCGCCGGCGCCGCAAGCGTTTGCGCACACGTTCATCCTGGCCGCGCTGCTAACCCTGCTACCGCTGCCAATGGTTTTCAAACTGCCCGGGACTCGCGCCCTGGGGCTTATCACCCGCACTCACTGAGACCTGCCCATGAGCCAACGCAACCCCGCCTTCAAGGAAGTCCTCGACGCCCACGTCGCCATCCAGCAATGGTTGTCCGGCACTGCCCCGGCCGATCGGTTCGATGCGCTGATGGCGCGTTTCAGCCCGCTGTATTCGATGATCACCCTGCCCGGCCAGGTGCTCGATTACCAAGGCCTGCGCGCGCTGTTTCAGCAAGCCCACGGCAAGCGTGCAGGTCTGGAAATAAGCATCGATGAACTGCACCTGATCGCCGAAGGCCCGAGCCTGGCGGTGGTCGGCTATCGCGAGTGGCAGGCCGATGCGGCAGGCAACCGCTCAGTACGCCGTTCGACCGTGGTGTTTGAACGCGCCAATGGCGCCTTGCGCTGGCGCCATCTGCACGAAACGCAGGCATCCGGCTGATCAGGCCTTTTTGCGCGGCTTGCTGGTGCCCGCCGGCTTTTTCGCCGCTGGCGCCGCTTTCTTCGCCGCCGGCTTGCGCCCACCCAGGCTGCGTTTGAGCAGTTCGGTGAGGTCGATGATGTCGGCGCTTTTCTGTTCGCCTTCGCCTTCCAGCGGCTCGACCGTGGCGATCTTGCCCTGGCTGGCTTTTTCTTCGACCAGGCTCATGATGGTGTCCTTGAAGTCATTGCGGTAATCCTCCGGCGTCCAGTGCCCGCTCATGTCCTCGACCAAGCGCTTGGCCATCTGCAGCTCGCGCTTGTCGATACTCGCGTCGCGCACGCTGGCATCCAGTTCCAGGCTGTCCAGACCACGCACTTCCTCAGGCCAGCGCAGGATGATCATCACCATGGCATCCTCCAGCGGGCGCAGCAGCGCGAGGTGCTGCTGGGTGTGCAGCACCACCTTGGCCAGGGCGACCTTACCGGTGCTCTCGAGGGTTTCGCGCAGCAACGCGTACACCTTGCCGCCGCGACGGTCGGGGCTCAGGTAGTACGGGGTAGCAAACTGCTGCAGGGGGACTTCGCCGCTGTCGACGAAAGAAAAGATATCGATGGTCTGGGTCGCCTCCGGCCGGGCCTTGCGGATCTCCTCTTCGCTGATCACCACGTACTGGCCCTTCCGGTACTGCACGCCCTTGACGATATGCTCACGGGCGATCTCCTTGCCAGTGACCTTGTTCACCCGCTTGTAGCCCACCGGCTCCATGCTACGCTCGTCGAGCCAGTCGAAGTCGACCCGGTCGCTGCTGATCGCGGTACTCAACGACACCGGGATGTGCACCAGGCCGAAGCTGATTGCACCTTTCCAGATGGCTCTGGCCATGACGTTCTCCCACAGGCAATTGAAAGGCCCTTTGTCAGTCTGACTGCGCCGGGCCGTGAAGGTTTGCCGCAGCCCGCACCAGGGCCACAAGATCCAGACCCGCCAGCTGCCTTTGGAAAAAACCGAATCGGCTGAAGTAAAGGCGTTTGCCCCGCAGATGATCAAGGATCACACTAAAGCCAATCAGCACCTGCTCGATCTTGCCAAACAGCACGATTTCAGCGTCCCGGATGACGCCCATGAACAGGCGGTGCGCCTGTTCGATGAAGAGAGCCGGTCCACCTCGGACCCTGACGAGCAGAACGCGCACCGCCCGAACTGAAGGAGGCCTCTGGTATGAGAAAGGTCAGCCCGGCCTGCCCGACCTGCCTGCAGATCGATTTTGTCCAGGACACGCTGTTCGGCCCCGTGGCCCACAGCGCCGAATGCGAGGTGCAACTGGCGCCGCTGAACATCAACGGCCTGCCGGGTTTGCGCATGCAGGTGCGGGCGCCCGTGCCCGCCAAGCTCGAGCGCTCGCACAGCGTGGCGTTTGTCTGGGAAGGCCGTACCTATCGCGGGATCGTCCAGTATCACCGGCGCTGTGATGACGGCGGCTTGCAGCTGCAGCTGGAACTGCAGTAACCGCTTCGCTGGCAAGCCAGCCACCACAGGTCCGGCTTACACAAACCGATTGTGGGAGCTGGCCTTGCCAGCGATGGGCCCAGCGTGGTCGTCAGCCCTGCGGCTTGGCCGCACAGCCACAACCACTGCCGTTGCACGGCCTGCCGGACAGATGGTGGTCGTCACTTGTCAGTGACCGGACGCTGCGGTGAGTGGTTCAAAAAAAATGAAACCCCAACGCCGCCCAGGCCTCCATAGAACAGGGAGAGGTGTTTCCTGCCCTGCTTACCCGGAGGTCACCATGAGTACCCATCTGGTTCAACTGTTCACCCACCCCGATGACGCCTGGATGGAAATCCGCCAGGAAGAAGAACTGCACCCGCGTCACTACCTGCCGCACCTGCTGCTGATGGCGCTGATTCCCGCCTTGTGCCTGTTCATCGGTACCACCAGCGTGGGCTGGAGCCTGGCCGGTACCGAGCGGGTACGCCTGAGCGTGGCCAGCGCCGCCGAGCTCGGCGTGTTGCTGTACGCCTGCAGCGTGGTCGGGGTGATGATCATGGGCGGGTTCATTCGCTGGATGTCGCGCACCTTCGATGCGCGGCCAAGCCTGAACCAGTGCATCGGCTTTGCCGCCTATACCGCCACGCCGTATTTCGTTGCCGGTATCGCCGGGCTCTATCCCGGACGCTGGCTGGCGCTGATCGTGCTGGGCGCGGCTTCGGCCTATGCGACCTTCCTGCTCTACGTCGGCCTGCCAACCTTCCTGCGCCTGCGCAAGGAAGACGGCCTGTTGTATTCGACCAGTGTGTGGGCGGTCGGGCTGCTGGTGCTGGTGACCATCCTGGTGTCGATGATTCTGTTCTGGTTCAACGTGCTCAGCCCTGAATACCTGCGCCCGGCCAGCCTTGGCTAACCGGTGGCAGACTGCGTGGTTCAGGCCATCGCCTGGGGTTTGAACGGAATCTGGCTACGCCCCAGGCGCTGTTCTTCGCGCACCTGGGCAACCAGGGTGGCAAGCTCGTGGCAGGTGGTCAGGCTGTGCACATGGATACCTGTGACGGTCAGGCAATCGCCCAGGCTATCGCCCTGCCCCAATTGAATGGTCAGGTGCTCGCCATCGGCGCAGGATACGACACAGCGATCAGGCAGGAACGCCTGTTCGATCAGATGGCACAACTCAAGGGTGGAAACTCCAATCAGTGACATGCTGCGATCCTCGTATCGGAGGGCCCGACTATTGAGTTAGTACCCAGCCAGTCCTCGATGCCAATTGAATTTGCCGATGCCGCGCCGTTGCCCCCATGCAGTGCAGCAATGATCTCTCGGAAGAGCCGTCTGCCCTTGGCCAAGTTCCAGGTATTCGGGCCTGTGGCAGATGAACGGCATGCCTTTACCGTTCGTCTCGCATCGCTGAAATATTTAAAACTTTGCCCACGGCGGCCGCCTCCCAACCTGTGTAAGGCAAACGCCTTGCGAATATTCACAAGAGGAAGAGAATCATGGCTAACAAAGGCACTTCGAATCCCGGGAATTTCGCTAACGACAAGCAAAAAGCGTCTGATGCCGGGAAAAAAGGTGGCCAGGCCTCCGGCGGTACCGCAGGTGGCCAGACCCGCAAGCCTGACATGGACAAAGACCAGGCCCGCAAACCAAGTGGTGGCGGCCGTAGCTAACGGACGAAAGACCGGCGCACTGCACGTGCGTCGGTCCTGAGGCACTGCAATGAGCCAACAGGTGATCCACTTTCATTGCCAGATCGACCAGGACACCACCGAGCGCTTTCGCGACCGGTGCCTGCAGGCCGTCGATGACGGTGCTACCTCGTTGCTGCTGTTTCTCTCGACCACTGGCGGCAGCACCAACTTCGGATTCTCGCTGTACAGCTTTCTCAAGTCCTTGCCGGTGCCGCTTTGCGCAGTCAATGCCGGCAACATCGAGTCCATGGGCATCATCATGTACCTGGCCGCCGCCGAGCGTGTCGCCGCTCCCCATTCTCGCTTTCTCATCCATCCCATGACCTGGCACTTCAGCCAGAGCGCGGTGGACCATTCGCGCCTGCGTGAATACCTGTCGAGCCTGAACAACGACCTGGAGCGCTACGTGCGTATATTCGAACTGGAGACCGCCCAGGCCGAGCGCAAGCTGGACATCTTTCATTGCCTGTCGACCGAAGAAAAGGTCATCCCCGCCTACGACTCGCTGCCCTACGGCATTGCCCATCGCCTGGAGCAGGTGGTGTTTGAAAAGGACGCCCGGCACCTGACCGTCAGCGGCGCCCATTGACCAGGGAAATCCGATGGAATTTTTTCCATCGCCCAGCACTCACTAGAGGCATTGAAGGGATTTTCTTGGTCACTGCTCTGTAAGGATCCTGCCAGCCCCATGAACAACGCAAAACTATTCGTCATCGACTATCAGCTGCACGGCGATCACAAGTCTTTCATCATCCGCGCCGAGACGATGGACAACGCCGAAGCCTGGCACTGGGCAAGCTGCGACGCCGGGCTCGGTCGAATAGGCCGCTACGGCCGCGAGAAGGTCAGGAAAGTCAGCAAGCCCCTGGCCGAGCGCTACGGCATTACCGATGTGAAGTGGCGCCAGTCCAGCTAAGTCAGCTCAATGACGCCCACAGGTGCTGGGCGGCATAGGCGCGCCACGGGCTCCAGGCCTGAGCACGCTGGGCCAGTTTTGCGTCGGCGCCTTCAAGCAGGCGCAAGGCCTTGATCAGGGCCACATCCCCCAGCGGCAAGGCGTCGGCCGCGCCCATCTGGCGCAGGGCCAGATAGTGGGCGCTCCACGGGCCGATGCCGCGCAAGCGGCACAGCCGCTGGACCCAGGCCTCCAGATTGCGCTCAGGGCGTAACAGCTGCGGGTCCTCCAGCAATGCCCGGGCCAGGGTCGACAAGGTCAAGGCCCGCGAGCGCGGCATGCCCAGGCCACTGAGGTCGACGTCTACAATGGCCTCGGCCCTGGGGAACACATGGGTCAAGCCGGGCCACTGCTGGACATGCGCGGGGAGTCGCTGGCCGTAACCCGCCACCAGGCGCCCGGCCAGGGTGATAGCCCCGGCCACACTGATCTGCTGGCCCAGCACGGTGCGCATGGCCTGCTCGAACGCGTCCCAGCCGCGCGGCACACGCAGCCCCGGACGCAGGTTGATCAGTTGCGCCATCAACGGGTCTCGACTGAGCTGTGCCTGGATCTTGTGCAGTTCGGCATCCAGATCAAACACCCGTCGGACCCTGGCCAGCAAACCCGGCAGTGCTCGCGCAGAAGCACCGACCACGGTGACCTTCAGCCGGGACCCACGCGCCTGAGACACCTGGACGATGCCCTGGCCCTGGGCGAGATCAAAACTGCGCGTATACACCCCCGCCGCCACCGTCTCGACCCCGGTGATCGCCCGCGCGGCAAGAAACCCCAGCAGCGATGGCCAGTGCAACGGTGGCTGATAGGGCAGCCAGAAGCTGATGACGCTGCCGGGCCGCACGGTGCGACGATGGCCAGCGAAGGTGGGAGCAGGTTTCATGCGCTGATCATCACCTGCGCAAACGTCACCACACCAGCGGTTTCGCTGAATTTCGGCGCCGCAAAGGTCTGCCCTTCAGGGCGATGTCGAGACGACGACGGCCGGGCTACGCTAGCGCCCGGCCGCCGATCGGTTAACGGCGTTACTTGCCGTTGGTGAGGGTGTTGTAGCTGGTCATCAGGTTGCGGTAGTCGGGGATGTGGTTGGAGAACAAGGTACCCAGGCCTTCGATGTCGTTGCGCCAGTCGCGGTGCAGCTCACAGGCCAGGCCGAACCAGGTCATCAGTTGGGCGCCGGCTTGCGACATGCGATTCCAGGCCGAGTCGCGGGTCAACTCGTTGAAGGTGCCGGAGGCATCGGTGACCACGAACACGTCAAAGCCTTCTTCCAGGGCCGACAGCGCCGGGAACGCCACGCATACTTCAGTTACCACACCGGCGATGATCAGTTGCTTCTTGCCGGTGGCCTTGACCGCCTTGACGAAGTCTTCGTTGTCCCAGGCGTTGATCTGCCCCGGACGAGCGATGTACGGCGCTTCGGGGAACTGCGCCTTGAGCTCGGGCACCAGCGGGCCGTTGGGGCCGGTTTCGAAGCTGGTGGTGAGGATGGTCGGCAGCTTGAAGTACTTGGCCAGGTCGCCAACGGCCAGCACGTTGTTCTTGAACCGGTCCGGGTCGATGTCTCGAACCAGCGACAGCAGGCCGGTCTGGTGGTCGACCAGCAGGACGGCGGCGTTGTTCTTGTCCAGGCGGACGTAGGGCTTGGTCATGGTCTTACTCCTTGCATTGAGACGCCGGTGCCGGGCACCGGACATGAGGGATCAGCGTTGGGAATCGAGCAGTTCGTTGTCGCGTGCGACCTGTTGCGCCTTGAGATAGCTTTCGATCAGCAACTGGTAATGCGGGAACACAGCGCTGTAGGCTTCGGCCCATTGCTGGGCGTCTTCACGGTTCCAGGTACGCTGGACTTCCGAGCACACCGCGGCGGTGTCCATCGGCACCACGCCGGCCTGCATGATGCGCGCCAGGGTGATTTCCTGAGCCATCTTCGAATAGGTGCCGCTGGCATCGATCACCGCAAATACCTTATAGCCCGCATTGACCGCGCTGATGCTCGGGAAGGCCATGCACACACTGGTGATGGTGCCGGCGATGATCAACGTCTTGCGTCCGGTCTGCTCTACCGCGGCAACGAACTCGGGATTGTCCCAGGCGTTGATTTCACCTTTGCGTGCCACGTACCGGGCGTGGGGGGCGGCTTCATGGATTTCCGGGATCAGCGGGCCGTTGGGACCTTGCGGCACGGAAGCGGTGGTGATGACCGGGATCTTGGCGAGCGATGCGATCTTTGCCAGGGTAATGGCGTTGGCCCGCAGCTCGGTCATGGGCATGTCCTTGACCGTCTGGAACAGGCCGCTCTGATGGTCGATCAACAGCATCGCGGCGTCATCGGGGTCGATGCGCGGCACCTGGCCGTTGAAGTTGGCAACGTTGGCAAAAGTACTCATGGCACGTTCTCCTTCGGGATCAGGCTGGGCGTTTTGCGCGCAGCCCGGGTCGAAGGCCGACCCTGCGGCCGACCTTCGGGTTAATGAGACTAGTTGTGGTGTCGCGGACCGGCCTGCCCGCTCATCTGGCCGAAGCGCCCGGCGCGGAAATCGTCGAAGGCTTCGGCGATTTCGGCATCACTGTTCATCACGAACGGGCCGTAACCGACAATTGGCTCATCCAGCGGCTCGCCGCTGAGCAGCAGCACCGACACATCGCTTTGCGCTTCGAGCAGCAGCTCGTCACCGGCGCGGTCGAACAGCACCAGTTGCGCGGCACCGACCTGACGCTCGCCGTTGACCAGCAACTGACCGCGCAACACCACCAGCGCGGTACTGCGCCCGGCGGCACTGGGCAGGCGCACGGGCGCGCCGGCCTTGAGCTGCAGGTCCCAGACATCCATGGGCGAGAAGGTCTGGGCCGGGCCCTGGTGGCCGCGGAACGCACCGGCAATCACCCGCAGGTTGCCGGCACCGTTGCCCAGCGGCACCACCGGGATGTCGGTGCCGAGCAAGGTCTGGTAGCCGGCGGGCGCCGATTTGTCCTTGGCCGGCAGGTTGACCCACAACTGGACCATCTCCAGGGTGCCGCCTTGGGCGGCGAAGGCTGGCGAGTGGAACTCCTCATGGAGAATCCCGCCGGCGGCGGTCATCCACTGCACATCGCCCGGGCCGATCAGGCCGCCGGCGCCGGTGGAGTCGCGGTGCTCCAGTTCGCCCTGGTAGACGATGGTCACGGTTTCGAAACCGCGATGGGGGTGCTGGCCGACCCCGCGACGCGCCGTGGTCGGGGTGAAGTCGTGGGGGCCGGCATAGTCCAGCAGCAGGAACGGGCTGATGTGCTGGGCCAGGTTGTCGTAGGTGAACAGGCTACGGACCGGGAAGCCATCACCCACCCAATGTGGGTGCGGGCTGCTGTAGACGCCTTGGATCTTTTTCATCAGATGCCTCCTCTCGTGCATGGCTATAACCATACGAGCGCAACGACATCGGCGGTAGATCAGTTAAACTGCCTTCAGCGTTCCATATGGAGAACACTGGTGGAAGACCTCAACGACCTTTACTACTTTGCCCAGGTGGTCGATCACGGCGGCTTCGCCCCGGCCGGTCGCGCCCTGGACATGCCCAAATCCAAGCTCAGCCGGCGCATCGCCGGGCTGGAAGAACGCCTGGGCGTGCGCCTGATCCAGCGCTCGACCCGGCACTTCTCGGTGACCGAAATCGGCCAGGCCTACTACCGCCATTGCGTGGCCATGCGGGTGGAAGCCGAAGGCGCCGCCGAGTTGATCGAACGCAACCGCGCCGAGCCGCAAGGCATCGTGCGCTTGAGCTGCCCCACTGCCCTGCTGGATTTCTGGGTCGGGGCCATGCTCACCCGCTTCATGGTCCAGTGCCCGCTGGTGCAGTTGCATATCGAAAGTACCAACCGCCAGGTCGACCTGATCCAGGAAGGTATCGACATCGCCCTGCGCGTACGCGTGCCGCCACTGGAAAGCAGCGACCTGGTGATGAAGGTGCTGGCGCGTAGCACCCAATACCTGGTGGCCGCGCCCTCCTTGCTCGAGCGCCTGCCACAGCGCCCGGTGCCGGCTGACCTGAGCGCCCTGCCCAGCCTGCACTGGGGTTACCCGCAGCGCGATTACCACTGGCACCTGCTCGGCCCCGACGGCGCCCGTGCCAGCCTGCGGCACAACCCGCGGCTGGTGACCGATGACCTGATCGTCTTGCGCCAGGCGGCGGTGGCTGGCGTGGGGGTGGTGCATTTGCCGCTGGTGGTCATACGCGAAGAACTCGAAGCCGGGCGGCTGGTGCAAGCCACGCCGAACTGGGCACCGGAGTGCGGCGTGGTGCACGCGGTATTCGCCTCGCGGCGCGGGTTGCTGCCGTCGGTGCGCAGCTTGCTGGATTTTCTCGCGGCGGAGTTCGAGGCCAGTGATATCGCCTGACTGTGGGGGGCTGGCGTGCCGGCGATCGAGCGCGCAGCGGTCGCAGTCAACGCCCTTTTTGCTACCATCGCGCTTCCCGCTCAACACGGCCCTTGCTCATGTCGCCTGCCGCCCGCCAGGAAAAGCCCATCCTCACCCTGGCCGAAAACTACCGCCACGGCGAACGCATTGCCGCGCACTGCCACAACCGCGCGCAGTTGATCCATGCCCTGAGCGGGGTGATCACGGTCAATTCGCTGCAGGGCAGCTGGGTGGTGCCGCCAGGGCGTGGGGTGTGGGTGCCGAGCGCAGTCGAACACGACCTGAAGATGGCCGGAGCAGTACGCATGCGCACCCTGTTCATCGACCAGAAAGCCCGCACCGACCTGCCACAGGACTGCCAGGTGATCGACATCTCGCCGCTGCTGCGCCAACTGATCATCAGTGCCATGGACATTCCCGCCGACTACCCGCCCGGCGGTCGCGATGAGCGGGTGATGCAGCTGATCCTCGATGAGATCCGCGTGCTGCCGATCATGGCCCTGCATGTGCCCACCCCCCGCGACCCGCAGTTGGCCGAGCTGTGCCAGGCCCTGCGCAATGCGCCCGGTGAAGACTGGAACCTTGCCCGCGCCGCCCGCCTGATCGGCAGCAGCGCCCGCACCCTGACCCGCGCCTTTCAGCGCGAGACCGGCTTGAGCTTCATCCAGTGGCTGCGGCGCATGCGACTGCTGGCCAGCCTCGACTCCCTGGCCGCCGGGCATCCGATTCTTGATGTGGCGCTGGACCTGGGCTACGACAGCCCCAGCGCCTTCAGCGCCATGTTCCGCCGCACCCTGGGGGTTTCGCCCTCGGCCTATTTCGGCAAGGCCCAGGCCTATGGCACGGCACAGCCGGACTGATCAACCGTCCTTCTGGCGCAGCAGCAATGCAGCCAGGGCGCAGACGGCCAGGGCCAGGCAGGCCAGGTAGAAGGCATCCGAGTAGGCCATCAGGTAGGCCTGCTGGCGCACACTGTGGTCAATCAGGCTCAGCGTCTGCATCACCGCCGGCGACTGCACATCGACCAGCCCGTCCGGCAGGCGCTGCTGCAAGGCGCCATCGAACATCGTCAAGCCCTCGCCAATACGCTCGGAATGAAAACGCTCACGCTGGGACACCAGTTGCGTAAGCAACGCCGTGCC
Organism: Pseudomonas sp. ZL2; assembly: GCF_054788455.1. Lineage (NCBI taxonomy): Bacteria > Pseudomonadati > Pseudomonadota > Gammaproteobacteria > Pseudomonadales > Pseudomonadaceae > Pseudomonas > Pseudomonas sp. ZL2. The sequence goes on along the minus strand of NZ_JBGOGX010000033.1, from coordinate 18,304 downwards.
CACCGCGCCACCGAGGTTACGCAGCATCGAGATCAGCGCCGAGGCCGAGCCCGCCTGGGCCTTGTCCAGGCCTTTGACCGCCAGCACCGAGAGCGCCACCATGATCAGCGGCTGGCCGATACCGCGCACCACGGTAGAGGGGATGATCACGTTGGCGGCGGCATCGTCCGACAGGTGCGCCCCCAGCCAGCAGCCCAGGGCCATGATCGCGAAGCCACTGGCGACCAGCAGTTTAGCGTTGAGCCAGCGCATCAACCGCGGCAGCAACGGCGCCAACAGCAGCTGGACCATGCCGTAGGCGATCAGGCTGATGCCGATCTCGCGGGCGTTGTAACCCTGCACCAGCGACAAGTAGTTGGGCACCAAAAATACCAGGCCGAACGTCGCCGCGCCGAACACTGCCATGGCCAGGCTGGCGACGCCAAAGTTGTAGCTGGCCAGCAGACGCAGGTTGATGAACGGGCGATCCCCCCATAACTGCCGCTGGATGAACAGCGCCAGGGCAAAACCGGCAACCAGGCTGAAGGCGATGATGAACGAAGAATCGAACCAGTCCTTGCGCCCGCCCTCTTCCAGCACGGTCTGCAACGCCCCCAGGCCCAGGGCCATGGCGGCGATGCCCAGCCAGTCGGCCTGGCGCAGCTTGCGCCGGTCCCCGGCCTGGGCGCCGATCGACCAGGCCACCGCCGCAATCAGCGCCACCCCCGGGAGCAACTGCAACAGGAAAATCCAGCGCCATGAATAAGCGTCGGTGAGCCAACCGCCAATCGACGGCCCGGCCGCCTGGGCAACGCTGTTGGACAGGCTGAACAAGGCCATGCCCAGGGGGATCTTGCTGGCCGGCAGTTCGGTGATGATCAGTTGCATCGACAGCGGAATCAGCACCGCCCCCGAGGCGCCCTGGATGACCCGGATGGCGATCATCGCCTGCAGGCTTGGCGCCAGGGCGCAACTGACCGAACTGAGCAGAAACACCACCGAGCCCACCAGCATTACCCGGCGCAGGGAGAACACCTGCACCAGCCAGGCGGTGAGCGGGATCATGGTAATTTCGGCGACCAGATAGGCCGTTGAGATCCACGAACCTTCCTCGAAACTGGCACCCAGCGCACCTTCGATCTCCGGCAAGGCGGCGCTGGTGACGTGCACGTTCATCCCGGCCATGAAGCAGCCGAACAAGCCGCCGATTACCGCCACCCAGGCGCGTAACGAGACCTTGTCTTCAACTGCCATGGCGAGCCTCGCGGGTATCGACCGTGGCGATCACCGACATGCCGGGCAGCAGTTGCGCTTCACCGGCGGGCGGCGCATCGAGCTGGATGCGTACCGGGAAGCGCTGGACGATCTTGGTGAAGTTGCCAGTGGCGTTGTCGGGCGGCAGCAGCGCGAACACCGCGCCGGAGCCGGGCGACACGCTGTCGACGGTCCCCTGCCAGTGACGGCCAAACGTGTCGACTTCCAGGGTGACCCGCTGGCCGGGGCGCAAGTGCTCAAGCTGGGTTTCCTTGTAGTTGGCGACCACATAGGCCTGAGCCACCGGCACCACCGCCAGCAACGGCAAACCGGGGGTGACGTACTGCTGCTGGCGAACCTTGCGCTGGCCGACCACGCCATCGAAAGGCGCGCGAATCTCGGTGTCGGCCAGGGCATTCTCGGCCAGGCCCAACTCCGCTTCGGCCTGCTCCAGCGCAGCCTGGCGCGAAGCCAGGTCGGCCCGAGCCTGTTGCCGCTGGCTGCTCAGCACCTGTTGCCGCGCCTGCTGGCGCTCAAGCTCGGCAGCGGCCCCGCGTAACAGCGCCTGGGCTTTGACCCGGCTGGCGGTGGCGCTTTCCAGGCGTTGGGCGCTGGCGGCTTGTTGCCCGGCCAGTTGCCGGTAGCGCTGCCAGTCGAGTTGCGCACGCCGGGCCTCGCCTTCACTGGCAGCGCGTTCGGCCTGGGCACGGGCGATGGCCTGGCGCTGCTCATCAAGTTGCGCGCCAAAGGTAACCAGGTGCGCCTGTTGTGCCTGCACTGCCGCTGCGCTGGCGGCCTGTTGCGCGCGGGCCTGGCGCAAGCGCTGCCGGTAGTCGCGATCGTCCAGGCGCACCAGCACGTCGCCGGCCTTGACCCTGGCGTTGTCGGCCACGCGCACCTCGGTGACATAGCCTGCCACCCGCGCGCTGACCGGTGCCCAGTCGGCACGCACATAGGCGTCGTCGGTCTGTTCAAAGAAGCGCGCGCTGCTCCACCAGTAACCGCCATAGGCCAGCACGGCCAACAACCCGGCAGCGCCGAGCACATGGATGGCTTGCCGGCGGCGGGTCAGTTTCACGCTGACAATCTGCGGATCAGGGCTAACGGCCTGGTTCATGGGCGGGCTCCGGTGTGCAAGGCAAGGGATCGAGGGGTGTGGACACGCTGCCAGCCGCCACCGAGGGCACGGAACAGCGCGACCTGGCGCTCCAGCAGGCGCAAGTCGGCTTCGGCCAGTTCGGCCTGCTGGCGGACCAGGGTGCGTTGACTGTCGAGCAGCTCCAGGCCATCCACGGCGCCGGCGTCCAGGCTCAGCCGGGCCAGTTCATAGGCGCGCTGGCTCTGGGCCGTGGCGCGGGCCAATGCCGCGCGCTGCTGGCGTTCTCCGGCATACAGCGCCAAGGCCTGCTCGGTGTCGCGCAAGGCTTCCAGCACCACGCTGTCGAAACCAGCCAGGGCACCCTCGCTGCTCGCTTGCGCTTGCTCGACCCGGGCATGGGCCTGCTCGCGGTTGGGAAAGCGCCAACTGATCAAGGGGCCGATGGCAAAGGTCAGCGCCTTGCTGTCACCCATCGCACCGAAGGATGCCGCTGACGATTCCAGTGCCGCGCCAAAGTGCACCTGCGGATACAGTTCGGCTTTGGCGGTGTCGATCCGTGCCCGAGCGGCGAACAATTGGCGTTCGGCCTGGCGGATATCCGGGCGGCGTTGCAGCAGGCTCCAGGCGTCGCCCACTGGCAATGGCCGGGCAATGCTGGGCAGGCGCTGGCAATGGCTGGCCTGTTGATCCAGGTGTTGCGGCGGCTGGCCGCTGAGTACCGCCAGCTCGAACAAGGCGGCCTGGCGCTGGCCCTGCAACCGGGGCAACAACGCGCGGGTCTGCTCCAGCAGGCTTTGCTGGCGGCTGACATCCAGCTCGGTGAGGACCCCGGCGGCTTGTTGCCGGCGCGTCAGGTCCAGGCTGCTTTGCAGCAACGCCACTGACTGCTGCTGCACCTCGCGGCGAGCGCTCAGGGCACACACCCGCAAATACGCACGCGTGGTTTGCGCCGCGACGCTGACCCGCAACAGGTCACGGGCGGCCTGCGCCGCTTCAGCATCGGCGCGGGCCGCAACGATGCCAGCGGCAACCCGGCCCCACAGATCAAGCTCGTAATCCAGCCCCCATTGCGCTTCATGCTTGAACTGGCTGTCCGCATGGCTGGCGGTGGCGTCTGCCAGGGTCTGGTCATCCCCATCACGGCCGTAGCGGTAGCCATAACCCAGCCGTGTGGTTGGCCAGCGCCCGGCGGCGGCACCACGCAGGCCGCCAAGCAACACCTGCACATTCGCCTGGGCAGCGGCCAGCTCGCGGTTATGCGCAAGGGCTGCGTTTACCAGGCGATCCAGCTGCGGGTCCTGGTACAGCGACCACCAATCCTGCGGTAACGCATCCGCACGCGTACCCTCGGTGCGGCTCAGCTCGACTGCAGGCCCCTGCGCCGCGGTCAGCGCCCGGCCCTCGTCGAAATGACTACACGCACCGCTCAGCACGGCTCCCACGCACAGCAACGGCCAACGCGCCTGTCCCATGCTGCTTCTCCTGTTGTTGTCATTGGAGGAGCAGCTTAGGCAAAGGCGCGCTGTCGTTCGCTCGCGATAAGGCCAGCTATCGTCGCAAAATGGACAACAGCCAGATCAACCCAGCAGGAAAGCCTCGACCTGCTGACTGCACGCCGCCGGATCTTCCTGCATGAAGCAGTGCCCGCCCGGCACCTGGGTCGCGGTCACCTGGCGATTGACCTGGGCCCAGCGTTGTACCGATTGCGGCACGAAGGGATAGGTGGATTCGCCATAGAGCACCAGGCTCGGAGTGGCCACCTGGGTCAACGAAGCCCACATGCGCCGGGGGAAGGAGCTGAAGATTTCCACTTCACGGCTGGGCCGGCACTTGAGCACCACGCCTTCACCGCAATCGCCGATGGCGTGTTCGATATAGGACTGCAACGCCGATTCGCTCCAGCCCTTGAAGATCCCCCGCCCCTCCAGCGACGCCCGTGCCGTGCCGCGATCAGGCCAATGGCTGCGACGGGTGGCGGCCTTGCGTGCCAGGGCATGACGACGGTGCAGGCCGACCAGCGCGGCGGCCCCCATGATGCCCATCATCGCCCGGGTAAACAGCACCGGATCGAGCAGCACCGCGCGCTGGAACAGCTGTGGCTGCTGCGCCAGCATCAAGCCGGTGAGCACCCCGCCAAAACTGTGGCCGACGGCAAAACGCGGCACCTCGCCGTACTCGCCACGGCCCGCTTCGAAGGCCTCGATGGCCAGCTGCGCAGTGCGATTCCAGCCAGCAAACGGGCCGCCATGGTCACTGTCGCCATGGCCCTGGACATCGCACAGCCATAGGTCGAACTGTTCGGCCAGGCGCGCCAGCAACGGCTGGTAGGCCAGGCAGCAAAAGCCGTTGCCGTGCAGAAAATGCAGCAACGGTTTGCCACTGGCCGGGGAGCGCCAGCCGCGCAGGGTGAAGCCAGCACTTGTGTCATGGGACCAGGGAATCAACTGCATGTGCCAGCGTACTCACGTCAGGAAAAACTCGATTCTACAAACAGCAAGGGGTACAGGGATATCACCAGCAGCGCCGCCATCAGCAAATTGAACAGCATCAGCCAGCGCGGGTTCTGCAGCACCGTGCGCAAGGCGCTGCCAAACATCACCCAGACGCACACGCTGGGCAGGTTGACCAGGGCGAACACGGTGGCGATGACGATGACGTTGGTGACGTAGCCCTGGGCCGGGGTGTAGGTGGTAATTGCGCCCACGGCCATGACCCAGGCTTTCGGGTTGACCCACTGAAATGCCGCCGCGCCCCAGAAGCCCAGGGGCTTGCGGCTGGCCGAATCGCTGACCGACAGCGGCCCGGATGTGGCAATCTTCCACGCCAGGTACAGCAGGTAGGCGGCGCCGACATAGCGCAGCACGGTGTAGATCGGCGGGTAGGCCTTGAACACTTCGCCCAGGCCGAAACCCACCGCCAGGACCATGACCATGAAGCCCACGCTGATGCCCAGTGCATGGGGAATCGAACGGCGCACGCCGAAGTTCACTCCGGAGGCCAGCAACATGGTGTTGTTGGGCCCCGGGGTGATCGAGGAAACGAAGGCGAACAGTACGAAGGCAGTGATCAGGTCCAGTGAGCTGAGCATGGCAGGCATCCGGTTTTTTTATTGGGCTGCACTGACACTATCGGAGTCCCGACCCGCCTCGACCATACAGTTAGTGAAAATAATGCCGCTACACTTGACTGTCCTGCTCAGCCCAACGCTTCCACTACAAACTCCAGGCGATCCTGGCCGAAGAACATCTGCTCGCCGACAAAACACGTGGGGGCACCGAACACGCCTCGGCGCACCGCTTCTTCAGTCGCATCCTTGAGCGCGGCCTTGACCTCGGGCTCGGCCGTCCAGGCCTGGTACTGCTCGGGGTCGAAACCGGCCGCTTGCAGCACACCCGCCAATACCTGCAGGTCGCCAAGATTACGCTGCTGCACCCACAGGGCCTGGAACATCGCACTCAGGTAAGCCTCGAAACGCTGCGGTTGATAGCGCTGCACGGCAACGGTGCCGAGCATCAGGCCCAGGGTATTGATCGGAAAACCCGGTGGCAACGCCAGGGTCACGCCATAGCGCTTGGCGTAGCGCTGAAAGTCGACGAACACATGCCGGGCCTTGGCCGGCACCATCACCGGCGAGGCATTGCCGGTGGCCTGAAACACCCCGCCCAGTAACATCGGCCGGTACACCAGTTGCGCATCGTGCCGGGCGCAGAGGCTTGGCAGTTGGGTCCAGGCCAGGTAGCTGGCCGGGCTGCCCAGATCAAAGAAGAATTCGACAGTCTTGCTCATGTGCAGCAGTTCCTTTCTTGTTGTTATACGGGTTGTTGTGAGAGGGCTTACCAGCGTTCCATCCACGGCCGCAGGTCGAGTTCGAAGGTCCAGGCATCGCGGGGCTGGCTGTGCAGGAACCAGTAGCTGTCGGCGATATGCTGCGGGTCGAGAATGCCGTCCTGGTCCTTGAGTGCATAGCGCTCGGGGAAGCTGTCGCGGATGAACGCGGTATCGATGGCTCCGTCCACCACCACATGGGCGACATGAATATTGCGCGGCCCAAGCTCGCGGGCCATGCTCTGGGCCAGCGCGCGAATGCCATGCTTGGCGCCGGCGAAGGCGGCAAACCCGGCAGCGCCGCGCAAGCCAGCGGTGGCACCGGTAAACAGGATAGTCCCGCGCTCACGGGTGACCATGCGCCGCGCGACGGCCTGAGCGGTCAAGAAGCCGGCGAAACAGGCCATTTCCCAGATTTTGAAGTACTTGCGCGCGGTCTCGTCGAGAATGCTGCAGGGCACATTGGCGCCGATGTTGAAGACAAAGGCTTCGATCGGGCCGAGGGTGCTTTCGATCTCCTCAACCAGCGCGGCCACCTCCTCTTCCTTGCGCGCATCCGAGGCAAAACCATGAGCCTCGCCGCCGGCGGCGCGGATCTCGCCCACCAGCGGCTGCAGCTTGTCGGCACTGCGCCGGGTCACACAGGCGACATAACCTTCGCGGGCAAAACGCTTGGCAATCGCGCCGCCGGTTGCATCGCCGGCCCCTACCACCAGTACCACCTTCTTGCCTTGGGTCATCTGTCGCCTCCATTGGTAAACGATCATTTAGTAAACGAACGCTATGCTATGATTCAGGCTTCGTCAAGCCAGCCCTGCGGAGATTGCCGGCGTGCGCTATTCCACCCAGCACAAGGAACAAACCCGGCAAAAGTTGCTGGAGAGCAGCGGCGCCCTGGCCAAGCGCGGCGGCTTCGCTGCCACGGGTGTGGCCGGGCTGATGAAAGCCATCGGCCTGACCGGTGGCGCTTTCTACAACCACTTCCCGTCCAAGGACGACCTGTTCAGCGAAGTGGTACGCCGCGAGCTGTCCCAGAGCCCCATCGCCCAGCAGCCGATGAACCGTGCGCGGCTGGAGCGCTGCCTGGATCAATACCTGAGCATGGCTCATCTGCACAATGTCGAAGGCGGTTGCGCGATACCAACCCTGGGCGCGGAAATCGCCCGTGCCGAGCAACCGGTGCGTGCAGAAGCCGAACACTGGCTGTGCAGCCTGCAGCAAGCCTGGGCGCAAACCCTCGAAGACCCGGGCCTGGCCTGGGCGCTGATCAGCCAGTGCGTGGGCGCACTGGTGATTGCGCGCATGCTCGCCAGCGAGCCGATTCAGGAACAGGTGCTCAAGGCCTCCCGCGACTTTATTGCCGGGGCTTTGCATGAAGCCTCTTGAGTCGCTATTGCTGAGCTTTGCCCTGACTGCCCCGCTCACCGCCCTCGCCGCCTGCCCGGCCGGCCAGTACGAAATCTGCCTGGGCAGTTGCATCTGCTCGCCCATCGACCCGGGCCAGGCCGGCACCGTGCTCGACGACCTCGGGCGCATGGCCAGCAGTTCCCTGGCCCTGGCCTTGCAGCAGGCGCGCGATACCGCGGCGGCCGGCACGGTGCTGCCGATCCCCCTGCACATCCGCGCCCAGCTCGAACCGTTCTATGACTTCCAGGTGCTCGACGCGGCGCGCTACAAGGTCGGCGATCAACAGGCCCTGGACAGCGCCAATGCCCTGCTGCAGAACCCCGACGTCAACGCCGTGACCCTGATCGACATCATCGTCTTTCGCAACGAAGCCGACGCCCAGGACAACGTCGCGCTCTGGGCCCACGAACTGCACCATGTGCAGCAGTACCAGCAATGGGGAGTGGCGGAGTTCGCCCGGCGCTACTCGCGCGACTTCGACGCCGTCGAAACGCCGGCCTACGAAATCCAGGCAAAGGTCAGCAAGGCCCTGCGTGAGCGGGCCTCGGGCCAGGCGCGCTGAATCAGGCCTGGGCCGCGCGCAGTGCGCTTAGTGCCGGTTTGATCATCGCCTGCAGGCGCGCCGTGGCAATGCCGTCGCGGGCCTGGATGGCAATGCCGTGCAGCAAGGTGGCGAACAGGTCGCCCAGTGCCTGCGGATCGGCATCGGCCTTGAGCTCGCCACGGCCATGGGCCTGCTGCAGCAAGTCGATGATCGACTGGGTGCGCTGGCGGCGCAGCTCGCTCATCCAGTCGAGCACGCCGCTGATATCCGGCCCGCCGCTGGCGGTCGATGACACCGCCAGGCAACCGCGCGGGCCGTCCGCCGCGGTGTAGGTGGCGATGGCCTCAAGGAGGATTTGCTCCACGGCCTGGCCCACTGCCAGGTCGCGGTGGATGACCCGCTCGGCAAAGCCGCCCTGCTCGGCCAGGTACAGCGCCACCACTTCGCGAAACAGCTGCTCCTTGCTGCCAAAGGCGGCGTAGATGCGCGCCGAGGCAATGCCCAGGGCACTGACCAGCAGGGCCATCGAAGTGCCTTCGTAACCGTATTGCCAGAAGGTCGCCAGGGCCTTGTGCAAGGCCTGGTCGCGATCGAATTCCCGGGGACGTCCGGCCATGGGTTGTGTGTCCATCAAATAAGGTGTGGCGGATTCTACCCTGCAAAACAGTTGACGCAAGCCTGTTGTCGACCTATTGTTTGTCGATCGACAAACAATAGGAAGTCACCATGCGTACCCTCAAAGGACCCAGCCTGCACCTGGCCCAGTTCAGCGCTGAGCAAGCCCCCTTCAACAGCCTCCCCGAGATCGCCCGCTGGGCGGCCGGCCATGGTTTCAAGGCCTTGCAGGTGCCGGCCTGGGACCGGCGCCTGATTGACCTGGAACTGGCTGCCGAAAGCCAGGGCTACTGCGATGAGCTGCGTGGCATGCTCGCCGAGCACGGCCTGCAGGTCAGCGAGCTGAGCACCCATCTGCTCGGCCAGCTGGTCGCGGTACACCCGGCGTACGACGCCCTGTGCGACAACTTCGCCCCGCCGGCCCTGCACGGCAAACCCCAGGCGCGCACGGCCTGGGCGCTGGAACAATTGCACCTGGCAATCAAGGCCTCGCAACGCCTGGGCCTGACCGACATGGGCACGTTCTCCGGCTCGCTGGCCTGGCCTTACCTGTTCCCCTTCCCGCAGCGCCCGGCCGGCCTGATCGAGGCGGCCTTCGAAGAGCTGGCGCGGCGCTGGCGGCCGGTCCTCGATGCCTGCGAAGACCATGGCATCAACCTCTGCTACGAGATCCACCCCAGTGAAGACCTGCACGACGGCAGCAGCTTTGAACGCTTCCTCGACCTGGTGGATCAGCACCCGCGCTGCAACCTGCTGTTCGACCCCAGCCATTTCGTCCTGCAGCAACTGAACTACCTGGACTACCTGGACATTTACCACGCGCGCATCCGCATGTTTCACGTCAAGGATGCCGAGTTCAACCCAACTGGCCGCCAGGGCACCTACGGCGGTTACTGCGACTGGACCGAGCGGGCCGGACGCTTCCGTTCCCTGGGCGACGGCCAGGTCGATTTCAAGGCGATCTTCTCCAAGCTGGCGCAATACGACTTCCCCGGCTGGGCCACCCTGGAATGGGAGTGCTGCCTCAAGGATCAGGAAGACGGCGCCCGCGAAGGCGCAGCGTTCATCCGTGAGCACATCATCCAGGTCACCACTCGCACCTTCGACGACTTTGCCGGCGCGCCGGTCGACCCGCAACAGATCCAGACCCTGCTGGGCCTGGTTTGAATGCCCTTTTCACATGGAGTGCAACACATGTCAGCAACCCCCGAAACCGACTTCGAACATCGCTACCTGATCCTCGAGCCTGGCCGCCGCCTGCACTGCGTACAACTGGGCAGTGGCCAGCCGGTGCTGCTGATCCCGGGCTGGCCGCAGACCTGGTACACCTGGCGGCATGTGATGAAAGCCCTGGCCCGCCAGGGTTACCAGGCCATTGCCGTCGACCTGCCAGGCACCGGCCTCTCCGACCCGGCCGCCGAAGGCCATGACACCGGCAACATCGCCGCGCTGCTGCACCGGGCCATGGGCCAACTGGGCCACCAACGCTACCGGCTGGCGGGCCACGACGTGGGCATGTGGGTCGGTTATGCGCTGGCCAGCGATTACCCCGACGCGGTCAGCCAACTGGTGCTCAGCGAGGCGGTGATTCCGGGCCTGGCCGAGGCGCCGCCGATCTTTGTCAGCGCCGAGCAGAACATTTTCATCTGGCACTTCTTGTTCAACCAGTTGCAGGACTTGCCCGAAGCCTTGATCAGTGGCCGTGAGGACCGCTACCTGACCTTCATGTTCGAGCGCTGGGCGCACCATGTCGACCGCGTTGCCGTCGATACCTACATCAAGGCCTACAGCAAGCCCGGCGGCTTGAGTGGCGGGCTGGCCTACTACCGCTCGATCAGCCAGACCATCGCCCAGAACCGCCAGCGCGCCGGCAAACGCCTGAACATGCCAGTGCTGGCCATCGGCGCCGAGCATGCTACCGGCGAGGTGCCGTTGCAGACCTTGCAAGCCCATGCCGACAACCTGCGCGGCAGCGTCATCGCCGACTGCGGGCACTTCGTCATGGAAGAAGCGGACGAAGCGTTCAGCGCACAAGTGCTGGCGTTCTTCGAAGCGAACTAGACTTAAGAGTTGCCCCCGCAACACATTGGCCCGAGGTTGCCGGCCCCGCTGGCAACCCCGTTGACGTTGGACTTCTTGCAGGAGAACACGCAATGGACGAAGCCAGACTCAATGACTTCATGGGCAAGCTGGTCACCGACATGGGTGCCGCGGCCATGCTTGCCAACCTGATCCTCGGCGATGAGCTCGGTTTGTACCGGGCCATGGCCGACAGCCAATTCATCACACCCGAACAACTGGCCGACAAGACCGGCTGCAATCCCCGCCTGCTGCGCGAATGGCTGAGCGCCCAGGCCGCTTCCGGCTACATGGAACACAGCGATGGGCGCTTTCGCCTGCCGGAAGAACAGGCCATGGCCCTGGCCATCGAAGACTCACCGGTGTATGTCGCTGGCGGTGCCTCGGTGATTGCCGCGCTGTTTCACGACAAAGACAAACTGGTTGCCGCCATGCGCGGCGATGGTGCCCTGGCCTGGGGCGATCATCACCCGTGCATGTTCAGCGGCACCGAGCGCTTCTTCCGCCCTGGTTACCGCGCCCATCTGGTGGCCGAATGGCTGCCGAGCCTGACCGGCGTGATCGACAAACTGCAGGCCGGGGCCAAGGTCGCCGATGTCGGCTGCGGCCATGGCGCCTCGACGGTGATCATGGCCCAGGCCTTCCCGGCCTCGCGCTTCAGCGGCTTTGACTACCATGGCCCATCGATCAGCATCGCCAGCGAACGTGCTGCCGAAGGGGGCGTGACCGAACGCACGGAGTTTGTCCAGGCCAGCGCCAAGAACTTCCCCGGCAACGACTACGACCTGATCTGCTACTTCGACTGCCTGCACGACATGGGCGACCCGGTCGGCGCCGCCCGGCATGCCTATGAGTCGCTGAAAGCCGACGGCACGGTGCTTTTGGTCGAGCCGTATGCCAACGACACCCTGGATGAAAACAGCACGCCGGTCGGGCGGCTGTTCTATGCCGCCTCGACCTTTATCTGTACGCCGAACTCGCTGTCTCAGGAAGTTGGCCTGGGGCTGGGTGCACAGGCGGGTGAAGGCAGGCTGCGAGCGGTGTTCGAGGAAGCCGGGTTCAAGCGCTTTCGCCGGGCGACCGAGACGCCGTTCAATTTGATCCTCGAAGCGCGCAAGTAAGCGCTGATCGCGGGTCAAGTCGACTCGACTTGCCCCGCGATGCTTTTCTACCTCCCACCCGTCCCCCAGGCAGAGAAATTTGCAGCAAGCCCTTGCGCGTCAAATATTATGGTATACCATCAGACAACAAGACCAACCCACCCTGCACGGGAGCTGCCCATGAGTTTCGAAATCCGCAAGATCGTCACCTACACCGAACAAACCCTGATTGAAGGCGGCAAGGCCACCGACAAGCCGGTGACCATGGTCGGCCTGGCTGTGGTGATCAAGAACCCGTGGCTGGGTCGCGGTTTTGTCGAAGACTTGAAGCCAGAGATTCGCGCCAACTGCTCGGACCTCGGTGCGCAGATGGTCGAGCGCCTGTGCGCGGCCATCGGTGGTGCCGACAAGATCGAGGCCTACGGCAAGGCCGCCGTGGTCGGCGCCGATGGCGAGATCGAACACGCCTCGGCAGTGATCCACACCCTGCGCTTTGGCAACCATTACCGCGAAGCGGTCCAGGCCAAGAGCTACCTGAGCTTCACCAACAAGCGCGGCGGCCCTGGCACCTCGATCCAGATCCCGATGATGCACAAGGACGACGAAGGCCTGCGCTCGCACTACATCACTCTGGAAATGCAGATCGAAGACGCCCCGCGTGCCGACGAGATCGTCGTGGTGCTCGGTTGCGCCGACGGCGGCCGCCTGCACCCGCGCATCGGCAACCGCTACATCGACCTGGAAGAGCTGGCCGCTGAAAAAGCGCAATAACAATAATTACGCCCTAGGAGCGACCGATGATTCAGCCTGTTGCTGAACGCACCCCGGCCGGCACCAGTTACCTGGCGACCGGCCAAGGCCAACCCGTGGTCCTGATCCACGGCGTGGGCCTGAACAAAGAAATGTGGGGCGGGCAGATTGTTGGCCTGGCCAGCGATTACCGGGTCATTGCCTACGACATGCTCGGCCACGGCCAGAGCCCGCGTCCGGCATCCGGCACCGGCCTGCCCGGCTATGCCGCGCAACTGGCCGAGCTGCTCGAGCACCTGCAAGTGCCTCAGGCAACCATCATCGGCTTCTCCATGGGCGGCCTGGTGGCCCGCGCCTTCGCCCTGCATTACCCACAGCGCCTGGCCGCGCTGGTGGTGCTCAACAGCGTGTTCAACCGCAGCGCCGAACAGCGCGCCGGGGTGATCGCACGCACTGCCCAGGCGGCCGAACACGGCCCCGACGCCAATGCCGAAGCAGCCCTGGCACGCTGGTTCAGCCGCGAATACCAGGCGGCCAACCCGGCGCAGATCGCCGCTATTCGCCAGACCCTGGCCAGCAACGATCCGCAGGGTTACCTGACCACCTACGAACTGTTCGCCACCCAGGACATGTACCGCGCCGATGACCTGGCGAGCATCCAGGTGCCAACCCTGATCGCCACCGGCGAATGGGACCTGGGCTCGACCCCGGACATGACCGTGCAACTGGCCCAGCGCATTCCCGGGGCCCAGAGCGTGGTGCTGGCCGAGCAACGGCATATGATGCCGGTAGAGTCGCCGCGCCTGGTCAACCAGATGCTCCTGGACTTTCTCGGGCACGCCCGAACCCTCTCCGATTCAGCCAAGGGGATCGTTGCATGACACTTGTACCCTTCCAGATGTGCATCGACGGCCAGTGGCGCGATGCCGTCAGCGGCAAGACCTTCGACAGCCTCGACCCGTCCACCGCGCAAGCCTGGGCGCAACTGCCCGATGCCGCTGAAGCCGATGTCGAACTGGCGGTACAGGCCGCGCAAAAAGCCTTCGAAAGCCCCGCCTGGCGTGGCATCACCGCCACCGCCCGGGGCAAGCTGCTGCGCCGCCTCGGCGACCTGATCAGCGACAACAAAGAGCGCCTGGCCCAGCTGGAAAGCCGCGACAACGGCAAACTGATCCGTGAGACCCGCGGCCAGGTCGGCTACCTGCCGGAGTTTTTCCACTACACCGCGGGCCTGGCCGACAAGCTTGAAGGCGGCACCCTGCCGCTGGACAAGCCCGACCTGTTTGCCTACACGGTGCACGAGCCGATCGGCGTGGTGGCGGCGATCATTCCCTGGAACAGCCCGCTGTACCTGACCGCGATCAAACTGGCACCGGCCCTGGCAGCCGGCAACACCATCGTCATCAAGCCGTCCGAGCATGCCTCGGCGACCATCCTCGAACTGGCGCGCCTGGCCCTTGAGGCCGGCTTCCCGCCGGGGGTGGTCAACGTCGTCACCGGCTACGGCCCGAGCACCGGCGCCGCCCTGACCCGCCACCCGCTGGTGCGCAAGATCGCCTTCACCGGCGGCGCCGCCACCGCCCGCCATGTGGTGCGCAGCAGCGCCGAGAACTTCGCCAGGCTGTCGCTGGAGCTGGGCGGCAAGTCGCCGAACATCATCTTCGCCGACGCCGACCTGGACAGCGCCATCAATGGCGCGGTGGCCGGCATCTACGCCGCCTCCGGGCAGAGCTGTGTAGCCGGCTCGCGCTTGCTGGTGCAGGACGAGATCTTCGATGAGTTCGTCGAGCGCCTGATCGAACGCGCCAAGCGCATCAAGATCGGCAACCCGCAGGATGAAAGCAGCGAAATGGGCCCGATGGCCACCGCCCAGCAACTGGCCGTGGTCGAAGGCCTGGTAGCGGCGGCCAAGGCCGAGGGCGCCAAACTGCGCCTGGGTGGCCAGCGCGCCGAGGTCGAAGGCGCTGGCTGGTACTACCAGCCGACCCTGTTCGAATGCGACAGCCACTCACTGAAGATCATGCAGGAAGAAGTCTTTGGCCCGGTGGCGGCGGTGATCCGCTTCAAGACCGAGGCCGAGGCCCTGGCCATGGCCAACGATTCGCAGTTCGGCCTTGCCGCCGGCATCTGGACCCGCGACCTGGGGCGGGCCCATCGCCTGGCCCGGGACGTGCGTTCGGGGATCATCTGGGTCAACACCTACCGTGCGGTGTCGGCCATGGCACCGATCGGCGGTTTCAAGAACAGCGGCTACGGCCGTGAAAGCGGCATCGATTCGGTGCTGGCGTATACCGAGCTGAAAACGGTGTGGATCAACCTCTCCACCGCGCCCATGCCCGACCCCTTTGTCATGCGTTAGGAGCGCCAGTCCATGATCGAACCCGGCATTTACAAAGACGTGATGGGCTCCTTTCCGTCCGGCGTCACGGTGGTCACCACCCTGGACGCCGACGGCGGCATCGTCGGCATCACCGCCAGTGCCTTCAGTGCACTGTCGATCGACCCGGCGCTGGTGCTGTTCTGCCCCAACTACGCCTCCGACACCTACCCGATCCTGCGCGACAGCAAGCAGTTCGCCATTCACCTGCTGGCCGCCGGGCAAACCGCCGAAGCCTACGCCTTCGCCGGCAAGGGTAAAGACAAGGCCAAGGGCATCGACTGGCACCTGAGCGAGCTGGGCAACCCGCTGCTAGGCAACGCCACGGCGATCATCGAGTGCGAGCTGTGGCGCGAGTACGACGGCGGCGACCACGCCATCATCGTCGGCGCGGTCAAGCACCTGATCCTGCCCGAGCAACCGGCAACACCGATGATCTACCACAAAGGCAAGCTCGGCGCCCTGCCGCCGCTGGCCTGATTGATTGGGAGCGCAGCGATGAACAACGAGAAGTACGAAAAAGGCCTGCAGATCCGCACCCAGGTGCTGGGCCAGGACTACGTCAACAAGTCGATCGAGAACGCCGATGACTTCAACCGGCCCTTGCAGGAGCTGGTCACCGAGTACTGCTGGGGGCATGTCTGGGGCCGCGACGGCCTGTCGCTCAAGGAGCGCAGCATGATCAACCTGGCAATGATTTCCGCGCTCAACCGCCCTCACGAACTCAAGCTGCATATACGTGGCGCCTTGCGTAACGGTCTGAGTCGTGAGCAAATACGCGAAATCCTGCTTCAAGTCGGTATCTATTGCGGTGTGCCCGCAGCCGTGGACAGTTTCCGGCTGGCCCGCGAAGCCTTCGCCGAGGCCGACTCGGAGCCCACCCGATAACGACGGGCTGTGCAACCGCAACAGCCCTCTGCAGAGCACCGATGATGAAACGCCAGCCCCTCGACGACAGCTTCAAGGTCAACCGCAACCCCGTCACCCTGCGTGAAATCGTCCTCGACAAACTGCGCGGGGCGATCATGAGCTTCCAGTTGCTGCCGGGCGACCGCCTGGTCGAGCGCGACCTCTGCGACCGCCTCGGCGTCAGCCGCACCTCGGTGCGTGAAGCCCTGCGCCACCTCGAATCCGAAGGCCTGGTGGAGTTCGCCGACGCCAAGGGCCCACGGGTAGCCATCATCACCCTCGAAGACGCCCGCGACATCTATGAGCTGCGCTGCGTGCTCGAAGGCCTGATCGTTCAGCTGTTCACCCTGAACGCCAAGGCCAAGGACATCCGCGCCCTGGAAAAAGCCCTGGAAGTGAACCGCAAATCCCTGGAAGAAGGCGAACTGCAACAGGTGATCGACTCGGTGCAGGGCTTCTACGACGTGCTGCTCGAAGGCTCGGGCAACCACGTCGCCGCCACCCAGCTGCGCCAGTTGCAGGCACGCATCAGCTACCTGCGGGCGACTTCGGTGTCCCAGGAAAACCGCCGCGGCGCCAGCAACCAGGAAATGGAAAAGATCGTCGAGGCAATCAAGAGCGGCGACCCGCTGGCCGCCCACCAGGCCTCGGTCGATCACGTGCGCGCCGCCGCCAAGGTGGCGCTGGACTACCTGCGCCTGAAACAGAACGACAACAGCAAGGTGCGCGACATCGCCGCGCCGATTGCCCTCAAAGAACCCCGCATAGGCCGCTGACCATGCCCGCCGCCGTCCCGCGTTACTGCCCGCATTGCACTGCCGAGCTGCACCAGGGACGGCCCAGCGGCGATACCCACGAGCGCTTGCTGTGCAGCGCCTGTGGCTACATCCACTATGTGAACCCGAAGATCATCGCCGGTTGCATCATCGAGCAGGACGGCAAGTACCTGCTGTGCCAGCGGGCGATCCCGCCGCGGCCGGGCACCTGGACCCTGCCGGCAGGCTTCATGGAAAGCGGCGAGACCACCGAACAGGCGGCGCTGCGCGAGGTCTGGGAAGAAAGCGGCGTGCGCGGCGAGATCATCTCGCCCTACTCGATCTTCAGCGTGCCGACCATCAGCGAGGTGTACATCATCTTTCGCGCCATCGCCCTGGAGATCACCGGCCAGTACGGGCCGGAGACCCTCGACTACCGCTTCTTCGCCCCCGAAGACATCCCCTGGGACGAGATCTACTACCCGGCGATCCGGCAGATTCTCGAGCGCTACATCGAAGAGCGCCAGGCCGGGGTGTACGGGATC
The DNA here is from genome assembly GCF_054788455.1 of Pseudomonas sp. ZL2. Taxonomy (NCBI): domain Bacteria; kingdom Pseudomonadati; phylum Pseudomonadota; class Gammaproteobacteria; order Pseudomonadales; family Pseudomonadaceae; genus Pseudomonas; species Pseudomonas sp. ZL2. The sequence continues at coordinate 1,066 of NZ_JBGOGX010000033.1, read as the reverse complement.
TACATGGGCAATGACGACACCGGCAAGGTGCATTTCATCCGTTAGCCTTACCCCTGCGCTGTCCGTCGGGCATGTCTGGCGCCGTACCTGGATAGTTTCGTATACCATATCCAGAAATAACTTCGGACGACGCCACCGTGACCGTACCCCGCCTCAACGCCCCGGACCTGGGCAATACGCCTTCGACCTCGGAAATCATCACCCGTCACCTGCGCGATGCCATCATTGCCGGGCACTTCGCCGAAGACGAACCGATCCGCCAGGACGACATCGCCCGCCAGTTCAACGTCAGCAAGATCCCGGTGCGCGAAGCGCTCAAGCGCCTGGAGGCCGAAGGCCTGGTGATGTTCCAGCGCAATCGCGGGGCGATGGTCACGCGCATGTCCGAATCGGAATTGGCGCAGATGTTCGAAGTGCGCATGCTGCTCGAAGACAAGGCCCTGCGCCTGGCCATCCCGAACATGACCGAAGCGACCTTCGCCCGCGCCGAAGGCATCTGCCAGGAGTTCGTCGGCGAGAACGACGTCGGCCGTTGGGCCGAGCTCAACTGGGAGCTGCACGCCTGCCTGTACGAGCCTGCGCAGCGGCCGTTCCTGGTCAACATGATCCGCTCGGTGAACGACAAGCTGGAGCGCTACCTGCGCATGCAGATGAGCCTGTCGGCAGGCAAGGAACGCGCCGACCACGAACACCGCGACATCCTCGACGCCTGCCGGGCCAAGGATGTCGAACTCGCGGTCAGGCTGCTCGACGAACATATCGCCGGTGTCTGCAAGACCCTGTTCGAGCACCTGCCGCCGAGCAAATAATGGGAATCTAATGGACTGGACCTGTGAGAGCTGGCCTTGCCAGCCCGCCTGCCGTACTGAATTTACCGGCCTCATCGCCGGCAACGCCGGCTCCCACAGTGGATCTGCATGCACCAACCTGTGGGAGCTGGCCTTGCCAGCGATCGAGCGCGAAGCGGTCGTAATCCAGACAACACTAAATGTGTTTGATCTACCGGCCTCTTCGCCGGCAACGCCGGCTTGTGTCTTGAGGTAGGAATAGAATCAGAAGTGAGAGC